>JBBRWI010000201.1:0-7118 GCA_038249305.1 Acetobacterales bacterium
CCACCATCTGTCCGGCTGGAAAGGCCAGAGACACATCATCGACAGCGGTTCTTTCGCCAAAGCGGCGGGTAATGGATTGGAGTTCCAGCATGGTGGCGTCCTTGAGCGGCGCGGTAGATACTGGCCGATGGCGACAGAAGAATGACAGAAATATGACAAAGACGTTGCGGCTTGCTTCATCTCCGGGCTGCCGCCAGCGTTATGCCCGGATCAAACGGGAACCGCCCAAATGAAATGCTTTCTTTCGCGCCGCTTGGTGCTGTCAGCAGCCGTTGCGGCACCTTGGGCCGCCCGCGCCCAGGACGCCTGGCCCAGCCGCCCGATCACTCTGGTCAACGGATACGCCCCTGGCGGGCTGACCGACATCAGCACCCGTGCCATCGCCGAGCGCCTGTCGCGTGAATTGGGGCAGGCGATCGTCGTGGATAGCCGCCCGGGTGGGGCCACCAGCGTCAGTGCGACCTTGGTGGCGGCCGCCCGGCCCGATGGATACACACTGCTGATGGGGGCGACGTCACTGGCCATCAACCCGGCCCTGCAACCGAACCTGACCCCGCGGGACCCGATGACCGCGCTGGTGCCCGTGGGAATGGGCTATCGCAGCGCTTTCGTCTTGCATGTTCATCCCTCGGTGCCGGCCCGAACAGCGGCCGAGTTCATCGCCTATGCCCGCGCCAATCCCGGCCGCATCGATTTTGGCAGCAGCGGCGTCGGCGCGGTGAACCACCTCGCACTTGAACTCCTTCGGCTCCAGGGTGGAATCGAGGTTAACCACGTCCCGTATCGCGGCGGGGCGCCGGCGCTGATCGACCTGCGGACAGGCCGCATCCAGGCGATGTGGCAGGCGGCCCTGGAAGCCCTGCCGGCCTTGCGCGAGGGCGCGACCCGTCCGCTCGCGATCAGTGGGTCGGAGCGCTTGGCGCTGCTGCCCGACGTGCCGCCGATGGCCGAAACCTTGCCCGGCTTCGACGCCACCTTCTGGCAGGGTGTCTTCGCCCCGGCCGGCACGCCGCCCGCGGTCCTGGCCCGGCTGGAAGCGGGGCTCCGCGTCGCCACCACCGACCCGGCGCTGTCGCGGCGCCTGGCCGAGCAGGGGGTGGCGCTGTCCCCCGGCTCGGCTGAGGACCTTCGCCGCCTGCTCGCGGCCGAAACCCTCTCCTGGGGAAAGTTGATCCGGGAGCGCGGCGTCCAGGCCGAATAGGCGACAGCGCCCGCCCCCATTCCTTTGCGACAAGGACGCAGCCCCGGGGATGGACGGGGTTGGCGGCGCTCCCGGCGGCGGCGAGGGGGCGGGGGCCGCAAGGCGGATGGCGCTGACTTGACAGGCGTTCGAGCATGCCGGGCGGCCACGCAAAATCCCTCGGCTGTTCCTGCCGATCCCCGCGCCCTATGTTGCACTGCCGCAGACCTTCCGGACCCGCGCCCATGCCCCTGTCGCCCCCTGCCCCCCGCCAGCCGCTGCACCGCCGCGCGCTGATCATGCACGGCTATCGGCGGGAAGACGGCTTGTTCGATATCGAAGGCCATCTGGAGGACACCAAATCCTACGGCTTCGACAGCGACGACCGCGGGCGGATCGAGCCTGGCGACGCGCTGCACGGCATGTGGCTGCGGCTGACGGTGACCGAGGAGATGGAGATCGTGGCCGCCGAAGCGGTCTCGGACTTCACCCCCTACGCCGTCTGCCCCCAGGCGGCGCCGAATTTCGCGGTGCTGAAAGGCCTGCGAATCGGCCCTGGCTTCAACCGGGCGGTGCATGAACGGGTGGGCGGCATCCTGGGCTGCACGCATCTGCGGGAAATGCTGGGCCAGATGGCGACCGTTGCCTACCAGACCCTGGTCGGGCAGCGGCGGAAGAAGGTCGCCGATCTGGTGGCGCAGAAAAAGCGGCCGCCGATTCTGGGCACCTGCCTCGCCTATGCGCCGGCAAGCCCGGTGGTGGCGCGGCGCTGGCCCGAATGGGCGGAACCGCCGCCAAAGACGCCGGTCGGATAGATCAGCCTGCTTCCTCCGGCGTCTGCAGCACCAGCGCCAGGGCATGCAGCCCACCAGCCAGTTCGTCGGAAAGTGCATCATGCACGGCGCGTGATCGCGCGAGGCGCGACAGGCCGGCAAAGGCGGGGCTGATGATCCGCACGTTGTAATGCGTCTCCCCACCCGGCGCGGCCCCGGCGTGCCCCGCGTGTTTGTGGCTGTCGTCCTGCACTTCGATCAGCGCCGGGATAAAGGTCGCGGCCAGGGCGTCGCGCATGCGCTCGGCACGGCGTGGAGAGGTCGGGGAGGGAGCGTTCATCCGCCCACGGTTAGGCCCGGTCGCGGGCAGTGCCAAGGGCCTTGGGGCGCCGGGCGCAGGCGCAACCCATGCGCCGATAAAGGGCGTTGCAGCCCAGCCATGACGTTATCGCAAGCCCGATCGGCAACATCATTGCGTTTCTTCGCCTTGCGGTAGCATGAAACGCCGCTCATAAGGCGCGCATGGCTCGTCGCGCGAGTAACCTCAGGGCCACAAGCCCGTCCCCCTCCCTCAACGCCCGCCGCTGCGATGCGCCGGGCTGCGAGAATCCTGGCGAATTCCGTGCTCCGCGGGATCGGTCGCGCTTACGCGACTATTATTGGTTCTGCCTGGAGCATGTCCGCGCCTACAATCAGGCATGGGACTTCTATAAAGGTCTCTCGCCCGAGGAGATCGAAATCCAACTGCGGGACGATACCGGCTGGCAGCGCCCGACCTGGCCGCTCGGTCGGCTCGGCGCCAATGGCCGGATCGCGCCGGAGATGCTCAAGGACCCCTTGTCCCTGTTCGGCGAGGCCCCGCCCCAGCGCCAGAAGTCAGCGCGTGAGGCACCGCCCGAACTGCGCGCGGCGCTGGACATCATGGGGCTCGGCTGGCCGTTGACCTCCGACGAGTTGCGCGGGAAATACAAGGAACTGGCCAAGCGCCTGCACCCGGACCACACCGGGGGCGACAAGGTGGCGGAAGAAAAACTCAAGGATATCAACCGCGCCTACTCCTTGTTGCGGGCGCGGCTTGCACAAACGCCCAACCCTGGCACAACTTCAGCCGCGACACCGCGGCCAAGCGGTGAACGACCGGCCACGTCGGCCGATCGGCCAGCACGGTCCGCACGCGCCGCAGCAGGCTGACCGACCGGACGCGAACCCTTACGAGCAGGACCTTAGCCAGGAACATGACCAAGGTGGCCACCCTCTCCGACGTCCGACCGACCAGCGCGATCAACCTGCCCGACATGGATTATCAGGTCCGTGACGTGTTCGGTATCGACAGCGACATGGTGGTGCCTGGATACGCGATCCGGACGGAACACGTCCCGGACATCGACCTGGCGTATCGATTCGATAAAGACACGACCTTGGCGATCCTGGCGGGCTTTGCCTTCAACCGGCGGGTGATGGTCCAGGGTTATCACGGCACCGGCAAGTCAACACACATCGAACAGGTCGCCGCTAGGCTGAACTGGCCCTGTCTGCGCGTGAATCTGGATAGCCACATCAGCCGCATCGACCTGATCGGCAAGGACGCCATCGTTCTCAAGGACGGCAAGCAGGTCACCGAGTTTCGTGAAGGCATCCTGCCCTGGGCACTGCAGCACCCCTGCGCGATGGTTTTTGACGAATACGATGCCGGCCGGCCGGACGTGATGTTCGTGATCCAGCGGGTGCTGGAAGTCGAGGGCAAGTTGACCTTGCTCGACCAAAACCGCGTCATCCGCCCGCACCCATCCTTCCGCCTCTTCGCCACGGCGAATACGGTGGGCCTGGGCGATACCACCGGCCTCTACCACGGCACCCAACAGATCAATCAGGGGCAGATGGACCGTTGGAACATCGTCGCGACCCTGAACTACCTGCCGCACGGGCAGGAGACGGCGATCGTCATGGCCAAGATGGGCATGGACGCCTCCGACACGAAGATGAAGAAGCGGACCGAGGCCATGGTGGCGTTGGCCGACCTGACCCGCGCCGGCTTCATCGCCGGTGACATCAGCACCGTGATGTCGCCGCGCACCGTCATTACCTGGGCCGAGAATACCAAGATTTTCGGTGACATCGGCTTTGCCTTCCGCCTCACCTTCCTTAACAAGTGCGACGAGGCCGAGCGCAGCACGGTGGCCGAGTACTATCAGCGCTGCTTCAACGAGGAAGTGGCCACCGGCCTGTTCGGTAAGAAGTAACCACCGATGTCCGGTTCGAAAGACCAGACCCGGCAGGAAGACTTCAAGAAAGCCACAGCCGGCGCGCTGCGCGCCATGGCCCATGCCGGGGCCGAGGTTTCGGTTGCCTTCCAGCCCGGCCCGTCTGGCCTCGCCGGCAAGCGCGCCCGGTTGCCGCTGCCAACCCGAGCACTGCCAGCGCCGGAGATGGCCAGGCTGCGTGGGGCGGCCGATTCCATAGCCCTTCGCCTGCGCCACCATGACGAAGCCCTGCACGCCGCCCGCACCCCCGCCCGCCGTGAGGCCAAAGAGGTGTTTGACGCCCTGGAGCAGGCGCGGGTCGAGGTCGTGGGGGCTGCCCACATGGCCGGTGTCGCCGCCAACCTTACCGCCCGCCTCAACGAGCAGTGCGAGGCCGAGGGCTATGACCGGATGACGCGGAAGGATCAGTTGCCGCTGCCCGCCGCCCTTTCCCTGCTCGCGCGCGAACGCCTGACCGGCGAACCGCCCCCGGCGGCTGCCCGCCGCGTGCTCGACCTGTGGCGTGAGACGATGATCGACGGTGCTGCCGCGGCGCTGGATGAGATGGTGGCGGCCCGCGAAAGCCAGGAAGGCTACGCGAAGGCCGCCCGCCGCCTGCTCGCGGCACTTGACCTCGCCGAGGCAGAGGCCGAAGCCGAGTCCCAAGCGGACGACGAGGGCGAGGAGGGGGCCGAAAGCACCGGATCGCAGGACAATTCCGGCGAAGGCGAAAGCAAGTCCCAGGAATCCGACACCATGCTCGGCGCCCAGCCCGAGGCGCAGCAAGGTGAGGCCTCGGAAGAAGCCGGCGACGAACAGGACGAAGAGGGGGCGGCCGCCGAAGGCGACGACAAGCCTGGCGGCCCACAGGCCCGGCGCGAGGTGCCGCAGGTCGATGACAGCAGTCGCTACCACGCCTTCACCCAGGCCCATGACGAGGTCGTCGAAGCCGAGGACCTCTGCGACGCCGATGAACTGGCGCGGCTGCGGCAACAACTCGATCAGCAACTCTCCCATTTGCAGGGCGTGGTTTCGAAACTTGCCAACCGCCTGCAACGCAGGCTGCTTGCGCAGCAGCAGCGCGCCTGGGAATTCGACCTTGAGGAAGGGATGCTCGACGTGGCGCGCCTCGCGCGGATCGTCGCCAATCCGACGCATTCTCTGACTTACAAGCGCGAACGTGAAGCCGATTTTCGCGATACGGTCGTGACCTTGCTGATCGACAATTCTGGTTCGATGCGTGGCCGCCCGATCACCGTCGCCGCCATGTGCTGCGACATCCTGGCGCGCACGCTCGAACGATGCAGCGTAAAAGTCGAGATCCTGGGCTTCACCACCCGCGCCTGGAAGGGCGGGCAAAGCCGCGATGCCTGGGTGAAGGCGAACAAGCCACGCAATCCGGGGCGGCTGAACGACCTGCGCCACGTCCTCTACAAATCCGCCGACACGCCCTGGAGCCGCGCGCGGAAAAACCTCGGGCTGATGCTGCGCGAGGGGCTGCTGAAGGAAAACATCGACGGCGAGGCGCTGGAATGGGCCTACAAGCGCCTGCTCGGCCGCCAGGAACGCCGCCGCATTCTGATGGTCATCAGCGACGGCGCGCCGGTCGATGACAGCACCCTGTCGGTCAATCCCGGCAACTATCTGGAACGCCATCTTCGCAAGGTGATCGGTGATATTGAAGGCCGCGACATCGTCGAACTCATTGCCATCGGCATCGGCCACGATGTCACGCGCTATTACCGCCGCGCCGTAACGATCGTCGATGCCGAGGAGTTGGGCGGTACCATGATGAAAAAACTCGCGGAGCTGTTCGACGAGGACGCGGCCGCCGCCTGGCAGCGCGCTGCCGCCGAACGCGCGCCGCTGCTGGCCTGACATGCTGGCCGGTGGGGCGTGGCCCCGCCGCGGGGCGCTGCTGGCGCTGGCCGGGCTGGCCGGCTGCCGTACCACCGCCTTCGGCGGCTCCTTCGCCGTCCCACTGCCACCTTTCGCCACCCCACCGGACAGCCCGCTTCGGGCACTGGGCGGCCTTGAGATCAATGGCGATCGACTCGGTTTCGGCGGGCTGTCGGGGCTGCATATCGGCGATGACCTTGCCCTGGCGGCGGTCAGTGACGGCGGGCGCTGGCTCCAGGCCCGGCTGGTCCTGGGCGCCGGCGGCGCGCCAGTTGGGTTGGAGGAGGTTCACCACGGTCCGCTGCTCGATGGCGCGGGCATACCGATGTCGGGCAATTTCCAGCGCGACGCGGAATCTTTGGCACGGCTGCCAGATGGGCGCTGGTTGGTCGGCTTCGAACGCTGGCATCGCATCCGGATCTACGACGGCTTCGATGGGCCCGGCCGCTTTGTCGAGCCGCCACCCGGGCTTGACAAGGCGCCGCGCAACGGCGGGCCGGAAAGCCTGGCGGTGCTGGCGGATGGCCGCTGGTTTGCGGTCGCAGAAGCGCTTTGGGATGGCCCGGCGCCGGATCGCAGGGTTGCCTGGCTGCGTGGGGCGCGTGGAGACTGGCAGCGCGTCGCCTACCAACCGGCCCCGGGACTCGACCCAACCGACGCCTGTGGCCTGCCCGATGGCGGGGCGCTGGTTTTGGAGCGTTCTTTTTCCTGGCTCGGCGGATTTACGGCCCGGCTAGTCCGCGTCTCGCCTGCCGACCTGGCCGCGCCCGTGATCGCGGGCCGGGAGGTGTTGCGCTTCACCGGTCCGGTGCCGTTGGACAACTGGGAGGGCGTTTCATCCTTCCGCACGGGCGGCCGCGATTGTGTGGCCGTCCTGTCGGACGACAACGAAAACGTCTGGCAGCGGAGCCTGCTGCTGCTTTTTGCCTGGCGCTGAGCCGTCAGGCGGTGCCCTTTGGCTCAACCAGTCGCCAGTTTGGCAGGGTCAGCCAGGCGCGGGCACCGATCCCGCCAGCGGCCTCCAGC
>JBBRWI010000202.1:0-6967 GCA_038249305.1 Acetobacterales bacterium
CGGGGTCGGCAATATCGACCGCCTGGAAGGCAAAGTGCGGCGTGGCGCGCAGACCTTCGAGACGCGCCTGCTTCAGCGCCGGGTCGTAGTAGGGCGTGAGGCTGTCGATCCCGAGCACTTCATGCCCGTCCGCGAGCAAGGCGCGCGACAGCGCGGCACCGATGAAGCCCGCCGCCCCGGTGACCAGGACGCGGGTCAAGCGCGGCGCCCCGCCGGGACGGCGAAGATCATGCCCGCCGGGACGGCGAAGATCATGCCCGCCGGGACGGCGAAGATCATGCCCGCCGGGACGGCGAAGATCATGCCCGCCGGGACGGCGAAGATCATGCCAGCACGCGCTCGACCATCGCCGGGGCGAAACGCGCGGCCTCGACATAGCCCAGGCGCGACAGCAGGTCCTCCGCGTCGCACAGCATGACCGCCCGCAGGCCGATGCCGATGGTGCGCGGATCATCGACGCCAAGGTCGGCCAGGCGCACGCCGGGACCGGCGTCCAATTCCAGTTCCAGCATGGCGGTGGCCGGCATCGGCGGGATGTCGATCGCCGTGATGAAGTCGGGTCCGGGCTCCAGCGGCAGCATCGCCCGGGTCTCCTGATCGCCGGCGCGCGCCACGATGCTGAGGGTGATCGGCCGCGGCGGTGACCGCAGGTCGAGGTAAAGCCGCAGCGCCTTGCCACCGAGCCCGGGCGCCAGTGCCAGCGCCAAGGCCACCGGGCCCTGCTTCGACCAGACGCCCCATGGTTCGGCGGGGTGCCAGCCATTGCCGTCGCGCAAGCGTTCGACGACGGCCATGGCCGGTTCGGGACGGGTCAGCCGGTTGCGCTCGGTGGCGTAGCGCCGGCCCGGCTGCATCGGCATGGCCGGCAGGTCGGCGGCCTCGGGCAGGGCCCGCACGGCGGCCAGCACATCCAACGTCAGTGTTGACCATGCGCGCAACGGCGCAACGGCCAGCCTGCCCTGTGCTGCCGCCATCGCCGCGGGGTCTAGCATCAGGGGTTCGAGGGCGGCGACGAGGTCGGGCTCGCTGCGGGGGGTGAAATATACCGCGGCCGCGCCGCCGGCCTCGGGCAGCGAGGAATGCCGCGGCACCACCGGCACCTTGCCATGGGCCAGGCTTTCGGTGATCGGCAGGCCCCAGCCCTCATAATGGCTGTTGTACACGCTGAAGGCGCAGGCGTCGTAGAGCAGGCCCAGCGCCTCGTCCGAAACTTCCCCCGTCAGCACCACATGCCGCCGCAGCAGCGCCGATTGCGCCAACAGGTCGAGTGCTGCCTGCGCGTGCCAGCCGGTGCGCCCGGCGCAGACCAGGCGGGGGATCTTCGCCGCGCCATGGCGGCGCAGCAGCGCGAGCCAGGCCGAGAAGACCAGGTGGTGGTCCTTGCGGCTTTCGATGGTGGAACAGAACAGCACGAAGGGCTCGCCGGGCCGCAGCGCCGGCACCTCCTCCCAGGCCACCGGCGATGGCGGCAGGGCGGCGCGCGGATCGCCGTCCAGCCGCACCACGCTGGCCGGCGGCATCCGTCCGGACCGCAGCGGTTCCATGTGGCGCAGCACGTCGCGCCGGGTGTTCTCGGAATTGCACAGGAAGCCCGCGGCATGCGTCGCGAAGCAGGCGAACCACTGGGCATAGTCGCCCAGCATGCTGTCTTGGCAGTGCTCCGGCACCTCCAGCGGTACGCAGTCGTGCACGAAGGGCAGCCACCGCACCCCATGGGTCGCCTGCACCCGGCGCAACCCGCGGAAGTAGTCGGGGATGCCGAAGGCGTTGCCGAGGTTCACCAGCACCGCCCCTGGGGCGAAGCGCACCGGCGGTGCCATCATCCGTGCGGTCTTGATCGCCGCCGTCGCCGCCACCCAGTCGGCATCGGTGGTCAAGGCGCCGGTGCGCGACAGCCGCAGGATGGTGGCGAAGGGCGCACGCTCCAGCCGCCGCCAGACCCCCGGGACGGGATCGAAGACGGCGAAGGCGGTGCCGAGCCCGGTCAGCGCCCCGGCCGGCAGCCCGCCCTCAAGGATGGGCCCCAGGATGCCGATGGCCACGCGCTGGATGCCCGTGGGCGTGCGGCGGACCGAGAAGTGATCGAGCAGGTCGGTCACGTCGAACACCAGCCGCGGATCGGCGCCGGCCGGGCGTGGCGCGGGCAGCGGCTGTGCCCCGGCCGGGGCGCGGGGCAGCATGCGGTCCGTGCCGACGGCCTCGATCGCGGCGACCGGGTTGGCCGGGTCGAGGGTTGCGGCGCGGGCGTAGCGCATGGCGGCCGCTTCCCAGCGGCCCTGCTGCTTCAGCACATGGCCGATCTGGAGTTGCAGGTCGGCATCCTCGGGCGCCAGGGTCTCGGCCGCGAGGTAGGCGTCGAGCGCTGCCTCCGCCGCCCCCGCTTCCTTCAGCGCATGGCCCCGCTGCACCATCGCCGGCCAGTCGCCGGGTGCCAGCGCCAGATGGTCCGCGTATAGTGCCGCGGCCACGGCCCAGTCGCCGGCATCGCGCGCGCGATTGGCGCGGTCGAGGGGCGGTGCGCTGTCGGTGGGTCCGGACATGGGCCTCTCTTGTGGCGAGGTAAGTCGGTAGGGCTTTAGGCCAGATCAGCCCGGCCCGGAACAGGGTCGGGCTGCGTCACCCCGGATCAAAGCCCGGCGAACAGCGCCGTCGAGAGATACCGCTCGGCCCCGGAGGCGGCGATCCCGACGACCAGGCCGCCGGCCAGCCCCGGCTCCCGCGCGACGATGCCGGCCGCATGCAGCACCGCACCCGAGGAAATCCCCACCGCGAGGCCATCCAGCCGCGCGACCCTGCGCGCCGCCGCCAGCGCATCGGCCTCCGCCACCCGCATCACCCCATCCAGCCGTTCGAGTTCAAGGATGGCGGGGCGAAACCCCGCGCCGATGCCCTGAATGCCGTGCGGCCCCGCCTCATCGCCCGAAAGCACCGCCGATTCGGCCGGCTCCACACCAATCACCCGCAAGCCCGGCCGGCGCGGCTTCAGCGCGCCGGCGATGCCGGTCGCGGTGCCGCCGGTGCCGATGCCGCAGATGATGACATCGACCGTGCCGCCGGTATCGGCCCAGATCTCCTCGGCGGTGGTCGCGGCATGGGCGGCGGGGTTGGCCGCGTTGTCGAACTGGCGCGGCATCCAGGCCCCGGGCGTTGCGGCCAGGATCGCCTCGGCGCGGGCGATCGCCCCGGCCATGCCGAGCGCCGAAGGCGTGAGGTCCAACTCCGCGCCCAGCAGCCGCAGCATCCGTCGGCGTTCGATGCTGGCCCCTTCGGGCATGGTCACGACCAGCCGGTAGCCGCGGGCGGCAGCGACGGTCGCCAGAGAGATGCCGGTGTTGCCCGATGTCGGCTCGACCAGCGTGGTGCGGCCGGGCGCGATCAGGCCCTCGGCCTCCGCCTTGAGCACCATGGCCAGGCCGATCCGATCCTTGACGCTGCCGCCTGGGTTGAAGAATTCGCATTTCATCGCGAGCCGGGCGACGAGCCCCCATTCGGCCGCGAGGCGCGGCAGCAGCACGAGCGGGGTCGCCCCGATGGTGTCGAGCACAGAGGCGCGCAGGCCCGGCGGGTGGCCAGCAGGCGGGCGGAGCGGCGGCGGGATGGCGTCGGGCATCGGCCTCATGATACCACGCCTCGATGCCGTGAAAACATGGGGTAGCCCCAGACCGTGGAACCGAGGCCATGATGCTCAAGCAGGAACGGGTGTGGCTCGCCGTCTGCATCATGCTCGACGTGGCCTTCTTCGCCGGCCGCGGCGGCACCGTGCCGGGCGCCGATATCGCCGATCGGCTGGGCGAGGCGCGGCGCGGGATCGAGCCGGTGTTGCAGGCCCTGGCGCGGAGCGGGCTGTTGGCCAGCACGCGCGGCCCCAAGGGCGGCTATCGCCTGGCGCGGCCGGCGCGGGATATCGCGCTCGACACCATCATCAACGCGATCGCCGAGGAACCCGCCGGCGACTCCTTGAGCACGGCGACGGCGCCCCCCGGCAGCGGGCTGCGCGCGCTGGTCGCCGAGCCGTTCTGGGCAGAGTTGGAAGCCGGGCTGCAGGCCACCCTGGCGCGGCATTCGCTGGCCGACCTGCTGTCCCGCGCCGCCGCCGCCGGGATGCAGCGGCCCGCCGCGGGGCCGCTGAACTTCGCGATCTGACGCCGGCCGCTCGACCGCATGGCTGCACTGTGTTTTGGTCCTCAGGCTCAGAACACAACGATCTGCCGACGTGTAATAAGGCGTCGTGACGGAGGATCAACGCATGTCCATCCAATTCGGCACCATCGCCCCGGATTTCACCGCCGAAACAACGGCGGGCCGCATCTCCTTCCACGACTGGGCCGATGGCGATTGGGTATTGCTGTTCAGCCGTCCCAAGGCACGGCTTGCCCAGGGCTGTGGCGCCCAAAAACCCCATCTGCGCTGGGTGGACCTGGCCTGATGGCAAACGGGCCGGTGGATGGTTTTTGGGGGGCCGTGGGCAACACGCCACTCATTCGCCTGGCCGGCCCTTCGGCCGCGACAGGCTGCGAGATCCTGGGCAAGGCCGAATTCATGAACCCGGGCGGTTCGGTCAAGGACCGAACTGCCCTGGGCATCCTGCAGGACGCCATCGCCCGCGGGCAGTTGATACCCGGCGAGCCCGGCACCGTGGTCGAAGGCACCGCGGGCAATACCGGTATCGGCCTGGCCCTGGCCGCCAATGCCCGGGGCTGGCGCAGCGTCATCGTGGTGCCGGAAACCCAGTCGCGCGAGAAACTGGATTTCCTGCGCATGATCGGCGCCGACCTGCGGCTGGTCGCCCCCAAGCCCTTGGCCGACCCCGGCCACTACGTGAACACCAGCCGCCGCATCGCCGAGGAGATGGCCGTCACCGGCCAGCGCGTCATCTGGGCCAACCAGTTCGGCAACCTGGCCAACCGCCAGGCGCATGAGGACACCACCGGCCCCGAGATCTGGGCACAGACCGGCGGTCGCATCGATGCCTTCACCTGTTCCTGCGGTACCGGCGGCACGCTGGCGGGCGTCGGCCGGGCGCTGAAGGCCCGCGACCCACAGGTTCGCATCGTGTTGGCCGATCCAGCCGGTTCGGGACTCCATGCCTGGGTCCAGACCGGCGAGATGAAAGCGGCAGGCAGTTCGATCACCGAAGGCATCGGCCAGGCCAGCCAGGTGCCGGGCAACCTGGCGGGCGCGCAGATCGACGACGCCGTGCGCATCGAGGACCCGGAGGCGCTGGCCATCTGTTTCGACCTGCTGCTGCGTGAGGGGATCGGCCTCGGCGGGAGCGCGGCGCTGAACGTGGCGGCCGCCATGCGCGTCGCGCGGGCGATGGGGCCGGGGCATGTGATCGTGACCATTCTTTGCGACGGGGCCTCCCGCTACCAATCCAAACTGTTCAACCCCATCTTTCTGCGCGAGCGCGGCCTGCCCGTGCCGTCGTGGCTGGCCTGACGGGCCCCGGAGAGGCGTTTGGAAATCCTGGAACTCGGCCGCAGCATCCGCGCCCGCGACCCCGCCCGGCCGTCCTGGCCGGAGGTGGTCCTGGCCTATGCCGGGCTGCATGCGGTGCTGTGGCACCGGATGTCGCATGGACTGTGGCGTTTGGGGCTGAGCGGCACGGCGCGGGTGGCGAGCCACCTGGGGCGTTTCCTGACCGGCATCGAAATCCATCCCGGAGCGACGATCGGCCGGCGGCTGTTCATCGACCATGGCATGGGCGTGGTGATCGGTGAGACGGCCGAGATCGGCGACGACGTGCTGATCTACCACGGCGTGACCCTTGGCGGAATGTCGGGCAGCCCCGGCAAGCGGCATCCGACGGTCGGCGACGGGGTGGTGATCGGGGCGGGGGCGCAGGTGCTGGGGCCGATCACCCTCGGCCGCGGCGCGCGGATCGGGGCGAATGCCGTGGTGGTCAATCCGGTGGCCGCGGGGGCGACGGTGGTCGGCATCCCGGCCCGCGCGCCGCGCCAAGGTGGCGCGGATTGCGCGACAGCGGGCTACGGAATGCCGGAAGGCGGTGCCGACCCGGTGGGGGAGGATGTGGCCAGCCTGCGCGCCGAGGTCCGCGCGCTGCGCGCCGAGGTTGCGGCGTTGCGTGAGGCGGAGCGGGCTTAGTCGATTGCTGGATGACGTAGGTCGGCACCACGGCGGGGTCGGGCAGGGGGCGGCCCGGCGCCAGGACCGCATCGCCATGACGAGCGACTTGGCCAGGCTGACCTCACCGTGGGCGGGGCTCTCGGCTCGCGCCAGCCGGGTGCTTTAAGTTAACCCAGACCGTAAGGTGTGGAATTCATGAAAACCATCCTTATTCTACGTTGCAACAACGCGAAACTGTGATATCCCGATCGCGAGTGATTTTGGGACTGTCGCGATGTCGTCAAAACCCAGTGCCGTCGAAGGCGAGAAGCAGGGCAGCCTGGCCCGGCGCTGCACCAGCAGCGGCGAACTGCCGGCCGGGGCGCCGGCGGGTGGAGGGGTCTCGAAAAAACCGCGGAACCTTCAATCAGTCCGACCGCGACATTGCCGAACGCAGACAGTCGGGGCGCGACAAGGACGGGGCCTTCATGGTCCGCTGCCCCGGCAGGCGGATGACGTCGGCGCAGTGGCTGCTCCTCGAAGACGTGGCCGCCACAACGCCGATGGAACCTTGCGGCAGACGTCGCGGCCGGGTGTGCAATTCCACGGTGTTCCACCGGGGAATGTGAAACCTGTGATTGCCGGTATCGCCGCGGCCCGGCGGACCGGTTTCGTCGCCTGCGGCGATGCGCTGAGTAATGCCGCCACCACGGCGCATCGCGGTGCAGGCCGGGTGTCGAGCCGCCGCGCTACCTGACCCTCATCACCCTGGCCGCCTGACGGCCTGACCAAGGAAGACCGCCATGATCGTCTCACGCCGCACCGCCCTGCTCGGCCTCGGCGCCGCCGCCCTGACTAACCCCGCCTTGACTAACCCCGCCTTGGCTAACCCCGCCTTGGC
>JBBRWI010000203.1:0-6917 GCA_038249305.1 Acetobacterales bacterium
AAGGTCGTCAGCACGATCGTGCCGGCCGGGGCCAGCAGGATCCACGGCGCCCGGGTCAGATACTCCCGCCCATAGCCGACCATGTTGCCGAGCGAGGTCGCCGGCGGCTGCACGCCCAGGCCGAGGAAGGACAGCCCGCTTTCCAGCAGGATGACCTCGGGGAAGGACAAGGTCATCGACACGATAAGCGTGGAGGCGATATTCGGCAGCACGTGCCGCCCGTAGATGCGCCAGGGCGAGGCCCCCAACTGCCGCACTGCCGCGGCATAGCCCTGCGCGCCCGCGCTGATCGCCAACCCGCGGGCGATGCGCGCATAGCGTTCCCAGGCGTGGAAGCCAAGCAGCACGATGAACAGCGTCAGCGAATTGCCGAAGAAGGCCAGCACCGACAGCGCCAGGATCAGGAACGGCAGGCTGGCGGAAAAATCCACCAGCGCCAGCACCAGATGCTCCACCCAACCGCGGAAATGCGCCGCCAGGAACCCCATCGTCGTTCCGAAAACCGCACCGATGATGGTCGCGCCGAAAGCGATCAGCAGGCTCATGCGGATCGACACGATCAGCCGCGACAGCACATCGCGCCCCAACTCATCCGTGCCGAGCGGATGCAGCCAAGTGCCGCCGAAGCCTATCGGCGGCGACAGCCTGTTGCGCAGGTCGAGCGCGGTATAGGGAAACGGGCTCAGAAGATCGGCGCCGAAGGCGACCACCAGCATCAGCCCGATCCAGACCATGCCGAACAGCACCAGGCCCGGGATCGCGACGCGACGCGCGACGGGTGGGGCTGCGATCGCAAGATCGCTCATCGCAAGGCCCCCGCGCGCAGCCGAGGGTCCAAAGCGCCATACAGCAGATCGACGATCAGGTTCGCGGTCACCATGGTTATCGCCACCAGCAGCAGGATGCATTGCACCACCGCCAAATCCCGGTTGGCGACCGCGACCACCAGCAGCCGTCCCACACCGGGCCAGGAGAACACGCTCTCCACCACCACCGCGCCGGCGATCAGGCTGCCGACCATGAAGCCGATGATGGTGACCGTCGGGATCGCCGCATTCGGCAGCGCATGGCGGCGGACGACCTGCACCCAGGGCACGCCTTTCGCGCTGGCGCTGCGGATGTAGGGCTGGCCCAGCACCTCCAGCATCGCACTCCGGGTGAAGCGCGCCAGCACCGCGGCCCCGCCGACGCCAAGCGTGATCACCGGCAGGATCCCATGCCGCCAGGACTCCTGGCCGCCCGACGGCAGCCAGCCCAATTGTACCGCGAACACCAGCACCAGCAGCAGCCCCAGCACGAAGGACGGCACGGTGAAGCCCGCGACAGCCATCACCATCACCATCCGGTCCGCCAGCGAATTGCGATGCAGGGCCGCATAGATCCCCGCCGGCACGCCCAGCCCGATCTTGATCGCCAGCGCCGGCAGGGTCAGCGCCAGGGTCGCCGGGATGCGCTCGGTCACCAGCACGATCGCATCCCGCCCATCGCGCATCGACCGGCCGAGGTCGCCATGGAAGATCGCGTTGAAATAGCGCAGGTATTGCACCCAGAGTGGGTCATCCAGGCCCCAGGCCTCGCGGAAGGCCGCGATCGCCTCCGGCGGCGCATCGACGCTCATGATCAGCAGCGCCGGATCGCCCGACAGGCGCAGCACGATGAAGGCGAAGGTCACCACCATGACGATCGTCACGATCGCCCGCAGGAATCGCAGAGTGAGGAAACGCAGCATCAGGCAGCAGCCTTCGTGATGTCATGTGCAAGATGGCAGGCGACCAGCCGGCCATCGCCGGCGCGCGCCATCAGCACCGGGCTTTCCTGCCGGCAGCGCGCGATGGCGACCGCGCAGCGCGGGTGGAAGGCGCAGCCGGAGGGCCGGTCGGCCGGGCTCGGCGGGTCGCCAGCCAGTACGATGCGATGCCCCTGCCGCCCGGGGGCCGGAATGGCCGAGACCAGCGCCTGGGAGTATGGATGCGCGGGGCTTTGCAGCACCGCGTCGGGATCGCCTTCCTCGACGATCTTGCCAAGATACATCACCGCGACCCGGTGGCTGACCTGACGGACCACGCGCAGGTCGTGGCTGATGAAGAGCAACGCCATGCCGGTCCGTGCCTGCAACTCGGCCAGCAAATTCATCACCTGCGCCTGGATCGAGACATCCAGCGCGCTGATCGGCTCGTCCGCGACCAGCAGCGCGGGGTTGGTGGCCAGTGCGCGGGCCAGCACCGCGCGCTGCCGCTGCCCGCCCGAAAGCTCGTGCGGGTATCGGCTCGCCTGGTCGGCGCGCAGGCCCACCGCGCGCAGCAGTTCGGCCACACGCGCGGCGTGGTCGCCCGGCGTATCGTGGATGACGAGCGGTTCGGCGATTTGCTCGCCGATGCAGATGCGGCGATCGAGCGAGCCCAAGGGGTCCTGGAACACCAGCTGCATCCTGGCCCGCAGCCGGCGCCAGGGCTCGCTGCCCGGCGGCGGCATGGCGGCCCCTTCGAAGGCGACGCTGCCTTCGTCGGGGGTTTCCAGCCCCAGCACCAGCCGCCCGGCGGTGGATTTGCCGCAGCCCGATTCGCCGACAAGGCCCAGCGTTTCGCCGGCCCGCAGGTGCAGGCTGATCCCGGCCACTGCCTCGACCGGCACGCTGCGGCCGAGGAAACCGCGACGCATCGCGTAGCGCCGGACCAGACCCTCGGCCTGCAACAGGGTCATGCGCCGACCAGTTCCGACCGCGCCGGGGCCTCGGCGCGGATGCAGGCGGCACGGCGGCCGGGGCCGAGGGCGCGCAACGCGGGCGAGGCATCGTCGCAGGCCGGCACCCGCCGGTCGCAGCGCGGCGCGAAGGCACAGCCCGGCGGCATGGCCCAGGGTTCCGGGACGCTGCCCGGGATGGCGGCCAACGGCCGGCGCGGCCCGTCGATCGGCGGCAGCGCGCCCAGCAAACCACGCGCATAGGGGTGCAGCGGGCGGTCGAAGAGCGCCGCGGCCGGCGCTTCCTCGACGATTTTTCCGGCATACATCACGCAGACCCGGTCGCAGGTTTCCGCGACAACACCAAGGTCGTGGCTGATCAGCACCAGCGCCATGCCGGTATCCCGCCGCAGCGCGCCGAGCAGTTCCAGGATCTGCGCCTGGATGGTGACATCCAGCGCCGTGGTCGGCTCATCTGCCACCAGCAGTTCCGGCTGGCCGGCCAGCGCAATGGCAATCATCACGCGCTGGTTCTGCCCGCCCGAGAGCTCATGCGGAAAGGCATCGAGGCGACGCCCGGCATCGGGGATGCCGACCTGGTCGAACAGCCGGCGGGCTTCCGCCCGCGCCGCCCCGCCGCGCATCCCGCGATGCAGGGTCAGCGCCTCCATCACCTGGGCGCCCACGCGGTGCACGGGGTTCAGGCTGCTGGCCGGGTCCTGGAAGATCATCGCGATCCGCCCGCCACGCACACGGTCCAGCGTCCTGGGCGCGGCCCCCAGCAATTCCTCGCCGGCCAGTTTCACGCTGCCGCCGACCCGCGCCGTGGCGGGCAGCAGCCCGAGTGCGGCGAGCCAGGTGACGGATTTGCCGCAGCCGGATTCACCGACCAGTCCCACCGCCTCACCCATCGCGACATCCAGGCCGATGCCGCGCACAGCCGCCTGACCGTCGAAGGTGACGGTCAGGTCGCGGAGGGAAACCAGCGGCTGGTCGCGCATCAGGCGCCCCAGTTCCCGGGCCGGAAATCCATCGCGAAGGTCTGTGCCGGCTTCCAGCGGAAATCGCGCCGCTTGGCGGTCAGGTTCAGGTTCTGGTGCAGCACGGTCCAGGCCGGGTCCTCGCGTTCGGCGATCTCCAGCATCCGCGCCCAGACGGCACGGCGGCGGGGCCGATCGGTGGAGGTTTCCAGTTCATCCGACAGCGTGCCGAATTCCTCGTTCCGCCACTCGCCGCCGACCCAGGCGCCGCCGTTGCGGCCGAAGTTCGGCGGGGTCTGGGAGACGGGATCGCCGAAGCCCGCGCCGTTCGACCAGTCGCGTATGCCGCGCTGCGTCTCGCGGGAGGTGATCTGCGACCAATTCTCGCGCATCTCGATCTGGATGTTCAGCCCGACCGCGCGCCAGCCTTCGACCATCACCTGCGCCGTCGGCGTCTGGTTGGTGTAATAGTTGTTGAGCAGGCGGTAGGGGATCGGCTCGCCGCGATAATTTGCGGCCCGCAGCAGGCGGCGAGCCTCGGCCGGGTCGAAACGCGGCACGGACCAGTCGGCGATGAAGGTCTCGCCGAAGAATTCGAATTGCAGCCCGGGCGGCACCCGGGTCTTGCCGGAGAACAGCGCCGCCACGATCGCGTCACGGTCGATGGAATGGGTGATGGCGCGGCGCACGGCCGGATTGGCCAGCACGGGATGCGTCTTGTCGAAGGTCAGGATGCGGGTGTTCAGGATCGGCCCGCCGACGACCTCGTAGCGTGGGTTGCGCTCGATGGTCGCGATCTGGTCGGGGGGGATGTCGCAGGCAAAGTCGGCTTCACCCGACAGCAGCATGTTGATGCGCCCGGCGACTTCCGGGATTTCGACGAAGCGCAACCGGCGCAGCGGGGGCCGGCCGGCCCAGTAGTCGTCGTGGCTGTCGAGCACCAGCATCTGGTCGGGGCGGAATTCCGCCACGCGATAGGGGCCGGTGCCGACCGGGCGTCGTGCCCAGTCGGACCAGGACGCGGCTTCGGCAAAGGCACGGCGCGACTTGATGACGCCGGTGGTGCGCGCCAGGCGCCCTTCCAGCGTCACATCGGGCATGCGGTTGACGAAGCGCACGGTGTGCGCATCGACAATCTCGATGCGTTCGAACCCTGGAAAGCTGCGGCGCGCGATCGCGATGGCATCCACCGGCGGGGTCTTGCCCGTGGTGCCACCGCCGAACATGCGGTCGGGGCCGAAGGAGAAGGCGACATCCTCGGCGGTCATCACATCGCCGTTGTGGAAGCGCACGCCCTGCCGCAGCGTCAGTTCGACCACATTCTCCGACGGGCGGCGCCAGGATGTGGCCAGGCCCGGGCGCAACGCCATGTCGCCGGTCCAGTCGCAGTCGATCAGCGCCTCGGCGTAGTTGAGGAAGATGCGCGAGCCGACGTTGGATTGCTCGCGCAGCATCTCCAGCATGTTGGAGTTGCTGATCTTCTGCACCGCGACGGTGACCGTCGGGCGCTGGTCGGACTGGCCGATGGCAAAGCGCGGCAGGGCGGCGGCGGTGGCCGCACCCAGGACCAGGCGGCGCGTCGTCATCTCAGGCGCCCCAGTTCATCGCGCGGAACTCCATCGCGAAGGCAGGGGAGGCCTTCCAGGCGATGTCGCGGCGCTTGGCGGTGAAGGTCGCGTTCTGGTGCAGCACGGTATAGGCGGGATCCTCGCGCTCGGCGATTTCCAGCATGCGGCGGAAGGCCACGCGACGCAGGGCGCGGTCGGTGCCGGTTTCAAGCGCGACGGACAGGCGGTTCATCTCCTCATTGGTCCATTCGCCGACCTGCTGCTGCTGCCCGTTCGGCCCGTGCTGGTTCACGAGGGAGGAGACGGGATCGTTGAAGGGCGCCGAGTTGGACCAGTCGCGCACCGCCCGGGTCGGGCTGCGTTCCAGGATCTGCGACCAGTTCTCCTTCATCTCGATCTGCACGTTCAGCCCGACGCTGCGCCACATCTCGACCAGCACCTGCGCCGTCGCGTTCTGGTTGGTGTAGTAGTTGTTCAGCAGGCGGTAGGGGATCGCCTCGCCCCGATAATTCGCCTCGCGCAGCAGGCGCCGCGCCAGCGCGGGGTCAAAGGCCGGCACTGCCCAATCGGCGATGAACATGTCGCCGTAATATGGCCATTGCAGGCCCTTGGGCACTTCGGTGCGCCCGGCCCAGAGGCTGTCCACGATCATCTGCCGGTCGATCGCATGCGTCATCGCACGGCGCACGCGGGCGTCGCGCAGCGTCGGATGGGTCTTGTCGAACACCGTCAGGCGATGGTTCAGGATCGTACCGCCCTGCACCTCGAAGGCGCGGTTGCGTTCGATGGACGGGATCTGATCGGGCGGGATGTCGCAGGCGAACTGGTATTCGCCGGAAAGCAGGCCGTTGATGCGGGAGGACACCTCCGGCACCTCGACGAAGCGGATCTGGCGCAGGGGCGGCCGCCCACCCCAGTAGTCGTCATGCGCAACATAGGTCAGCGACACGTCGGCCCGGAATTCGGCGACCTTGTAGGGGCCGGTGGTGATCGGCCGGCGGGCCCATTCAAGCCAGGTGGTGGCTTCATCGAAGCCGCGGCGGCTCGCGATCTCGCTGCCGAAGCGCGACAGCCGGCCTTCCAGCGTCACATCCGGCGTCGCGTTGTGGAAGCGCACGGTGTAGCGGTCCACCGCCTCCACACGCTCCAGCGCGGGCCAGGAACGGCGGGCGACGGCGGGGACTTCCGGCGGCAGTTCCTTGCCCGATCGGACGGGCATGGTCTCGCCGACGGAGATCGTGCGGCCCTGGGCGGCGGGGCGCGTCGCGCCGAACATCCGCGCCGGGCCGAAGGAAAACACCACATCCTCGGCCGTCATCTCATCGCCGTTGTGGAAGCGCACGCCCTGGCGGAGCGTGCATTCCACCACGCTGTCGCTGATGCGGCGGGTTTCGGTCGCGAGCAGCGGCACCGCTTCCAGCGCGCCCAACCAGTTGCGGCCGATCAGCCCTTCCCACAAGGACGAGAAGAAGATCCGCTCGCCGACGTTGGATTGTTCGCGCAACACTTCCAGCGTGTTGCTGTTGGCGACTTTCTGGACCGCGATGGTGATCGACGGCCGCGTATCGGCCTGGCCGATCGCGAAGCGTGGCAGGGCGAGCGAGGCGCCCGCGGTCAGCAGGGTGGTACGGCGGCTGATGGTCATGGGTGGTTGCTCCCGTCGCGTTCTTCCAAGCCCTGCGGCGTAGCG
>JBBRWI010000204.1:0-6800 GCA_038249305.1 Acetobacterales bacterium
GGAGGAGATCGCGGTCTTCCCGTTGTCCGGTGCGCTGCTCCTGCCACAGGGGCGGCTGCCGCTGAACATCTTCGAGCCCCGCTACATCGCCCTGATCGAGGATGCGATGGGTGCGGGGCGGATGATCGGGATGATCCAACCGGATGGCTCCGCCACCCGCGGGTTCAGTGGGCCGTCGCTGTACCGCGTCGGCTGCGTCGGGCGGATCTCCTCCTTCTCGGAATCGGAGGACGGGCGCTTCCTGATCACCCTGAACGGGCTGCTGCGCTTCGCCGTGGTCGAGGAGGTGGCACTGCGCCGCGGCTATCGGCGGGTGCGGGCCGACTACAGCGCCTTCGCCGCCGACCTCGCGGCCGAGGAGACGGCCCCGATGGACCGGGAGGCGCTGCTCGCGGCGCTGCGCCCCTATTTCAAGGCGCAGCAGATCGACGCGAATTGGGACGCGATCGACCATACGGCGGATGCGACGCTGGTCACGACCCTGTGCATGGTCTGCCCCCTCGATCCGCGCGAGAAGCAGGCTCTGCTGGAGGCGCCGACCCCAGCCGACCGGGCGAGCATGCTGATCGCCCTTTTGCAGATGGAAGCGCATAGCGGCACCGCCCCGGAAGGTCGCCCGAGTTGAGCGATCAGCGCCGGACCGCCACGTGGGAGACGCAGCGATGACCGAAACGGCGACCGCCCCCGAAGCCCCCGCCGGTGGCGCGGTGGACCCGCGTCTGCTGGAAATCCTGGTCTGCCCGGTCACCAAGGGGCCTTTGCGCTACGACCGCGCGGCCGGCGAATTGGTCAGCGACCAGGCGGGCCTGGCTTTCCCGATCCGCGACGGCATACCGATCATGCTGCCGGATGAAGCCCGCCGCCTGGACGGGTGATGCCCCACGCCGTTACCGAACTGCGGCTGCGCCAGGCGGAGCGGGTGCTGGATGTGACGTTCGCGGACGGCGCCCGCTTCAGCCTGCCGGCGGAGTACCTGCGCGTCGAAAGCCCCTCGGCCGAGGTGCAGGGCCATGGTCCGGGGCAAAGGACCATCGTGCCGGGCCGGCGGCATGTGAACATCATGCGCCTGGAACCGGTCGGGCACTACGCGGTGCGGATCGTCTTCGACGACCTGCACGACAGCGGCATCTACCCGTGGCCCACCCTGCGCCGGCTGGGCGAGGAACAGGCCGAAATCTGGGCCGCCTATGAAGCCGCACTCGGCGAACGCGGCCTGTCACGCGATCCGCCGGCGCGGCGCGGTCAGCCCGGTTCGTAGCCGGCGGCACGGATCGCCTGGGCGACATCGGTTTTGGTCAATAGGGTGCAGGCCTGGACGGTACCCTCGGCCAGGTTGACCGTCACCTCGGCGCCGGGATCCTGCGCCTTGATCGCCTGCTCGACAGCGCGGACGCAGTGTTGGCAGGTCATGCCGGTGACGGAGAGGGTGATCATGGCGTGCGGCCTTGCTGCGACGGGAATTGGTCGCGCGGAACCGGCAGCGCGGCAAGTCACCCGCGCGATATCGCGCAGCCGCGGTTGACCGGGGCTGCGAAAAAGCAAATCTGCCAGTCATGATCCCGCACCTCCGCACGGCCCTGCTCATTCTCCTCCTCGGCGCGTTGCCCGCTGCTGCCCAGGTACCTGCTCCGGCACCCACCGAAGGCTTCCGCGTGCTGAACCGCACCGGGCAGCAGGCGACGGGGCTCTACGCCGTGCGCAGCGGCCGCGCGGATTGGGGCAGCAACCTGTTGAACCGCGGCCCGCTCGGCGATGGCGCGGGGTTCACCCTGCGGCCGAATGAGGGCGCGGGCTGCCGCTTCGACCTGCGGCTGGTGCTGACCGACGGGCGGGAGTCGGTGGTGCGCGGCCAGGATGTCTGCGCGGAGCGGCAGATCGCCCTCGATCCCTCCACCCCCCGTGTGCCGGTGGCCGCCGCGGTGCCGGTGCCAGCACGACCCGCCGGCCCCCAGGCGGCGCCGAACACCCAGGCGCGCGCCAGCACCGGCACCGGCTTCGCCATCGCCGCCGATCGGGTGATGACGAACCATCATGTCGTGGACAACTGCAATCGCGTCCTGGTCCGGACGCCGGATGGTCGCAGCATCGCCGCGGTGCCGCCGGCGCGGATCGACGCGGCGCTCGATCTTGCCGTGCTGAACGTGCCGGGGTTGAACCTGCCCGCGCTCGCCTTCCGCGGCGGCCCCACGGTGCGGCGGGGCGAAAGCGTCGTGGTCTATGGCTTTCCGCTGGCCGGGCTGCTGTCCTCCGACCCCAAGCTGACGCGGGGCGAGATCAATGGCCTGGCGGGCCTGGGCGACAACCAGGCGCAGTTCCAGATCAGCGCCGAGGTGCAGCCGGGAAATTCCGGCGGGCCGATGCTGGACATGCAGGGCCATGTGATCGGCGTCGTGGTGTCCAAGCTGAACGTGCAAAACGTGGCACGCCGCACCGGCGACATCGCACAGAACGTGAATTTCGCCATCAAGGGGACCGCGACGCTCGAATTCCTGCGCCGCGCGGGCATCACGCCGAGCCTGGCCGAAAGCACCGGGACCGACCGCAGCGCGCCCGACGTGGGCGATATCGCGCAGCGGTCCATCCTGTTCATCCGCTGCGAGAGGTAGCCGCCCACAAACCCCCTTGCGTTCGGCCAGATCAACGCCGATCCAGGCACCGAAGGCCCAGAAGCCCAAAAACCTAGAGCAATATCGGATCAGATGGAATCATCTGATCCGATTTCTTGCTCTAGATTCAACGGCTTCTAGGGCAATTTGCGGCTGAAGAATTGGGCGAGAACCAGGCCCGCCCGGACCCGAAGTCGCGCCAGCCCGGCCCATGGCCACGAAAACTGACGTGGCGCAGATCGTCGGCGTAGCCGACGTAAGGCGCGTCGGCGATCCCTTCGAACGGCTTTGTCCGCATCTTGTCGTTGCGGGAAAGGATTGCGCCCCCCAGCCGGGCAACAGCCGGACAGGGGGGCGCGCAGTGCTACGCGCGCACCGCGTCCTTCGGCGCGAACAGCCGCGCCGGGTCGAGGGCAAAAGCCCCGGCCCCGAGTCCCGCCTGCACCAGCAACGCCACGGCCCAGAAGGCCGGGAATTCCCAACCGCCGCCCGGTGCCGTGAACAGCCAGCCCTTGCCGGTATGCTGGAGCAGCGCGCCGAGCATGATCGGCAGAGCCAGCAGGCTGACCAGGCGCACCCAGACGCCAGCCAGCAGCGCGATGCCCGCCGCGATCTCGGCGGCAATGATCACCACCCCGAACACCGGCGGGTAGCCGATGCTGCCGAAGTACCCCATCGTGCCCGCCAGGCCGAAGGTGCCCAGCTTCAGCAGCCCGCCATGGGCCAGAAACATGATCCCCATCGAAACCCGCAGCAGGAAGGCGGCATAGGGGGTGGTGGTCGTGGTGTCGGTCATGAGGGTCTCCAACGTTTGCATCCCCAGGGTGATGCACCCGGACCGGCCCACGCTTCCAAGCATCATCGCGAACGCCCATCATCACTGCGGTCAATGAAGGACAGCGCGTGGCCGATCTCGGGACCCTCGACCTGAACCTGTTGCGCGTCTTCGATGCGGTCGCGCGCGAACGCCATGTGACGCGCGCCGCCGAACGGCTGCACCTGTCGCAGCCGGCCGTCTCCAACGCCCTCGCACGGCTGCGGGCGGCATTGGGCGATGAGTTGTTCCTGCGCCGCCCCGGTGGCGTCGAGGCGACCGCGCTGGCCCTGTCGCTGGCACCGCCGGTCGCCGAAATGCTCGACCGCCTGCGCGAAACCCTGGCGACCCACGCGCCCTTCGATCCCGCGACCTCGATCCGCACCTTCACCCTCGGCTTCAGCGAATATGCCGAGGCGGTGCTGGGCGCGGCCCTGGTCGCGCATGTCGCGCAGTCAGCGCCCGGCTGCCTGCTGGCGATCCGCCACGCCGACCGCACCAATGCGATCGACATGCTGGAACGCGGCGAGGCAGCACTTGCGGTCGCGATGCTCGGCGAACCGCCGGCGCTCTACACCCGCGTGCGCTTCCTGCCCGAGGCCTTCCTGACGCTGCTCCGCCCGGGGCATCCGCTGGCGACCGGCGAGATGACCCTGGCCGCCTTCACCGCCTTTCCGCACCTGCTGCATTCGCCCAATGGCAGCCTGGACGGCGCGCTGGACGGCCCGTTGCGCGACGCCGGCTTTCCGCGCCGGCTGGGGGCGGTGGTGGCGCATCTGTCGGCGGTGCCCGAGATTCTGCGGCGGACCGACCTTGTGATGACGCTCTCGGCGCGCCTAGCCCAGCAACTGGCCGAGGCGCATGGGCTGGTCCTCCGCCCCTGTCCGGTCGAAATCCGGCATTTGCGCCTGTCGCTGGTGTTCCATCGGCGGTTCGAGGCCGACCAGGGCCATGCCTGGCTGCGCCGCGGCCTGCTGGCCGTCGCGCGCGGCTTGGGGCCGGGGCCGGCATGATGTTCGACATCGTCATCGTCGGCGCGGGATCGGCGGGGTCGCTGCTGGCCATGCGCCTGGCCGGCGCCGGGCTGTCGGTCGCGGTGATCGAGGCCGGCGGGCATGACCGCCACCCCTGGGTCCATATCCCCGCCGGCTACGCCAAGATCCTGACACATCCGCGGCTGACCTGGGGGTTCCGCACGGCGGCCGACGATGCGCTCGGCCTGCCCGCCTACGACTATCCGCGCGGCAAGGTCTGGGGCGGGTCGTCGTCGATCAACGGCCTGGGGCATGTGCGCGGGCATCCGTCGGACTACGACCTCTGGACCCAGCACGGCGCCACGGGCTGGGGGTGGGAGGCGATGCTGCCGGCGCTTTCCGCGCATGAATGCTACGGCGGCGACGACCCGGACGGGCTGCGCGGTCGCGACGGCCCCATCCCCGTCTCGCCGCTGGCGGAAACCCCGCCCCTGCTCGCGCGCATGGTCGCGGCGGCCGAAGCCATCGGCATTCCGCACAATCCCGACATGAACGGCGCCCGGCGCGAGGGTGTGGCCCTGTTCCAGCAGACCCGGCGCGGCCGGGCGCGGGTGTCCGCCGCGCGCGCCTGCCTGATCCCGGCGCTCCGCACCGGGCGGGTCAAGATCATCGACCAGGCGCTGGCCCGGCGCATCGTGATCGAGGATGGCCGCGCCATCGGCGTCGCCATCCGCCGCGACGGCACGGACAGCATCGTGCGCGCCGCGCGGGAGGTAATCCTTTCGGCCGGCGCGATCGGCAGCCCGCATCTGCTGATGCTGTCGGGGCTGGGGCCGGCCGAGGCGCTCGCCGCACAAGGCATCGCGCCGCTGCGCGACATCCCCGGCATCGGCCAGAACCTGCAGGACCATTTCATCGTGCGGCTGACCTGGCGGCTGGCTGACCACCGATGGTCCGCCAACCGCCGCATCACCTGGCCACGCCTGGGGCTGGAAGCAGCGCGCTGGCTGTTCCAGGCGCGCGGCGCATTGACCTGGTCGCCCGGCATGATGGCGGTTTTTGCCGATACCCGGCGGATCGCGGCGGGGCGTCCCGCCGATGCCGATACGGTGCCCGATGTGCAGTTCAACGCGGGGCCGCTGTCCTGGCAGCCCGGCCGCATCGGCGTGCCGGAGGATTTGCCGGGCGCCACCACCGGCGTCTGGCAATGCCGGCCGGAAAGCCGGGGGTCGGTGACGCTGGCGTCCCCCGATCCTGCCGCCGCACCGCGCATCGCGCCGCGGTATCTGGCGACGCCGGGTGATCGGGATGCGCTGCTGCGCGGCCTGCGCCTGGCGCGGCGCTGGATGCACGCAGATCCGCTGCGTGGCATCGTCACCGGGGAAGTGCGCCCCGGCCCGGACATCACCGACGATGCCGGCCTGCTGGCGTTTGCGCGTGCAGCGGGCGGCACGGTTTACCACCCCTGCGGCACCGTCCGCATGGGGGGCCGCGAGGCACCGCTGGACCCGCAACTGCGGCTGCGTGGGGTGGAAGGATTGCGGGTGATCGATGCCAGCGTTTTCCCGACCATTCCGGTCTGCAACATCAACGCGACGGTGCTGGCGGTGGCGGAACGCGGGGCGGCGATGGTGATCGCGGAGGGGCGCGGGTGAAGCCACCGCGCCTTGATGCGTCAGAAGCGGGACAGGCCCCGCGCCTCCACCCCGCCCGGCAGCGGCAGGCCCTTGCGCCGCAGGCAAGCGTTGAAAGTGCGGCGCTCGGCCTCGGCGACCTCGGCCCGCACGCGGTCCATGTTGTTCTGGTTCTGGAAGTTCATGCCGCGATTGGCGGCGATCACACCGGGGTCGCGTCGCGCCTCGCCACGGCAGGCGGCGACTTCAGGGCTGTCGTTCAGGCTGCGCTGACCGGCGACCGGGCCGCCGCAGCCGGCCAGGAGGAGGGCTGCGAGCAAAAGGGCCAGGCGGGTCATGCGTGTTCCAACCAATCCTCGATCAGGCGGCGGGCGATGCTGTCCACGCGCGGCAGGCTGAAGCCGCCCGCCGCCGGGTCGCGCAACTCGGCGCGGCTGAACCAGCGCGCGTCGCGCAATTCCTCCGGGTCGATGGTGATCGCCTCGGACAGCGCTTCGCCGTAGAAGCCCAGCATGATGCTGGCCGGGAAGGGCCAAGGCTGGCTGGAGTGGTAGCGCACGCCACCGACGGCGACGCCGGTTTCCTCGGCAACCTCGCGCCGCACCGCTTCCTCCAGGCTTTCGCCGGGTTCGACGAAGCCCGCCAGGGTCGAATACATCGTCACCAGCGGAAACCGCTGCGAATGGCCGAGCAGGCAATGATCGCCCCGCACCACCAGCATGATGACCGCGGGGTCGGTGCGCGGGAAATGCTGCGCGCCGCAGCCCGTGCA
>JBBRWI010000205.1:0-6772 GCA_038249305.1 Acetobacterales bacterium
GCTGGTGCTGTCGGGCACGAAGATCGTTGCCGCCATGCCGCCGGCAGCGGCATAGGTCGCGATGGCCGCCCCGCCATTGCCGGAGGAATCCTCCAGCACCGCCATGATGCCCTGGTCGCGCAGCAGCGACAGCATGACCGACGCGCCGCGGTCCTTGAACGAACCGCTTGGCATGAACCATTCGCATTTCAGCAGCGCCGAGGCGTCGCCGATGCGGGCCTCGATCAGCGGCGTGCAGCCTTCGCCCAGGGTGATCGGCAGCGCCGGCTGGAACGGCAAGGCGGCGCGATACCGCCAGATCGACCGGGTGCCGCGCTCGATCTCGTCGCGGCCGAGGCCGGGCAGGTCGGTGATCGTCAGCGGGTTGCCGTCATCGCCCCGCCAGCGCGGGACATCGAGCGGATAGGTGCGCCCCGTGCGGGGGTCGAGATAGGCGGTCATGGGCGCGACCCTCGCTTGCCGCAGCGCGCCCGGCAAGGGATACGGACGCATGACCGACCATGACGCCACGGCACGGCTGGCCGCCGACCTCATCCGCATCGACAGCCGCAGCAGCCTGTCCAACCGGCCCGTAGCCGACCGGATCGAGGCCGAACTCGCAGGCTTCGCCATAGAACGAATCGACTACACCGATGCGCAGGGCGTGGAAAAACGCTGCCTTGTCGCGCATCGCGGCGGGCCGGGCGGGCTGGCGCTGTCGGGGCATATGGACACCGTGCCGGACACCGGCTGGACCGACGACCCCTGGTCGGGGCGCGTGGATGGTGCGGGGGTGCTGCACGGCCTGGGGTCGGTGGACATGAAGGGCCAGGTCGCCGCCTGCCTGGTCGCTGCGCGCGGGTTGCCGGCCGATGTGCCGGTGACGCTGCTGATCACGACGGATGAGGAGACCACCAAGGACGGTGCCCGCTGCATCGTCGAAAAATCGGTGCTGGCGCGTGAGGCCCGGCTGGCCGGCATCATCGTGGCCGAGCCGACCGGGCTGGTGCCGATCCGCGGGCATCGCGCGCATATTGCCTTCACCGCCATGGCCACAGGGGTGCAGGCGCATTCCTCTCTCGGCATCGGGCGCAATGCCAACTGGGCGCTGATCCCGTTCCTGGCCGAGATGAAGGGGCTGCATGAGACCCTGCGCGACGATCCGGCCTGGCATGATGCCGGCTACAGCCCGGTATTCTCCGACTTCAACATGGTCATCGACAACCATGGCACGGCGGTGAACGTGACTGTGCCGGTCGCGACCGCGCGGATAAAATTCCGCTACAGCCGCGGCATCGACCCGGCGCCGATCGTGGCGGCCGTGCAGGCGGCAGCGGATCGCGCCGGGGTCGTGCTGCACATGGCGCGCGAGGGCAGGCCGCCGGAACTGCCGGCCGATCATCCGCTGATCGCGCTGGCTGTCGCCGCCACCGGGCGGGCCGCGACGACAGCGCCTTTCGGGACGGATGCGAGCGAGCTCTCGGCGCTGGCGGCTTGCGTCGTTCTCGGCCCGGGCACCACGGGCACGGCGCATACCCCGCGCGAATGCGTGGCGCTGGCCGATCTGGCGGCCGCCGTGCCGCTGTTCCGGCGGCTGCTGACCCAAGGCGCGCACGGGGTGGCATGACGCCGGCGGCGCTGGCTGGCTCCATCCTGGCTGGCCCCAATCTGGCCGGTACCGGGGCGTTGGCGCTCTGGGCGTTTCTGGCGCTGCTCGGCGCCTGGGCCGCGCCGCTGCCGCCGTTGCAGGTCACCGCGTTGGCATTCGCTGTCGGCGGGGCGGTTGGCCTCGCCGTGCTGGCCGCGCGGAAGAAACTGGGCGCGCTGCGCCAGTCGCCGCTGGCCTGGGCGCATGGGGTGGGCGGGCTGTTCGGCTACCATGCACTTTATTTCGCCGCGATCGCCTGGGCGCCGCCGGTCACCGCCAACCTGCTGAACTACCTGGGGCCGCTGCTGATCGTGTTGTTGTCGGCGCCGATCCTGGGGATGCACCTGTCGGCGCGCCATCTGCTGGGGGCCGGGGTGGGGTTCCTGGGCTGCGCATTGCTGGTCGGCGGTGGTGCGAGCCTGCCCGCCGGCAGCGAGGCCGGGCTGGCCTGCGCCCTGGGGGCGGCCGTGGTCTGGGCGCTGTATTCCGTCACCTCGCGCCGCATGGCGGCGGTGCCGACCGAAGCGGTGGCGGGTTTCTGTCTCGGCTCGGCGTTGCTGGCCGGGCTCGCGCATCTGGGCTTCGAGACCTGGGTGCCGCCCGGCCCCGGCCAATGGGCTGCGTTGGTGCTGCTGGGCCTGGGGCCGGTCGGGGCCGCGTTCTTCCTGTGGGATGTCGGGATGAAACGCGGCGATCCGCGCTTGCTCGGCGCACTGGCCTATGCCGTGCCGCTGGCGTCCACCCTGCTTCTGGTGGCCAGCGGGGCCGCGGTGTTCGAGGCGCGAATCGGCGCGGCGGCGCTGCTGATCGCCGGCGGCGGGTGCCTGGCCAGCGGCGCGAGCCGTTCGTAAAGTTCAACCAACCGCGCTGCCTCCGCCGCCCAGCCGAAACGCCCGGCGACGGCGGCGCGCCCGGCCGCGCCCAGCGCCGCGCGTCGCGCCGGGCTTTGCAGGTCGCCGATGGCCTGGGCCACCGCGGCCGCGTCGGCGACATCGACCAGCACGCCGCAACGCGCCTCCCGCACCACCGTTGCCACTTCTTCGGCAAAGGCGGGGGCAATCACCGGCAGACCGGCGGCCATGCAGTCGAACAGCTTGTGCGGCAGGGCCAGGCGGTGATTCTCGACCCCCGGCTGGAACAGCACCAGCCCGATGTCGTGGCGGGCGGTTTCGGCCAGCGCGGCCTCGGCCGGCATCCAACCGGTCAGATGGATGCGGTCGGCGACGCCCAGGGCTTCAGCGCGGGCGAAGAACGCCGCCTGGCTGTCGTCGGTGAAGCGGCCGACCAGGGTCAGCACCGTGCCCGGCGGCGATTGCGCCAGCACATCCGGCAGCAGCAGCGCGCCGCGCGTGGCCCCCAGCGCGCCCAGGTGCAGCAGCCGCAACGGCGCATCGGTGTGGATGCGTGGCGCGATATCGGGCATCGCTGCGTAGTTCCGCACCGCGATCGTGCGGCCGGGTACGGCGAAGTCCTCGTCCAGCCCATCCTTGGCGACCACCACCGCATCGGCACGGTGGGCGGCGATGCGGCACGCCCGCCGGATCGCCCAGCGCAGGATCGGCCGCAGCGCCGCGGGCAGCCGGTGGTCCAGCCGCGATGGGTAGTGTTCATGCACGTCGATCACCACCCGCGCACCGGTTCGGCGCGCCGCCAGCAGGGCCGCGAACCAGGCATCGGGTTCGGACGCATGCAGCACCGCCGCGCCGGAGGCGGCCGCCATCCGCGCCAGGGCCGGCACGCCGCGCAGCCGGCCGAGCCACCCCGGCCGGCGCGCATAGGGCCAAAGTGCCACGCCGGCGACCGCCGCGGAGACATGCGTCGCAGCCGGCGCCACATGCACGACCCGCCAGCCGGCGGCGGCCAATGCCGCACCTTCCTTGCGCACCACCCGCACATCATCCGGCGGATGCGCGGCCGAGAGCATCACCACCAAGGGCGCGGTCATGCGGCGATCGCCAGGTCGTCCAGGATTTCCCGCAGATGTGCGACCATGCGGGCACCGGCGCGGCCATCCCACAACGGGATTCTGGGCGGCGGCGCGGTGGGTGCTGCCAGCAGCCGCTCGACCGCCGCGACCAATCCGCCCGGCGTGACCAGCCGGTTGCCGCCGCCCTCCAGCGTCACCGGGCGTTCGGTGCTGGCGCGCAGGGTCAGGCAGGGGATGCCGAGCGCGACCGCTTCTTCCTGCACCCCGCCGCTGTCTGTCGCGGCGAAGCGCGCCCGCGCCAGCAGCCCCGCGAAAGCCAGGTAGCCCTGCGGCGGCATCGCCGTCACCCCCGGCGGCAGGGCCGTGTCGCCCAGCCGCTGGGCGGTCCGCGGGTGCATCGGCCAGACCAGCGGCAGCCGCAGCGCGGCCTCGGCCAGCGCCGCCAACAATGCGTCCCGCATCGCCGGGTCATCGACGTTGGACGGCCGATGCAAGGTGACCAGCCCATAGCCCCCCGGTGCCAGCCCCTCCGGCAAGGGCAGCGCCAGGGCGCGGCGCTGCGCGCGGAACAGGCTGTCCACCATGGCATTGCCGACGGCGCGGACGGCGCTGCGTGGGTGGCCCTCCGCGATCAGCCGCGCCGCCGTGGCGCGATCCGGCGCCCAGAGGATGTCGGAGACGGCATCGACCGCGCGGCGGTTCACCTCCTCCGGCATCAGGCGGTCGCCGGAGCGCAGCCCGGCCTCCAGATGCGCCACATGCAGCCCGAGTTTGCGCGCCGCCAGCGCCGCCGCCAGCGTGCCGTCCACATCGCCCGCGACCACCACCAGCGCGGGCGGATCGGCGCGCCAGACGGCCTCGGCCGCCATCATCGTCCGCCCGGTCAGCGCCGCATGGCCACCACCGGCCCCGACCCCAAGGGCGATGTGCGGCGCCGGCAGGTCGAGGTCGGCCAGGTGCTGGCCGAACATCGCCGTGTCGTGGTGCTGGCCGGTGTGCAGGATCAGGGGGCGGCAGATCGGTCGCACCTCGGCCAGCGCATGCCACAGGGCGGCGATTTTCGGCAGGTTGGGCCTGGCCGCGACGACCAGATGGACGACCGGCAGCGTCATGCCGCCCGCCGTGCCGGGACCCGCCCAACCGCCCCGTCCACCACCGCCCCGTCCACCACCGCCCCGTCCACCACCGCCACGAAATCCCGCGCGAGAAGGCGCCGGTCCCAGCGGCGGACGGCCTGGGCGCGGCCGGCCAGGCCCATGGCGCGGCGGCGTTCCGGGTCGGCGGCGAGGGCCGTCAGCGCATCGGCCATGGCGGCGGCATCGCTGGGCGCTGTCGCGATGCCACAGGGGCCTTCGGCCAGGATGCGGGCCGCGCGGCCTTGCATGTTGGCGACGACCGGCAGCCCGGCGGCCAAATAATCCATCAACTTGTTCGGCGCGGTCCATTCGGCGAATTCCGGCACCGGGGCCAGGCATTGCAGCCCGATCTGGCTGCCGGCGAGCAGCCCCGCCAGCCGGGTTTTTGGCATGGCCTCCAGCAGGGTGACGTTCGGCAGCGCGCGCGCAGCCGCCGCCAACATCGGTTTCTGGGCGCCATCGCCGACCAGGATGATGCGCAGCCGGGCCTCGCCACGGTCGCGCAGGATACGGGCGGCGTCGAGCAGCAGCCCCAGCCCATTCGCCCGCCCATGCGCGCCGGCATAGACCGCCAGAACCTCCGAGGATTGCGCGGCTTCGGGTCGCCACGGCGCGATCTGCGGGCCGAACAGGTCAAGGTCGCAGCCATTCGGCACGACATGCACCCGGGCCGGGTCGGCGCCACGGGCGACCGCGGTATCGGCCATGCCGTCGGACAGCGCGATCACCGCCGCCGCCCGGCGACAGGCGGCATCGGCCAGCGGTTCCATCGCCGCCAGGATTGGCCCCGGCACGCCGCCCCCCAGCCGGGCCAGCGCGCGCGGCAGTTCCGGCCAGGGGTCGCGGATCTCGAACACGAAGGGCGTCCCGCGCCGCCGCTGCGCCCAGAGCGCCGGTAGCGCCACGGTCAGCGGGGTGGAGGAGGCGATGACCAGATCCCACTCCCGCCCCACCGCCAGCGCCGCCGCGCGCGCGGCAAAATGCAGGAAGCCGGCGCTGCGCCCGACAAACCCCTGGGCGTTGCCCGACCGGATGGCGAATTCTATCACGCCGACCGCGCCGACCCGGCCTTGGCGGCGACCTTGTCGCCAGGGGCCGTCGAGCCCGGTCCGCGCGCCATCATAGGCCCCGCAGGCCACGGTGACGCGATACCCGGCGGCGGCCAGCGCCCGGCTCATGGCAAAGGCGCGGGTCGCGGTCGCGCCCTCGGGCAGCGAAAAATGCTGATGCAGGTACAGGATGCTGGGCGAAGACCCGGCCGCCACCAGGCTATCCCCGCCAGCAGGCGCGGATCGTGTCGATCACCCGGGCCTGCTGCGATGGGTCCATGCCGCTGCCGGATGGCAGGCACAGCCCGCGTTCGAACAGCCCGGTCGCGACGCCTGCGCCGAACAGCGGCGCGCCGCGAAAGGCCGGTTGCAGATGCAGCGGCTTCCACACCGGCCGGCTTTCGATGCCGACGAGCTCAAGCGCCCGCCGCACCGTCTCGCGCTCGGTGCCGAAGGCGCGCGGGTCGATCATCATCACCGACAGCCAGCGGGTGGACCGGCCCCAGCCCGGTTCGGGCATGAAGGAGACGCCCGGCAGGTCGGCCAGGCCATCGACGTAGCGGGCGAAGATCGCGCGCCGGGCATCGACGCGGGATTCCAGCGCGCAGAGCTGTGCCAGGCCGACGGCCGCGAGCACCGAGGACAGCCCGTAGGAATAGCCCGTGGTCTCGTGCTGGTAATGCGCCGATGGCTCCTTGGCCTGGCTGGCCAGGAAGCGTGCGCGGGCCACCAGGCGCTCATCCTCGGAACACAGCACGCCGCCGCCGCCCGCGGTGATGATCTTGTTCCCGTTGAACGAGAACACGGCGATCTTCGCCCCCGTCCCGGCCGGTTTGCCGCGGTGCGTGGCGCCCAGCGCCTCGGCGCTGTCGGACATCACGGGCACGCCCCAACGTTCGCAGATGCCGACGATGGCTTCGATGTCGCTGCATTGCCCATACAGATCGACCGGCACGACGACCCTCGGCAGACGCCCGCGCGTCGCCGCGGCGGCCAGCGCGACGCGCAGCACTTCGGGGTCCAGCGTCCAGGA
>JBBRWI010000206.1:0-6719 GCA_038249305.1 Acetobacterales bacterium
CTGGAAAACACCCGCTTCCACGCCGGCGAGGAGACGAACGACCCGGCCATGGCCGCGGGCCTGGCAAAACTGGCCGATGCCTATGTCAACGACGCATTTTCCGCCGCCCACCGCGCCCATGCCAGCACCGAGGGCGTGGCCCACCTGCTGCCATCCTATGCCGGGCGCTTGATGCAGGCGGAATTGGAGGCGCTGGACGCCGCCCTCGGCCGGCCGTCGCGCCCCGTGGTCGCCATCGTCGGCGGCGCCAAGGTCAGCACCAAGCTCGACCTTTTGGGCAATCTGTCGGCCAAGGTCGATGTGCTGGTGATCGGCGGGGCGATGGCCAATACCTTCCTCGCGGCCCAGGGTGCGACGATGGGCAATTCGTTGCAGGAAGCTGAGATGCACGCCACCGCACGCGCCATCCTGGCGACCGCCAAGGCCAACAATTGCGACATCCTGCTGCCGGTGGATCTGGTCGCGGCGCAGGCGTTCGCGGCGCAGTCGCCCAACCGCGTCGTACCGGCGATGGCGGTGCCCGACGGCATGATGGCGCTGGATGTGGGGCCGCAGACAGTGGGCTTGATCGAACAGCGCCTGCGTGGCGCCGGCACGCTGGTCTGGAACGGGCCGCTGGGCGCGTTCGAGATCCCGCCGTTCGACACCGCGACCGTCGCGATCGCCGAGATGGTGGCGGGCCTGACCGCCTCGGCCGGGCTGAAGTCGATCGGCGGCGGCGGCGATACGGTGTCGGCGCTGAAGCATGCGGGGGTGATGGAACGGCTGACCTATGTTTCCTCGGCCGGCGGGGCGTTCTTGGAATGGCTAGAGGGCAGGACGCTGCCGGGGGTGGCGGCGCTGGAGGCGTAACCGGGCGATCGTTCCCGGGGGGGCAGGAAACCACGCGGGCACCGCAGACCCGTGCCGGCCGTGGCACCGACGCGCGCCGCCCGACTGGCCGCCCGACTGGCCGCCCGACTGGCCGCCCGACTGGCCGCCCGACTGGCCGCCCGACTGGCCGATCGCCATGATCGCGGATCGCGCCGAGTCGATGGCTGTGCTGGCGAAGGACACTGCGCGCCGCCACGGCCAGCGCAGGTCAGCCCGGCACGATGAAGCGCGACGCCTGCGTGTCGTAGTCGGCATAGCCGAGCGTCACGCGCAACTCCCCCGGCGGCATCGCGCTCGCAGCCCCGGCCTCGCCGGCGGCCAAGGCCGCCAGCCCCGCCTTCATGCCGGCCGCGACCGGCGCGAGCAGGCCGGTCGGATAGGTGCCGATCTTGAAGCCCAGGGCTGCGGCCTCGTGCCGCGTCGGGGTCGCGCGGGGCGCGCCGGGCGACAGCACGGCAAAGGACGGCCGGCCAGCGGCCGCGGCGACGGCGCAGCGGATTTCATCGTCATCGGCGGGCGAGTCGAGGAACAGGATGTCGGCGCCCTCCGCGACGAACATCTCGATCCGCGCGACGGCCTCGTCGATGCCCCGGGTCGGCCGGCAGTCGGTGCGGGCGAGGACCAGGATGCCGGAGTCCTTTGCGGCCTCGACCGCGGCGCGGATCTTCATCCGTGCCTCGTCCCGTGGCAGGCAGGGCTTGCCGGCGGCGGTCAGCGCACGCGGCGTGACCTTGTCCTCGATCAGGATGGCGGCCGCACCCGCGCGGCCATAGGCGCGCACGGTGCGCTGCACGTTCATCGCATTGCCGTAGCCATGGTCGCCATCGGCCAGGACCAGCAGATCGGGGGCCGCGCCATGCACCATGTTGAAGGAATCGAACATCTCGGCAAAGGAAATCAGGTCGAGGTCCGGCCCACCGAGGCGGCTGGCGGCGACGCAGGAGCCGGACAGGAAGGCGGTCGCGAACCCGGCCTCCGCCGTCAGCTTGGCGCTCAGCCCGTCCCACACGGCTGGCATGACGACGAAATCAGGGGTCGCGAGCAGCGCGCGCAAGCGGTCGGGAGCGGTCATGGCGGCATCCTTGGTTGTGGGGGTTTGGGGGACGCGCCAGGGCCAGCTGGCCGACAGGGCACGCAGGCTGGCACCTGGAGGAGGAAAGGGCGGACCTGAGCCTCGGCGGTCATCGGGCGCAAGGGCAGGTTCAGCCGCGCCACGTCGGCGATCCAGCCGTCGCCTGCGGCAGGCAGGTTCGGCTGCGTGCCGGTGAACGGCACGTGGGAGAACGCGCACCCGATCCGGTGGTCGTCGCTGCCCCCGGCGGCCGGACCCGGCACCAGGATCTGGATGGGGCGATGGCACCCAGAGCATTTCGGCGACGCATGGCGTTTCCCCGCGATGGAACGGCAGGGTCTGGGCCTGCCGGGTCCGCTTCTGCCCGAGGCTAATTCCGTTCCGCAGCCCGCGTCGAGAGGCCGGTCTGCCTTGACCGGCTAGAGCACGATCGATCCAAGTGGATCGATCTCGTGCTCTAGAAGCCGTTGAATCTAGAGCAAGAAATCGGATCAGATGATTCCATCTGATCCGATATTGCTCTAAAGCAACGACCCGACCAGCCGCCCGCCGGTCATCGCCCGCGGCGCGCCCGTCGTGCCGGGAAAGGTCAGCGGCAGATCGCGCGTGACCCGTGCCGCCAAAAACCCAAAGGCCTGGGCTTCCAGCGCATCGCCATCCCAGCCGGCGACCTCGACCGCGCGGACCGGGGCTTCCAACGCGCCCTGCAAGGCCCGCATCAACCCAGGGTTCCGGCGCCCGCCACCCGCCACCAGCCATTGCAGCGGCGGTTCGGGAAAATGCCGCGCCGCGGCGGCGACCGCACAGGCGCAGAAGGCCGCAAGAGTAGCCGCCCCATCGGCGGGCGACAGCGCGCCCGCGCCCGCTTCGCGCAGCGCCCGGTCGAAATCCAGCCGGTCGAGGCTTTTGGGCGGTGGTGCCGCGAGATATGGATGCGCCAAAAGCCGTCCCAGCACCGCACCATCCGCCGTGCCGGCAAGCGTCAGCCGCCCGTCGCGATCATAGTCCTCGCCGGTCGAACGCCTGGCCCAATCGTCCAGCGGACCGTTGGCGGGGCCGGTATCGAAGGCCAACAGGCCGCCACCAGGGCCGATCCAGGTCACATTGCCGACCCCGCCCAGGTTCAGGATCGCAAGCGGCTTGGGCAGGGGCGCGGCCAATGCTGCATGAAAGGCCGGCACCAGCGGCGCCCCCTGCCCGCCAGCGGCGACATCGGCCTGGCGAAAATCATAGGCCACCGTCATGCCGGTCGCACGCGCCAGTTCGGCGGCATCCCCGATCTGCCAGCTGCGCGGGGCCGCGCCGCCCGGCTGGTGCAGGATGGTCTGGCCGTGGAAGCCGATGACATCGGCGAAGAGCCCGAGGGCGGAGACGGCCTCGGCATGGCGCAGGGTCAGCCGGGCGGTGCAGTCGAGCAACGCGGGATCATCGGCGGCAAGGCTCGGCGCCCGGTCCAGCAACAGCCGCAGGTCCCGCCGCAGCGCCGCGTGGTAGGGCAAGGTCAGCGCGGGGCCGAGCCGGCTGATCGTGGCGCCGTCGGTCTCGACATAGGCGGCATCGACGCCGTCCAGCGAGGTGCCGCTCATCAGCCCGATGGTGCGCAGGATCATGCTGCGGGCCGGGGGCGCAGGATCGGCCACCATGCGCATCCCGCCATCCATCCGCGACTCCGTTTCACCGACTGGAACATGCCCCATGGTGCCGTGGCGGTGGCGGGGCGCAAGCGTCTCGCCCCGCCGGGCTTGGCGCGGGCGTCGAAACGAGGAATTAAGGTTCGTCTGGCAAACACCACGTCGGGTTTCAACACGGAGGTCTTGATGTCGTTTCGTCGTGGTTTTCTTGGGCTTGTGCTGGGCGCGACCCTGGCCGGTGTCGCCGCTGCCCCGGCGCAGGCGCAATGCGACACCAGTTTCACGCTGCTGAATGAATCGGGCATGACGGTCAACGAATTCTACTTCGGCTCCAGCGCGCAGCAGTCCTGGGGCGCGGACCAGCTCGGCACCAATGTGCTGGCCAACGGCCGCACCTTGCGCTTCAGCGCGCGCAACCCGGGGCGGAATGATTTCAAGGTGGTCTGGTCGAACGGTCAGTCGGCCGAAATCATGCGGATCGACATCTGCGCGACCAGCCAGATCGTTGCGACGCGTCAGGGTATCGAGGCGCGCTGACGCGCGGATCAACCCCCCGCGCTGAAACGCGTGGGGGTGGGATCAAGGCGCACTGAGGCGCGGGCATACCGGCGGGACCGGCTGGCCCGCCCTGCGCGCCAGTCGACCCACCTCGCGTGACAGCGCTGCCATGGCCGGTGGGATGACGTGGCTGCCGCTTGGTTGTTGCCGGCCGTCTCGGCCCGGCGTCCGTTCATCCTTCGGCCCCCGTCTTGGCCTCGCTTCCCGGACCAGCCCCCGAGGCGCCAGGAAACTGCTGTCGAGATTATATTTTCTCCTCTTATTTTACCTGAACGTAAATTTACCTGTAAATCAGGGCGGCTGCGAAGGTCGCGGCCCGCGGCGCGGTTTACCCGCGGTCAATCCGGCACCCGGATACAGCCGTCTTCTCCTGGAGAGAGCAGAACATGTTCAAAGTCAAAAGACTGTATTCCTCCCAAGACTCAGCGCTGACCACCGAACATTCCGCACAGGCGGGCATTGCCACCGACAACGCCCTGATGACGACGCTCGCATCGCCGAACGCAGCCACCACGGACAGTTTCTTGTTCGACCATGCGCCAGCTGCAGTGCCAATCGTCAGCCTCGCCCCGGAACCATCCGGTGCAAATCCAACAGCGCCAGACGGCGCCATCCAAATAGCGTCGATGGCGGTCGAGGAAATCGGGACCACGGCATCGAGCGCCCCAACCCTGGCACCGACCACCATGTTCGGCGATGCCACGCCTGCCATGCTCAGCGTGGCCACGCCGGCTGCCCCAACCGTCATCTTCATCGATCCATCGGCGGCCGCCGGCGGCGACGGCAGCGCGGCGCAGCCCTTTTCCTCCTGGCTCTTCGCGCCGCTCGTCGCGGGGAACATCTACCTGCAGCGGGCCGGCACGGTGCTGGAAGGCCCGCTGGTGCTGCGGGGCGCGGGCACCGATATCGCCCCCATCCTCATCGGCAGCTACGGGACCGGTGCCCCGCCCATAGTGCGCGGATCGATCGTCATTGAACAATCCGCACACCTAAGCCTGACGGGCTTCACTGTCGAAGGAAGCGCCTACCCCGCCGTCATCGTGCGGGATGGCGCGCACAACATCACGATCGCGGGCAACACGATCCAGGACAGCGGCCTTGGCGTCTGGTTCGGCGCCGGGTCGGGCGGCGGCAACCTGGTGACCGGAAACACGATCAGCGGCAATGCAACGCACGGCATCGCCTTCGACAAGACCGACCACCGGGCGGAGCCGACCCTGGTCTTCAACAATGTCATCCGGGACAATGGTTCCCATGGCATCGAGGTCAATGGCAACGGAGTCGTCGTCAGTGGCAATGTCGTCAGCGGCAATGGGAATCTGGTTTCGGGCAGTTCGGGCATCCACGTCTATGGCGGGGTCGGCCAGGCGGATGGCTTTGGCACGGGCAACATCATCGTCGGCAACACAGTGACGAACACGTACGAGAGCGGCCAGGGCCTTGACGGCAACGGCATCCAGCTCGACCAGTTCACCGCGCAGAATATCGTGATGAATAATATCGTGTCGGGCAACGACGGCGCCGGCATCATTCTGTACGATTCATGGGCTAATGTCGTGCGCGACAACACGCTGGAAGGCAACGCGCTCGACCGCTCCGCCAGCCGTCCATGGCTGGCCGAGCTCATGTTGGCGACCAGCCCCGACGTCGCCCTGGACCTGACCGATAGCAACGTGGTCACGGGCAACCTCATCACGCCACGGAGCGACGCGGTGCAGGCCATCTGGATCGACGCGACAACCGCGGACAATGCCAACTGGGTCGGCGAAAATACGATCGGGCCCGCGGCGGTCAGCACCAGGCTTTCTTTAAGCGGTGGGCTGGCAGGGATCGCTTGTCCTGACCTGATGCTCTGCGACGCCCCCCTCGCCGCCGGGGGCGGCGATGCTGTATGGGGTGCCTGACGCTGGGGCGCCTAAAACGGGTCGCGGGGCGAGGCTTCCCCTGGATCCGGCTCTAACATTACAGTTGCGTTTTCTGTCGTGTGTGTGCGGCCCTTTCGACTGCTTGATGCGCCCGTCTCCAATATGACCATGCAATCACACCGGAGGATTGGATGCGGCACCGGGCCAAGCGCGTTGTGGGATTGCCCCGTTTCACTGGACGGTTTTTGGGCTTGCGGGCTATGTTTCTGTCAGGGCTGCTTCGTAGGTCATGGGGGATCGGTAGCCCAGGCCTGAATGCAGGCGCACCGGATTGTACCAGCCCTCGATGTAGCTGAAGCACGCCATTCGGGCCGCCGCCTGCGAGGTGAACCTCCGGCGGCTCAGCAGGTCCAACTCGGCGCCGCCATGCAGCGCGTCGGTGAACTCAGCATGGAGGTCGAACTGCTCCGCGCCAGGCTCGAGCGCCCTGGCCCTTTGGGCCGTCGGAGGTCGCGCTGATGGCACAGGCAACCTCCCCCGCCAGCGGCCAGCGCTACGGCGTCAGACGCGTCTGCCAAGCCTGGGATGTGCCGCGCTCCAGCTTCTACGCCGCCCGCCAGCCGACGCCGGACAGCACCCTGCCGCCCCCACCGGCGCGCCGCGGACCAAAGCCTGCGGTCTGCGATGCGGCGCTGCTCGCCGCCATCAGGCAGGACCTCA
>JBBRWI010000207.1:0-6647 GCA_038249305.1 Acetobacterales bacterium
AGGTCATTGTAGTCGGTGAATCTGCGGCGGCGCTGCATGAGGCCGAAGCCGCGCGGATTGATCTCGCTGAAGTGGCTGACCTGCAGGTCGCGCGGGTTGTGCAGCGGCCGCCAGATCTGCTCGCCACGCGACGTCGCGACCAGCAGACCATCGGAATCGTGAACGGCGCCACGGTAGTCGTCGATGCCGCCGCGGTCGTTGGGTGCGAAGAAATACATGCTCGTCAGCGGTGCGATGCCAGCCAAGGCAAGCTCGACCCGGGGGAAAATGCTGGTCTGCACATCGAAGACGGTCTGCTCGCCCGGCCGGATCGTGAAGCGGAAGGACGCTGTGGCGCTCGGGCTGTCGAGCAGCGCATGCACCACCACCGAACTCGCGCCGGCGAGCGGCCGCTCCAGCCAGAAGGCACGGAACAGGGGAAACTCTTCGCCGGACGGATCGGCGGTCTTGATGGCCAGGCCACGCGCGGAGAGCCCGTAGCGCAGATCCCGTGCGACAGCACGGAAATAGCTTGCACCGAGAAAGCCGCAGATCTCGTCGAAGACACCTGGCTGGTTCAGCGGGTGGGTGATGCGGAAGCCCGCATGCCCGAAGTCGGCGGACTGTGGTGGCCGGCCCTCAAGGTTGAACCGCGTCGGGTCATAGGGAATTGGCCTCGCTTGGCGGTCCACGACCTCGAACAGCTCCACCTTGTGGGCGTAGAGGAATCCGCGATGGAACGTCTGCGCCTGGAAGCCTAGATTCTCTCCGCGCCAAAGCGCGCGCTCTCGGTCGAAGGTCAGTTTCCGGTAGTCGTCGTAGCTGAGGTCGGTGAACCCGCGCGGCAACCGGTCCTCGGGCGGACGATAGGGACGCTTGGCGAGGTCGCGTGCCATTTCGCGCACATTGCCCTCTCCGAACGGGCGCGTTTCCGTCCGGTTTTGTTGAGCATCGGCTGGGTCCCCGGTCGCCTTCACAAAAAGGGCGGCGGCGGCCATGACGGCCAAGGTGTTTCGACGATACACGTGAATCCCCATCCGCCACTCGGGAGAACGCCGAGGGAGCGTCATGCCAGCAACGGCATCGGTGAAACGAGACAGACGCGTGGCGGTTGCGTCACGTTTGGCGGCCCCATGCCGCCCCCATGCTGCCCCGGGAGTGGCGGGCGACCAATCCGTCTTCGGGGTGGCTTCCGAGTTGGGAACGAATGATCGACGGCGGCCCCGGCACTCCGTTGCCGCACGCCTCTCGGCATGGTGGCGGTGACAGCCCATGCCCCAACCGCGCATGCCCGACGCAAATCGTGCGGGCGGCCTTGCAGTCGATGCAACCCGGCGCTTCAGGACGCGTTCTTCGCGCGCCAATTCGGCACCGAGGAGGATCAATCATGCTCGATATGAAAACCGTGCGAACTCTGGCGTCACCATTCCGGGTGGCCCTCGCCCCTGGCATGGCGGCGGCTTTGGTGGGCGCAACGCTCCTGGCCAGCGCCCCGGTCCAGGCCGCACCAATTTTGTATGAGGCTACGCTGGCGTCGCTGAGCAATTCAGGCGTCTCGGGCCTCGCAAGTCTCAGCCTTGACGGCAACCTGCTGACCGTCAGCATCATGGCGAGCGGCCTGACCCCGAACCAGCCGCACGCGCAGCACATCCATGGCCGCTTCGATCAGGCCGGCAACCCGATAAACTCTGTCACGCCCACGCTGGCCCAGGACACGGATGGCGACGGCTTCATCGAACTGGCGGAGGGTCTTCCCAGCTACGGGCCCATCATCCTGGTCCTCGACCAGCCGCCCGGGTCGGGCCAGTTTCCCACCGCGCCGGGCGGCACGGTGAACTTCCTCCAGACCTACAACCTCGCCAACAGCCCCTCCTTCGCTGGTGGTTTCGGAATGTCGGACCTTCTTCCGCTGGACCTGCGCGAGATCGTCCTGCACGGGCGGCTGCTGGACTCGCAGACCGGGCTTGGGTTCGGCCCTGGCGAAGCGGATGGCACACCGGGGTACAAGGGAGTGCTTCCCGTGGCGGCCGGTGAAATCCGGGCCGTAGCCGTGCCTGAACCCGCCTCACTCGCGCTGTTCGGCGCTGGCCTGTTCGGGCTGGGCATGGTGCGGCGCGCGCGCGCTCGCCAAGTGTGATGCGACCTTTGCGCGGCTGAACAGAGCAATGGCACGGCGGCGGATTGGGCAGGAGAAACTGATCGCGCCGCCGCTTCACCCTGTCCGAAAGACACGGCGAAAGCCCCGCGCGTGGCCGCTGCAACCGCGCTGATCAGCACGCGTTCAACGCACGTCAAACCGCCATCGAGGAGCCGGATCCATGGCCGACAACGCGAAGGACAGCCCGCAGAGCTTCCGGGGTGCCGGGGGCGAACTCCATCAGACCGCTGGCGGCGATGTGCCGGTCCTGACCACCCAACAGGGCATCCCGGTCTCCGACGACCAGAATACCTTGCGCGTGGGTCCCCGTGGCCCGGCGCTGCTGGAGGATTTCCACTTCCGCGAGAAGACCTTCCATTTCGATCATGAGCGTATCCCCGAGCGGGTCGTCCACGCCCGCGGCTATGCCGCCCACGGCTTTTTCGAGACCTATGAACCGCTGGCCGACATCACCCGCGCGGATATCTTCGCCCGCCAGGGTGAGCGCACGCCGGCCTTCGCGCGGTTCTCCACCGTCGCCGGCAACAAGGGGTCGCCGGACCTCGCGCGGGACGTGCGAGGCTTTGCGGTCAAGCTCTACACGCAGGAAGGCAATTGGGACATCATCGGCAACAACATCCCGGTGTTCTTCATCCAGGACGCGATCAAGTTCCCCGACCTGATCCACGCCGCGAAGGAGGCGCCCGACCGCGGCTTCCCGCAGGCCGCCACGGCGCATGACAATTTCTGGGACTTCGTTTCCCTCACACCGGAATCCACGCACATGCTGATGTGGACCATGTCGGACCGCGCGATTCCGCGCTCGCTGCGCTTCATGGAGGGATTTGGCGTCCACACCTACCGCCTGGTCAATGCCGAAGGCCATTCGACCTTCGTGAAGTTCCACTGGAAGCCCAGGCATGGCATGCAGTCGGTCGTGTGGAACGAGGCGGTGAAGCTGAACGGCGCGGATGCCGATTTCCACCGTCGCGACATGTGGGCCGCGATCCAGGCCGGCGATTTCCCGGAATGGGAACTGGGGCTGCAAGTCTTCGATGAGGCGTTCGCCGACAGTTTCGCCTTTGATGTGCTGGATGCGACCAAGCTGATCCCGGAGGAGATGGTGCCGATCCGCCGCGTCGGACGCCTGGTGCTTGACCGCGTGGTGGACAATTTCTTCGCCGAGACGGAGCAGGTGGCTTTCTGCACGCAGAACATCGTGCCCGGCGTGGATTTCACCAATGATCCGCTGCTGCAGGGCCGCAACTTCTCCTATCTCGATACACAGGTGAAGCGGCTCGGCGGACCCAACTTCGTCCACCTGCCGATCAACGCGCCAAAATGCCCCTTCGCGCATTTCCAGCAGGACGGCCACATGGCGATGCACAATCCCAAGGGTCGGGCGAACTACGAACCGAATTCCTGGGGCGGCGCCGCCGGCGGGCCGCGCGAATCCCCGCAGCGGGGCTTCACGACGTATCCGGCGGAGGAGGCCGGCGGCAAGCGGCGCGCCCGTCCGGAACTTTTCGCGGACCACTACAGCCAGGCCCGGCAATTCTACATCAGCCAGACCGCGGTCGAGCAGCGCCACATACGCGACGCCTTTGCCTTCGAACTCGGCAAGGTCGAGACACCGGGCATCAGGCTGCGGATGATTTCGCATCTGATGCATGTGGACGGCGCATTGGCGGAGGCGGTTGCCGAAAAACTGGGTATCGCCGACATGCCGGCCGCCGCCGATCCCGCGCGCCCCGTCCGGACCGATCTGCCGCCGTCGCCCGCGCTCAGCATCCAGCGCAACCCGCCGCCGAGCTTTGCGGGCCGCAAGGTCGGCGCGCTGATCACCGATGGCACGGATGCGGCGCTGCTGAAGGCCCTGCGGGCAGCACTGGATGCGGAGGGCGCAACGCTCGAACTTGTGGCGCCGAGCATCGCCGGTATTTGCGCCAGCGATGGCAGCATGATGGTCGCTGACCACGCCCTGGTTGCCGGGCCGTCCGTGCTGTTCGATGCAGTGGCCATCCTGCCTTCGGTGGATGGCGCGGCGCTGCTGTCGCCGATGCCCGCGGCGCGCGATTTCCTCGCCGACGCATTTGCCCATTGCAAGTTCATCGCCCATGTCGAAGCGGCCGCAGCCCTGTTCACCAAGGCGGGCGTGCCGGTTGGCGATGAAGGCTTCGTCGATTTGCGCGCCCCGGCCGATGCGGAAGGCTTTGTCGCCCGATGCAGGATGATGCGCTTCTGGGATCGTGAAGCGGCCTAGCCTCAACCGCCCCTTGCGGCGGAGACGCCGCCCCTCGGCGGATGAATGCGTTGCCCTTGAATGCACCCCTATCATAGCCATTTACCATCCACACGGATGGTAGGTGGATGTTAATGACCGATAATGTGCAACTCTTGCGGCCCAAGCCGGGGCCTGAAACCGAGAAGATCACTATCAACCTTGGCTACATAGACCTCGGCCACATCGACCTTTTGGTGCAGGACGGGTTCTATTCGAACCGGACCGACTTCATCCGCACGGCCATACGCAGCCAGATCGAACGGCATGCCGATGCCGCCCGGCAGTCCGTCGCGCGCAGAAGCCTCGATCTTGGTCTGCGGCATTACAGCCGGGCGGACCTGGAGGCCGCGCGCGATGCCGGGAAACGGCTCGACATCCGCGTGCTGGGACTGGCCACCATCGCGGCCGATGTCACGCCCGAGCTGGCGCGCGCGGCCATCGCCACCGTCTCGGTGCTGGGCGCCCTCCAGGCCAGCGCCGCGGTGAAGGCGGCTCTCGCCGATCGGACCGGCTGATCGTCCGGGCCCGCACCGCGGCTTCAACCCCAATGTGCTTCCGCCACCAGCATTCCATCCCCGGCGCAGACCCAGGCCTCCCAGCGGGGAAGGCCGATCTGTGTCCACACCATGAAGGCACTGCCATGAATTCCCTTGTTTCGAACGATATGCTCGAGGCCACGCGGCTCACCCGTCAGGGTCGGCTGACCGAGGCGTCGGCACTCCTGCAGCGCAATCTCACAGCCGGGTTTCCGACGCCTGCTCCCGCGGGGTTGTCCGTGTCGTCGGCGCAGCCACGCATCATCGATATCGATCCGGACACCGGGGAGCCGACCGCCGATGTCGGAACTGCAGCGCCCCGCGATCGGCCAGACGCAGCGGGCCCGGGCCCAGTCGCTATGCCGGCTGCGCTGCGCGGGTTCCTGGACAAGATCAACCAGGGCGGATCGACGCAGGCCGCACGGGGGCGGACCACCGAGGCTCTGCCGGACGGCGCACAGTTCGTGCAGCGGTCCTTCGACAGCCCGATCGGCAGCCGCGGCTACAAGCTCTACATCCCCGGCACGCATCGCGGCGCGCCGGCGCCATTGATCGTCATGCTGCATGGTTGCACGCAGTCGCCGGACGATTTCGCCGCGGGCACGCGCATGAACACGCTGGCGGAGGAGCATGGCTGCCTCATCGCCTATCCCGGCCAGACGCAGGCGGCCAACGCCCAGAAGTGCTGGAACTGGTTCAACCCGGCCGACCAGGGTCGCGACCAGGGTGAGCCCGCGTTGATCGCCGGCATCACGCGCCAGATCATGGACGACCACGCCATCGACCCGCGGCGGGTCTATGTCGCGGGCCTGTCCGCCGGGGGCGCGGCGGCGTCCATCATGGGTGTGGCTTATCCCGATCTCTATGCCGCGATCGGGGTCCATTCGGGACTGGCCTGCGGTGCTGCGCGCGACATGCCCTCGGCCTTTGCCGCGATGCGGCAGGGCGCGCCGGTGGTGCGCCGGCACGGCCCTGGATCGACCGCGGCAAGTGAACTGCGCATCCTGCCCACCATCGTGTTCCATGCTGACCAGGACAACACCGTGCACCCACGCAATGGCGACCAGGTCATCGCGCAGTCCAACGCCGCCGGGAACCTGCGGACCGAGGTCCAGCGCGGCCAGGTGCCAGGCGGCCACGCCTATAGCCGCACCATCCATGCCGATCGCGCCGGCCATCCCGTCCTGGAGCAGTGGGTGGTCCATGGCGGCGGCCATGCCTGGTCGGGCGGCAGTCCGCAAGGGTCCTATACCGATCAGCGCGGCCCTGATGCATCGCGCGAAATGCTGCGCTTTTTCCTGGAGCATCCGCTGGGCGACGAGGCCGATTGAGCCGTCATCCGCGGCCGCCCCGGCCGAGGGTGCAATCGGTGGTTCGGCAGGACCGGCGGGTGGAACCAAGATCCCATGCGTCGATGGCGCGCCCGCGACTTTCTTCGACAAAGCGGAGCGTCCTGCGCTGCCTCTACGCGCCAGCGACGATTGGAGTGGTCTTGCCAGCACCGCAGCGAAGCGCCGCAACTCTCGCCCGTGGGGTGACGTTGTGCGGATGAAGAAGCACCTTGCCCATGCGTCAACCCGGGGCAATCACCCGGCCGAGCGTCATCGGCAATTCGCGCAACCGCCTGCCGGTCGCGTGCCACAAGGCTCATCGCGTCCAGTCCCTTCACGCTCATCGGGCGGATGATCTCGTCCGGGCCGTCGAGCCGGGC
>JBBRWI010000208.1:0-6574 GCA_038249305.1 Acetobacterales bacterium
CAGTACCTGTCGCTGGCCGCCGATTGCATGCCCTGCCACACCGGCCCGGGCGGAAAACCCTTTGCCGGAGGTCTGGCGCTGAACACGCCCTTCGGCAGTGTCGTCTCCCCCAACATCACCCCCGATACCGCGACCGGCATCGGCGCCTGGACCGAGGCGCAATTCTGGGCGGCGCTGCACAACGGCGTCGGCCGGCGGGGCGAGGATTTGTATCCGGTGATGCCCTTCACCTCCTACACCGGCATGACGCGCGACGATGCGCGGGCGATCTTCGCCTATCTGCGATCATTGGAGCCGGTGCACGCACCCCGGCCGCCGAACGGGCTGGCTTTTCCCTTCAGCATCCGGGCGACGCTGGGGTTCTGGCGCGAGCTGTACTTCCGCCCGGTCACCTTCGCGGCCGATCCGGCCAGGAGCCACGACTGGAACCGCGGCGCCTACCTCGTAAACGTGCTCGGCCACTGCGGCGAATGCCATACACCACGCAACATCCTGGGCGCGATCGAACCATCGCGCGCGCTGTCCGGCGCCGTCGTGGACGGTTGGTTCGCGCCGAACATCTCGGACAGCAATACCGGCATCGGCGGTTGGACGGTCGATCGCCTGACCGCCTGGCTGCGCACCGGCACCGACACCCGCAAGGGCAGCGTGTTCGGCCCGATGCAGGAGGTCGTGGGCCATAGCCTGTCGCATCTGAACGAAGCCGATGTGCGGGCGATCGCGACCTACCTCACTTCGACCGCGCCGCAGCGGCCGGGGGTCGTGGCCTCACCGCACCTGACCGGCGAGGAGGCGCGCGTGGGCGCGGCCCTGTACAGCCAGAATTGCAGCGGCTGCCACCAGCCGCAGGGCAGCGGCATCCCGGGCGCGATCCCGCCGCTGGCAGGCAACCAGGCGGTGACGGCTGCACGGCCGAACAATATCGTGCAGGTGATGCTCAACGGCCTGCCGGCCGCCAATGGGCTGGGCGCCATGCCCTCCTTCGCCATGACCCTGGACGATGCCGAGATGGCGATCCTGACCAACTACGTTCGCAATTCATGGGGCAATGCGGGGCGGGCGGCAGCGACGCCAGCGCTGGTCGCGTCGATCCGCAACGCGGCCACGGTCAGCCCGGCGGGGACCGAGGCGGCGCGCGCGCTGTGCCCGGCGGGCAACGCCTTCACCGGCGCGGTCGGGCCCACCGGCTTGCCGGCCGGGGCGGCGGCGCTGATGCAGGGGAGCGACAGCTACGACCTGTTGAACCGCACCGACCTGGTGCTGCGGACGCTGCGGCGTGACAACCCGACGGCCAGCGGTGCCGACCTGACCGATGCGCTGATTGGCGCCTATTGCCCGGCGGTGGCGAATGACCCGGGGCTTTCGGCCAGCGACAAGCAGCAGCGGCTGTCCTGTTCCGGTCGAACGTGCTGGCGGGCATCGCGGCGCTGCCCCCCGTCGCGGTGCCGCGCTGACCGGCTGGAGCACGATGCGTTCATTCAAACGCATCGTGCTCCAGAAGTGTTTTGTTCTAGAGCAATATCGGATCAGATGGAATCATCTGATCCGATTTCTTGCTCTAGAGCCTCAGCGCGCCGTCTTGCGGATGTTCCACGGCACGATGATGCCCGGCATCGCCAGGATGCCGGAAATTCGCGGGCTATGCGCGATCGGCAGGAACCACTGGCCGAAGGGCACATAGGGCACCAGGCGATAGGCGCTGGTCTGCAGGTCGTCCAGGATACGGCGTCGTTCCTCCGGCGACGCGGCATAGGGATAGGCATCGATGAGCGCCTGATGCGCCGCGTCGCAGGGCCAGCCTGGCCAGGCGCGCTCGCAGGACGCCTGCATCGGCACATTGCCCACCGGGTCCGACGCGCCAAGCCCGTTCCAGAAGGTCAGGCCGATGTGCCAGCCGCCCTCGGCCGGCGGGCGGCGGTTGGCCCGCCGGCCGGCCATCGAGGCGAAATCCATCGCCTGCACATCGGTGCGGAACCCCACCGCCTGCATCTGCTGCGCCAGGACCAGGGTGGCCGCGTGCATGAACGGGTTGTCGGTCGGGTCCATGATGACGATCGGCGCGCCGGCGTAGCCGCTGTCGCGCAGCAATTCCCGCGCCCGCGCGACGGCCGCCGGGCTGCCGAGGCCGGGCGGCACCCCCGCCTGGGTTTCCTGCGGCGACCCGCAGACGAAGAAGGCGTGGCAGATCTGCGTCAGCGCCGGGTCGGGGAACATCGCCTGCAGGAACTCTTCCTGGTTCACCAGCAGCATCAGCGCTTCGCGCGCGCGGGGGTCGTTGAACGGCGGGTGGATGTGGTTCATCCGGATCATGCCCGGCGCACCCAGCGTATTGGTCCGCAGGATTCGCATGCCGCGCCGCGCCAGCATCGGCAGGAAATCGACGCCCGGGGTTTCGATGTAGTCCAGCTCACCCTGGATCAGCGCAAGCGCCGAGGTCTGCGCATTGGCGATGTTCAGCCATTCGACACGCTCGACGAAGACCCGCTTGGCGCCGGCGGTGCCGGAGGGGTCTTCCGCGCGCGGCACGTAGGCAGGGTTGCGGCGATAGACGACCTTGCTGCCCGGCACCCATTCCTCGCGCACGAAGATGAAGGGGCCGCTGCCGATGGTGTCCTGGATATTGGTGAAGGGATCGGTCGCGGCGACCCTGGCCGGCATGATCGCGGGCATGTTGCCGGCCGGCTTGGACAATGCGTCCAGCATCAGCCCGTAGGGGCGGTTCAGCGTCCAGACGATGGTCTTACCATCGGGTTCGGCGGTGAGGCTGGTGGTGATCGCCAGGATCTGGCGGCCATGCGGATCGCGCGCCGCCCAGCGCCGCAGCGAGGCGACCACATCGGTGGCAGTGACCGGCGCACCATCGTGGAACAGCAACCCGTCGCGCAGGGTGAAGCGCCAGACGAGGTTGTCGGCCGAAACGCCGAAGGCACCGACCATCTGCGGCTGCGGCCGCTGTTCGGCGTCGCGGCCGAACAACTGGTCGTAGATCATATGCGCGTGGCTCTGCACGACGCCGGCGGTGGTGTTGATCGGGTCCAGCGTCTGCAGGTCGGCGTTGGGCACGATGCGCAGGATCTGCTCGGGCGGCAGGGTCTGGGCCATCGCAGGCGGGGTCAGCAAGGCCGCCAGGATCGGCAGGGCCGTCCAGAACCGTTGTGTCATGGTCCGTTCCTCCGTCATGCGAGCACGATGCCTTTTGGCACGGCCATGCCGGCCCGAATACCGGGGCGTTGCCCCAGTCGCGCGAACCAGCCCGCCAAATGTGGCGTCGCCGCCAGGTCCCGTTCGGCCCAGGCGTGGCGGGCGATCCAGGGGTAGGCGGCAAAATCCGCGATGCTGACGTCGGGTCCGGCCAGATGGGTCGCCTCGGCCAGCCGTGCATCGAGCAGGGCATAGACCCGGTCCACCACGCCGCGCGCATAGGCCTGCGCGGGTTCGGGCTTGTCCGCCGCAAGGCCCAGCCAGTGATGCGCCTGGCCGGTCGCGGGGCCGAGCCCCGTCAGCGCCACCATCAGCCAGGCCAGGGTCGCCGCGCGGGCCGCCCCGGTGCCGGGCAGGAAGCGGCCATGCGCTTCGGCCAGGTGCAGCAGGATCGCGCCACTTTCGAACAGCACCAGCGGCGGGGCGGTCTCGGCTTCCTCGACCAGGATGGGCACCTTGCCGAACGGGTTCAGGGCCAGGATTGCGGGGGCGAATTGTTCGCGGGCACGGATGTTCACGCCGGTGACGGCATAGGACAGGCCGAGTTCTTCCAGCAGGATCGACACGCGATGGGTATTGGGCGTTGCCCAGCCATAAAGGTGGCGGCGCAGAATCATCTGGCCGGCATTCCGAAGAAGGGTCGCATCCGTATCCCGATCCAGCAGCCTGGCAGCACCGCCACAAGCCAGACCAGCCCATGCAGGCTGCCCGACGACAAGCCGCCGACAAAGGCGCCGATGTTGCAGCCTGCCGAAAGCCGGGCGCCGACCCCCATCAGCAAGCCGCCCAGCGCCGCCGCCAGGGCCGGGCGCAGCGCCAGCGGCGTGCTGTGCCGCAACCGGCCGGTCGCAGCGGCGGCCAGCAGCGCGCCCAGCAGCAGCCCCATGTCCGACAGCGCGCTGTGCATGGCAAGGAAGGGGGCCGCCAATGCCGCCCGCGGGCCCGCCCAGGACCAGAAGTCCATGCCCGCCGGGCTGAGCCCGATCGCGGCGGCCGCCTTGGCCCCCGCCACCGTCAGCCCCATCGTGACACCCCAGGGCTGGCCGGAGACCAGGAACAGCGCCCCGGCCAGCGCCCCGATCGCGCCCGCTGCCGCCACCTCGTGTCGCCGGGGCCAACCGCCCCAATGCCGCAAGACGATCGCCACCCCTGCCAGCACGGCCAGGGTCGCCGCCAAGCCGCCCCAGGCACCGAACCGGGCTGCCAGATCCCAGGGCGGCGCTTCCGGCAGTCGCATCGCCGTTGGCAACACCAGGCTGCCGAACAGGCTGCCGAGGCAAAAAAACGGCAGCGCCACCCACATCCGCCGCGACCCTGCGCCGGCGGCGACCAGCGTGCCCGACCCGCAGCCGCTGGCCAGTTGCATGCCCAGCCCGAACACCCCTGCGCCGACCAATAGCATCGGCCCGATGCCGGCGACATAGCGCCCATGGCCCTCACCCAGCAGCGCCACGGGAATGACCACCAGCGCCGCCACCGCCGGGATCATCAGCGACGCCGAGACCGCGCGCGCATCGCCCGCCACCAGCAGGTCGCGGAAGCCACCGGCGAAGCCAAAATCGGTCAGCACGAACACCACGCCCAGCAGCAGGGCGACGCCGAAGACGGGCAGCAATGCGGGATCGCCCATGGCCCCGACGCGCCCGGCGACGGCGGCAGCGGCGACGCCACCGATGCCGAGCCCGACCCAGGCCGGTTCAGTCGGTCGCACGCCGCACCAGACCGTCCAGGAAGGTGTCGAGCCGTGTCAGATCCTCGGGCGACATCGCGATGCCATGGCGGCCGAACACCCGTGTGCCGATGTCCTGGCCGCTGCTGCGGGTGACCTGCGCCCGGCCGGTGTCGTCGGTCCAGACCAGCACGCGCATCGGCAGGTCCAGGGCCAGCGTCGGCGTGGCCCGCATCGCCTGCGTGCCGCCGCGCGGGTTCCCGAAGAAGATGACGGTGCGCGGCGCCAGGTCGAGGCCGGCGGCCGTGGCCGCGGCGGCATGATCGATTTCGGTGAAGACCACCCATTCCGCGGCGCGGACGGCCGCGGCGAACCGCTGGCTGGTCTCGGCGAGCGAATGGGCGCTCGGGCGGCTGACCAGGCCCGCCTGCTGCGCGGCAGCCGGGTGCGCCATAAGGCAAAGCGTCAGGATCAAGGCGCGCAGGGGCTGCATGGGGGCGGTCCTTTACAAGAGTGATCCTAGTTCGCGCCAGGGGATGGAACGGTTACTCAGAAATCGGCCTCCGGCCCGCGCGGCGATGACCCCATATGCTACGAGTGGGATCGCTGCACGTTGAGGCCTTCATGGATTTCGAAATCATCATGCCCTTCCTCGGCTTCCTCGGCACCTGCTTCGTGGCCGCGCTGTCGGGGGCGATTTTCAAGCCGGGCCAGTGGTATAAGGATTTGGCCAAGCCCTGGTGGCGGCCGCCGAACTGGCTGTTCGGGCCAGCCTGGGCGGTGTTGTACATCTGCGTCGCGGTCGCCGGCTGGACCATCTGGCGCCGCGCCGGCTTCGACGCCGGCGGCACCGCATTGGCCGTCTGGGCCGGGTCTCTGGTGCTGAACGCGGCCTGGTCGGCGTTCTTCTTCGGGCTGCGCCGGCCGGACTGGGCGTTTGCCGAGGTGGTCCTGCTGTGGCTGTCGATCCTGGCGACGATCTTGGTGTTTTATCCGATCGACGCGGGCGCAGCCTGGCTGCTGGTGCCCTACCTGGGTTGGGTCGCCTACGCCGCCTATTTGAACCTGACGATCTGGCGGATGAACCGGGAGCGTTGGGCGCGCGCGTGACTTTCGGTCGCGCTGGCGCATCATCGCCGGCCATGCCGGCAGCCCATATCGCCGCGTTGCGCCGGGCAGGTACATCGCCGCCAATTGCGCCGGGCAGGTACATCGCCGCCAACCGCGCCTGGCCGGACCGTTCCATCTGCGACATGGCAATGAAGGCCTGCGCCACCGTCGGCCCCACGGATCAGCCCGGGCGCAAAAGCCTGCTCAGGCCACGGCGTTGCGCGTCGCCATCCAGGCGAGCGTGCAGGCCGCAAGCCCCAGCGTGACCGACAGCCCGACATAAAGCCCCGCCTGCCACCAGCCGCGTTCCCAGAGCATCAGCGTCTCGGCGGAAAACGCCGAGAAGGTGGTGAAGCCGCCGAGCACGCCCGTCACCAGCAGCAGCCGCGCGCTGCCGCTGACCTCGACCCCGACCGCGACGCCGATCAGCGCGCTGCCGATGATGTTCACCAGAAGGGTGCCCCAGGGGTAGTTGGCGCCCAACAACGCGGCCGCGGCAACCGAGACGGAAAACCGCAACACCGACCCGGCGGCACCCCCCAGGGCCACCAGCAGCAGCGCCTGCGGCGTCAGGGAGATCACGTGAACGCCTGC
>JBBRWI010000209.1:0-6540 GCA_038249305.1 Acetobacterales bacterium
CCAAAGGGCGGACCCTGCCCCGGCGAGGCACAGCACGAAGACCAGCGGCGTCGCAAGGCCAGCCTGCCCACCCAAGAATTCCCAGACGAAGCGCAGCCCCGGATCAGCGGCCTGCGTCCCTGCCCGCCCGCCCTGCTTGGCAAAGGACGCCCAGCCATGCGCCGCGTTCCAGGCGACGACGGGGGAGAACAACAGCACGGCCAGCGCGCCACCCGCCCAAAGCTCCCACCGCGCGAGCCACGGCCGCGCGGCCGCCAGTACCCAGATCGCCAGCACCCAGATCGCCAGCCCCAGGCCGAGCAGCACGGCGGTATATTTCGACAGCAGCGCCAGCCCGGCAAAGCCGCCGACGACGAGCCACCAGCGGCCGTCCTGCGCCACATGCAGCCGGACCGCGGCCCAGAGCGCCAGGCACCAGAACACCACCAACGGCGTGTCCGGCGTGACCAGCACCGCGCCGGCATTGGCGAACAGCGTCGCATTGAACAGCGCGGCCCCCCAAGCGCCAGCCCCGGGCCGCTGCGGAAACAGCCGCCGCCCGGCATCCCACAAGCCCAAGGACGCGACCGCCAGCCCGACCGGCCCCATCAGCCGGACGCCCAGCGCGTTCTCCCCCACCAGCAGCGTCCCCGCCCGGATCCAGGCCGCGACCATTGGCGGGTGGTCGAGGTAGCCCCAGGCCAGCGCGCGCGACCAGACCCAGTAATAGGCCTCATCCGGCGCGATCGGCACCGCCGCCGCCGCCGCCAGACGCGCCAGCGTCAGCAGCAACAGGGCCAGGGCCCAGGGGCGATCCCCGCTAGCGCGCACGCCAGACCAGCGTGCTGGAGACGGCGTAGTTCCAGACCACGGTCAACGCGGCCCCCGCGGCGCCGGCCAGCCGCCAGCCGGCGACCCCATCCGTCACCAGCAGCGAGGAGATGCCGACATTGGCGAAGGCGCCGAGGCCGCACACCAGGTAGAACAGCAGCAACCCCCGCCAAAGCCGTGGCCCGCGCAGCCGCACATCGCGATAGGTCAGCGTGTTGTTCAGCCAGAAATTCGCCGTCATCGCGACCAGCGTCGCCGCCCATTGGGCCGCGGCGAAGCCCACGCCCAGGCCGCGCACCGCCAGGGTCAGCACCAGCAGATGCACCAGCACGCCAACGGCACCGACCAGGGCGAAGCCGACGAACCGCAGCGGCACCGCGCCACCAAACCACTTGTCCAGCAGCAACCCGGCGAAATCCAAGAGCACCAGCGCGTCGAGTTTGCTCTGCCCGGCCTGCCGGGCGCGGAAGACGTAAGGCACCTCGGCGATCCGCGGCGGGCCTGGCAGCGAGAGCAGGATGTCGAGCAGGATCTTGAAACCGCGTGCCGTCATCCGCGGGGCGGCGGTTTCGATCACCGCCCGCCGCAGCAGGAAAAAGCCGCTCATCGGGTCGCTGACCGGCGAAGGGAGCAACAGCCGCGCCGCCCATCCGCCCAGGTCGGAGACCTGGCGCCGCAGGGCCGACAACCCCTGCCCCATCGCGCCGCCTTCGACATGGCGGCTGCCGATCACGATGTCTGCCCCCGCTTCGGCGGCGGCCAGCATCGCCGGCAGGGCGGCTTCGTCATGCTGCAGGTCGCCGTCCATCACGGCGACGAAGGGTGCTGCGGTGGCCAGCATGCCCTCGACGCAGGCCGACGCCAGCCCGCGCCGCCCGACGCGGCGGATCACCCGGATACGGGGGTCCGTCTCGGCGAGGCGCCGGGCCTGTTCGGCCGTGCCGTCCGGGCTGTCGTCATCGACGAAGATCGCTTCCCAGGCGATGCCGGCCAGCGCCACATACAGAAGCGCTGCCAGGGGCGCGACATTGGCGGCCTCGTTGTAGCAGGGGATGACGACGGCCAGCCGCGCCGGCAGGGGAAGGACCATGGTGGCGCCCGCATAGCCCGCCCGGTCCCCGGCGCGAAGGCGCGACTGCCACCCCGGCTGCGAAACCGGGGCTTGCGGCACCGTCCGGTCGGCGGCATCCCTCCCGCATGGATGACGACGATGAGGACGACGGCCCGCCCGGCCTGCCGCCCGGCACCCCCTTCTACATGACGCCGCCCGGGGCCGCGGCCTTGCAGGAGGAATTGCGCCGCCTGTGGGAGGAGGAGCGCCCGAAGGTGACCGAAATCGTCTCCTGGGCCGCGGCCCAGGGCGACCGCAGCGAGAACGCCGACTACCAGTACGGCAAGCGCCGCCTGCGCGAAATCGACCGCCGCGTGCGCTTCCTGCGCCGGCGGCTGGACCGGGTGCAGGTGGTCGATCCCGCGGCCCAGACCCGCCGCGACCGGGTGTTCTTCGGCGCCACGGTCACCTGGGCGCGGGCCGATGACAGCGAAGCCACGGCCAGCATCGTCGGCGTGGACGAGGCCGATCCGGCGCGGGGGCGGATCTCCTGGGTGTCGCCCATCGGCCGGGCTTTGCTCGGGCGGCAGCAGGGGGACATGATCCGCCTGCGCACCCCAGCGGGCATGGAGGAGATCGAGGTCGTGGCAATCCGATACCCGGGCCCGGGCGACACCCGATGACCCCCGCCGCGCGGCTGCGTGCGCTGATCGCCGGCCCCGAGGTCGTCGTCGTGCCCGGCGTCTGGGATGCGCTGTCGGCGCGCCTGGCCGAGGAGGCGGGTTTCGCCGCGAGTTTCATGAGCGGCTATGCCGTCAGCGCCACGCGCATCGGCCAACCCGATGCGGGGCTGATCTCCTATGGCGAGATGGTGGCGACGGGCCGTGACCTCTGCGCCGCGACCGCGCTGCCGGTCATCGGCGATGCCGACACGGGGTTTGGCAACCCGATGAACGTCCGCCGCAGCATCGCCGGCTACCACGCGGCGGGTTTCGCCGCGGTGATGATCGAGGACCAGGTCTTCCCCAAGCGTTGTGGCTACGCGCAGGGCGTCGCAGTGGTCGAGCGGGCGGAGGCGCTGGTGCGGCTGCGCGCGGCGCTGGATGCGCGCGATGAACTCCGTGCCCATGGCTACGATCTGCTGGTGATCGGACGCACCGACAGCCGCGCCGCGACCAGTCTCGACGAAGCCCTGTGGCGCTGCGAAGCCTTCGCCGACCTCGGCGCCGATATCGTCTATTTCGAGAGCCCGGCCGATGTGGCGGAGATGCAGGCCCTGCATCGCCGGGTGCCGCGCACGCCCACCATGTTGGCGCAGGTCGAAAAGCCCGGCCGCCCCTGGCTGAGCGCGGCCGAGGCGGGGGCGATCGGCTACCGCCTGCTGCTCTGCGGTGTCAGCCTGCTGAATGCTGCGATCCACGCGCAGCGGGCGGCGCTGGCAGCACTGCGCGGCGGTGGCCGTATCCCGCCCGAGCGGCTGCTGGACTTCGCCGACCTGTACGCCGGCGTCGGGTTCGACCGCTACTACGCCGAAGAAGCCCGCTACGTCGAACCGAGGACCCGTCCATGAGCCAGACCACCGCCCCCACCCGCCGCCGCGGGTTCCTCGAACGTCCCGATTGCCGGTTGTATTGGGAAGCGACCGGCGATGGCCCGGCCATCGTCTTCGCGCATGGCCTCGGCGGCAACCATATGTCCTGGTGGCAGCAGGTCGCGCATTTCGCGCCGCGGTTCACCTGCGTGACCTTCAGCCATCGCGGCTTCGCGCCCTCGACCGCGCCGGCGGGCGGGCCGGACCCGGCCGATTATGCCGCCGACATGGCGGCGCTGGTCGCGCATCTGGACCTCGGCGATGTGCGGATCGTGGGGCAGTCGATGGGCGGATGGACCGCGCTGGAAACCGCCTTTGCCAGACCCGCCTGGCTGCGCGCGGTGGTGATGGCCGCGACCTCGGGCACGATCGATCCACGCCGCGCAGGGGGCGACATGGATGGTTGGATGGGGATGGCAGCGGCGGCACGGATGCCGGGGGTGCATCCGGCGATCGGGCCGCGGGCCGCGCGCGAACAACCGGGCCTGCATCAGCTCTATCGCGCGATCGATGAACTGACGACAGGGCTGGACAAGGAGGCCGTGCGCGAGAAAATCTATGCGCTGCGGATACGGCCGCTGGCCGATCTGGCCGACATCACCGTGCCGGTGCTGTGGCTGACCGGTGGGGAGGATGGCGTCTTCCCGTCCTTCACCATCCCGGCGATGGCCGCAGCGACCCCCCGGGCCACGCATGTGTCCTTCGCGAAGGCAGGGCACTCGGCGTATTTCGAATGTGCGCCGGCCTTCAACGATGCGGTCGCGGCCTTCTTTGCCCGACTGGATGCTGCTGAATGATGGCGGGTGTGCATCGAAAGGGGATCCGGCGGACCGGTCGTTCGGACGGCGCCTCGATGGCGCAAGGCGTGTCGCGGGTCCATCGGGCTTAGAACGTGTCGATTCGAGGCGAACGCCGATGGGCCTGACAGGCGACTTCGCCATCTGGTGGGCCGGACAGTTGCGCGACCTGCCGCCCACGACAGGGTGCTACGCCGGTGAGCGCTCGGACGCGAAACCGCCCGTCTTGGCCGCCCCCTGGAGGCGATAGCCACACTGAGGGCTGGGCCGCGCCGGTCCGTCGCCCCGGTAAGCCGCTGGCATGGCCGTCGGCCCGCCGACCGGGCGCCGTGGCCGGCGTGCTGGCATGCGACCCCACGCTGCTGGCCTGGGCCGCCTTCTGGGCGGGCGCGGTGTCGCCCGTGCTGCAGGCCCTGGAAGGGGCCATAGAGCGTGCGGCAGGTCGCTCCTCGGGGACTATCGACCTGCGCCACCGGCAAAGGCTGCACGCAAGTCGCGCGCGGCCAAGTCTTGTGCTCGTGCCGCATCCGCGACGACAGCGTCCATGCCGAAAAACTCGTGAGTGACGCCTTCGTAGAGTTGGTGGGCCGTCCGCACCCCTGCGGCGACAAGCTTTTCCTTGAGAACGAGGCCTTCCGACGCCAGCGGATCAATCGCAGCGTTGATGATTGTCGCCGCGGGCAAGCCGGCGAGGTTGGCCTTGCCCACGATGTCCAGGCGCGGGTCCTGCAGATCGGCAGGGCTCGAAATTGTATTCCTGAAAAACCATTCCATCGCCTGCTTGCTCAGCGGAATCGCATTTTCATTGCGCTGGTACGACGGCGTGTTGAGGTGTGTTCCTGCAACCGGATAGACCAGGAGCATGTGGGACGGTGCCTGGACGCGCTCGTCGCGCGCTCTGATCGCGACGTTGATTGCCATGTTGCCACCGGCGGATTCACCCGCGATCGCGACGCGGCGGGGGTCGCCGCCGAATTGGCCGGCATTTTGCAGCACCCACTGATATGCGGCGAAGGTGTCGTCGTGCGCTGCAGGGAAGCGGTGCTCCGGGGCATGGCGATATTCCACGCTGGCGACGATGGCCCCGCTCTTTTTCGCGAGAGCCATCGCGGATGCTTCGTAGGTGTCAAGATCAGCGATCACCCAGCCGCCACCATGTATGTAAACGATCACGGGCAATGCCTGCGCCCCGACATTCTCGGGGGTATAGATCCGAAGCGGCTGCGTTCCGGCGACGATCGGATAGGTGATATCGCGCTTCCGCACGCCCATCGCCGCCAGCATCGCCGCCGGATCCTTTCCCTGGTCGCGCAGCACCGCTTTCACGGCGTCGGCAGGCGTGGGGCCGGTGCGGGTTGCTTCTACGGACTGGGAGCCAATTGGCTTGGCACCCAGTTGCAGCAGCTTTTCGATCACCCGCCGCATGTCGGCATCTGCGCGTTGCAACGTCCCGCTGTTTTCGGCGCCTGATGCTTCTGGAGGCGTTGGCGTTTGCGCGAGTGTGCTGAACGGGCGGCTTACGAGCGTGGTACCAAGGGTGAACGCCGTCAGAGCAACTCGCCTGGTTCTATCTACCATGGTTTGCCTCCTGCTGATTGCTTTCCGTCCCCAAAAAACCGACTTGCGGACACTTGTAAGTCGAACGGCGAACGCCCCGACCGGTTTCACACTCACCCCAGTTTCATCTGGTCGCTGGACAGGTCCGAACTGAGCGGCCCTAGGCAGCGGCCAAGGGCCGCCGTCGCCAGACCCATGCAGGGCGGTTGCAGCCGATCGTCTGGCTACTGCATTGCTGCCGGATACACTCACTTTGATTGGGCGCACCTCCCCGCATGGAACCGTACATCGTTCTCCTGACCGGCATCGGCGCGGTCATCCTGCTCGTGGCGTGGCTGCCGACCCTGCTGCGGGACCTGCCCTTTTCCCTGCCGATTGTCTGCGTCGGGATCGGGTTCGCGGCGTTCGGCCTCTTCAGCGCGGGCACGCCAGACCCGCTGGCACACCCCGAGGTCGCCGAGCGCATGACGGAACTGGTCGTCATCGTTGCGCTGACCGGCGCCGGTCTCAAACTCGATCGCCCCTTCGGCTGGACGAACTGGGCGATGACCTGGCGCCTGCTGATCATTGCGATGCCGCTGTCGATTCTCGGCATCGCCCTGACTGGCTACCTGGTGCTGGGGCTCGGCGCTGCGGCGGCGCTACTCCTCGGTGCCGCACTGGCCCCGACGGATCCTGTGCTCGCCGCCGATGTTCAGGTCGGTCCTCCTCGTTCGGGCAAGGAGGATGAGGTC
>JBBRWI010000210.1:0-6509 GCA_038249305.1 Acetobacterales bacterium
ATAGCCGGGCGCGATGCCACGCACCCGGCAGGGGAGGCGGCTTTGAGCATTTTTGCAGGGCCAAGGGAAGGGGGTTTATGCGGGCGTCACATTGACACAACCTCCCCCCCCCGGTAGGCGCCCGCCCCACACGAACAGCCAGAAGAAGCGCCGCCAGCATGGCCCTTGCCTTTGTTTTTCCCGGTCAGGGCAGCCAGGCCCCCGGCATGGGCCGCGACCTCGCCGCCGCGTTTGCCGCCGCGCGGGAGGTTTTTGGCATCGTGGACGAGACGCTGAAGCAGCATCTCTCCCGCCTGATGTTCGAAGGCCAGCCCGAGGACCTCACCCTGACCGCCAATGCCCAGCCCGCACTGATGGCGCATTCCCTGGCCGTGCTGCGGGTGCTGGAAACCGAGGGCGGCTTCAAACTCGCCGACCGCGTGGCGCTGGTCGCTGGCCATTCGCTCGGCGAATACTCCGCCCTGGCCGCGGCCTCGGCCTTCGATATCGCCACCGCCGCCCGCCTGCTGCGGCTGCGCGGCGAGGCGATGCAGGCCGCCGTCCCGGCCGGTGAGGGCGCGATGGCAGCCCTCCTCGGCGTCGAATTGCCCCAGGCCATCGCCATCTGCGAACGCGCCGCCGAAGACCCGGAAACGGGCGAAAGGCAGGTGGTCGAGGCCGCCAACGACAATGGCGGCGGCCAGGTGGTCATCAGCGGCGCCACGGCGGCCGTGGAGCGCGCGGTCGAAATCGCCAAGGCGGATGGGGTGAAGCGCGCCCTGATCCTGCCGGTCTCGGCCCCCTTCCATTGCGCCCTGATGGCGCCGGCCGCCGCCGTCATGCGCGATGCGCTGGATGACGCCGCGATCCGGGCCCCGCTGGTGCCGGTCGTGACCAATGTCAGCGCCGCCAAGGCGATCGACCCTGGCACCATCCGCGACATGCTGGTTGCCCAGGTCACCGCCACCGTGCGCTGGCGCGAATGTGTCGCCGCCATGGTCGCCATGGGCTGCGACCGCTTTGTCGAACTCGGCAGCGGCAAGGTCCTGACCGGGCTTGCCAAGCGCAACGCGCCGGAGGCACAGGCGATGGCCTGCGGCACGCCGGCCGAGGTGGAAGTCGTCTTGAGGAGCCTGACATGACCGCCCTGTTCCGCCTCGACGGCAAGATCGCCCTGGTCACCGGCGCGACCGGCGGCATCGGGGCCGCCATCGCCCGCGGACTGCACGCGCAAGGCGCGCGCGTCGCGCTGACCGGGCGGCGGGAGGCGGAACTTGAGGCCCTGGCCGTCGAACTCGGCACCGGCAGCGCGATCTTCCCCGCCGACCTCACCGACCCCGAGGCCCCGGCCGCGCTGGTGGAAAAGATCGAGGAAAGCCTCGGCGCGCTGGACATCCTGGTGAACAACGCCGGCCTGACCCGCGACGGCCTGGCGCTGCGGATGGGCGACAAGGATTGGGGCGATGTGATCGAGGTCGATCTGAACGCCCCCTTCCGCCTCGCACGCGCGTCGCTGCGGGGCATGATGAAGCGCCGGTCGGGCCGGATCATCTCCATCGCCAGCATCGTCGGCGTCACCGGCAATGCCGGCCAGGCGAACTACTGCGCCGCCAAGGCCGGGCTGATCGGCATGAGCAAGGCGCTCGCCCAGGAAGTCGCCCCGCGCGGGGTGACGGTGAACGTGGTCGCCCCGGGCTTCGTGAAGACCGCCATGACCGATGCGCTGAACGATGCCCAGAAGGCGGCGTTGATGGGGCGCATTCCGCTCGGCCGCATGGGCAGCCCCGATGATGTGGCCGCCGCGGTGACCTACCTCGCCTCGGCCGAGGCGGCCTGGGTTACCGGTGTGACACTTCATGTGAACGGCGGCATGGCCATGATCTGATGCGAATTGGTGGCCGATCGGGGACTTTGGCGGCAGGAACGTCATTCCTCCCCTTGCCCCCGGCCCCCGTCACGGCTACGCCCCGCCACCATGTCGTGATACGACACCATCGCGATTGGGAGTCGGCAACGCCCCCAGCCCGCCATGGCGCCGTGCCAGGAACTGCCCACACCCTTTCAACAACCCCAAAAAAGTCCAATCGGGACAGACAGGACCGCACATGAGCGAGACCGCCGAGAAGGTGAAGAAAATCGTCGTCGAGCACCTCGGCGTCGAAGAATCGAAGGTGACCGACACGGCCTCCTTCATCGACGACCTGGGCGCCGACAGCCTCGACACGGTCGAACTGGTCATGGCCTTCGAGGAAGCCTTCGCCATCGAAATCCCCGACGACGCCGCCGAGAAGATCACGACCGTCAAGGACGCGATCGAATTCATCGAGAAGGCCAAGGCCTGAGCCAGGACCGGGGTCGGGCGGAGCAGGTCGCATGCTAGGTCGTATGACGACCCCGCGCCGGGTCGTGGTCACGGGGATGGGCATCGCCTGCCCCCTGGGCCTGGGTGTGGCGCGCGTGTGGAAACGCATGCTCGCGAGCGAGAGCGGGATCGGTTCCATCCAATCCTTCGACACCACCAACCTGACGGCGAAGATCGCGGGCCAGGTGCCGGTCGGGACCAAGGCAGACGGGGGGCTCGATCTGAACGAATGGATCGCGCCCAAGGACCAGAAGAAGATGGACCGCTTCATCCAGCTGGCGCTCGTCGCCGCGGGTGAGGCCGTGGCCGACAGCGGCTGGGAGCCGCAGGACGAGCCCTCCCGCTGCCGCACCGGGGTGATGATCGGCAGCGGGATCGGCGGGCTGCCGACGATCTATGAGGCGTCGCTGCTGATCAGCCAGGGTAAGCAGCGGCGGATTTCGCCCTTCTTCATCCCCTCGGCGCTGATCAACCTCGCCTCGGGCCACGTCTCCATCCGCTATGGCTTCAAGGGGCCGAACCACAGCGTGGTCACGGCCTGCGCCAGCGGCGTGCATGCCATCGGCGATGCGGCGCGTTTGATCGCGCTGAACGATGCCGATGTGATGGTCGCCGGCGGCGCCGAAGCGGCCGTCAGCGAAATCGGCATGGCCGGCTTCTGCGCGGCCCGCGCGCTGTCCACTGATTTCAACGACCAGCCGACCAGGGGCAGCCGCCCCTGGGATGCAGACCGCGACGGCTTCGTGATGGGCGAGGGCGCCGGTGTCCTGATCCTGGAAGAACTGGAACACGCCAAGGCGCGCGGCGCGAACATCTACGCCGAGGTCGTCGGCTACGGCATGTCCGGCGACGCCTACCACATCACCGCACCCGCCGAGCATCACGAGGGCGCCTTCCGCGCCATGCAGGCGGCCCTCGGCGATGCACGGCTGACGCCGGCCGATATCCAGTACGTCAACGCCCATGGCACCAGCACGCCGCTCGGCGACGATCTGGAACTGGAGGCGGTGGAGCGGCTGTTCGGCGACGCGGCCCAAGGCCTGGCCATGTCCTCGACCAAATCGGCGGTCGGGCACCTGCTGGGGGCCGCCGGCGCGGTGGAGGCGGTGTTCAGCATCCTGGCGATCCGCGACCGCGTGGCGCCGCCGACGCTGAACCTGGAAAAGCCGTCGCGCGAAAGTGTGATCGACCGGGTCGCCCTGCATGCGCAGGAACGCCCGATCGATGTGGCCCTGTCCAATTCCTTCGGCTTCGGCGGGACCAATGCCAGCGTGATCTTTTCGCGCCCGGCCTGACGGGGCGCTGACAAGTCGGCGGCCCGCCTCCATTTCCAACGTCTGGCCATGCAGCGATTTCTCCTCCTTCTCATGGGGCTGCTGGTCGCCGGCGGCGCCTTCGGCTGGGTCTGGGCCCAGCGGCTATGGGTCGCGCCCGGCCCACTGGCGACGCCCGTACAACTGGTCATCCCGCGCGGCGCCAATGGCCCGGCGATCGGCGCCTTGCTGACCGAGGCGAAGGTCGTCGCCGATGCCCGCAGCTTCGCCGCCGCCGCCTGGATCACCCGCGACCAGGGGCCTTTGCGCGCCGCCGAATTCGTCTTTCCGCCGGCTGCGTCGCTGCAACAGGTGCTTGATATCCTGCGCCGCGCCCGCCCGGTGCAACGCCGCCTCACCATCCCCGAAGGGCTGACCATCCGCCAGATCCTGCCCCTGCTGGAACGCGCCGAGGGGCTGGCCGGCGACACCCCCGCCTTCGCCGAGGCGGCCCTTCTGCCGGAGACCTATACCTACCAGTGGGGCGACACCCGCGCCGCCCTGGTCACCCGCGCCGATACGGCGATGGACGCGGCGCTGGCCGAGGCCTGGGCCGCCCGTGCCCCCAACCTGCCACTGGCCAGCCCGCGTGACGCGCTGGTGCTGGCCAGCATCATCGAACGCGAAACCGCCCGGCCCGAGGAACGCGCCCGCGTCGCCGGGGTCTTCGTCAACCGCCTGCGCCGCGGCATGCCGCTGCAATCGGACCCGACGGTCGCCTATGCCGCCGCGGCCGGGCCGCTCGACCGGCCGATCACCCGCGCCGACCTGGACCGCGACCACCCCTTCAACACCTATCGCATACGCGGCCTGCCGCCCGGCCCGATCGCGGCGCCGGGGGTCGCATCGCTGCGCGCGGCAACGCGGCCGGAGGCGCATGAATTCCTGTACTTCGTCGCCGACGGCGCCGGCGGCCACGCCTTTGGCCGGACCCTTGAGGAACACAACGCCAATGTCGCCCGCTGGCGTGCCCTGGCCCGGTGACCCCACAGGCCAATCTGGTCGGCCCGGCGTTGTGGTGGCGGCTGCTGGTGATCGGCTTCTTCTGGGGCGCGTCCTTCCCCGTGCTGCGGCTGATCGCGACCGAGATGGAGCCGATGGCGCTGGCGGCGGTGCGCGGGCTGATTTCGGCCGTCGCGATCTGGGCGTTTCTGGCCGCGACCGGCGCGCTGGCCCGCCCCGCGCCACGGCTGCTGCGGCACATGGCGGTGATCGGCACGCTGAACGGCTGGCTGCCCAATGTGATGACGGCCATGGCACTCGGCCGGATCGAGGCCGCGCCCGCAGCCCTGATCCAATCGGCCGCCCCGCTGCTGGTCGGGCTGTTTTCAGCCTTTCTGCTGGCGGGGGAAAGGCCGGGGCGGCTGGCTATCGTGGGGCTGGGCCTCGGGTTTTGCGGCATCGCCGTGATCATCGGGCCTGGCGCGCTGGAGGGCGGGGCGAGCCTTGAAGGCGCGTTGCTGATGCTGGCGACGGCGCTGTCCTATGCGCTCGGCACGGTTTATGTCCGCAGCGTGCGGCCCAGCCAGCCGGCGATGCTGGCGCTGGGGCAGCAGGTGGTGGCGGGGGCGGTCGCGCTGGTGCTGGCGCTGGGCTTTGGGCCGCTGGCAGCATTCGACCAGCCGCTATGGGTCTATGGCACGCTGGCCGGGCTGGCGGTGTTTGCCTCGGCCATTCCGCTGGCGATGTTCACCATCCTGCTGACCCGCGCGCGGGCGACCGATGCGTCGATGGTGGGGTATCTGCAACCGCTTTCCGCGGCGCTGATCGCGGCGGTGTGGCTTGCGGAATGGCCGGCGCCGCAGGTTTTTGCCGGGGGGGCATTGGTCATGCTGGCGGTGTGGCTGGGGACGGCCGGTCGGCGATAAAAAGCGAACGGCCGTTGTCTAGACTGTTTTTCGATATATCTAAGATGAAGCGCAACACCGCGCTTCAGGACATATCATGCATCACAGACACACACACCACGACCCTTCCCGCGGCTGCCAGGGCCGTCGCCACGCCCGCGGCGAAGGCGGCTTCGGCCCACACCCCTATGGCCGGCAGGGCCGCAGCGGCGGGCGCGGCGGCCCTGGCCGCTTCTTCGCCCAAGGCGACCTGCGCCTGGTCATCCTGCACCTGATCGCCGAAAAGCCGCGGCATGGGTACGAATTGATCAAGGCGATCGAGGACGCCGTCGGCGGCGCCTATAGCCCGAGCCCCGGCGTCATCTACCCGACACTGACCTTGCTGGAGGAGCTCGGCCACGTCACCGCCACCACGGCCGAAGGCGGCGCCAAGAGGCTGCACGAGATCACCGACGAAGGCCGCGCGCATCTGGCCGAACAGCGCACAGCGGTGGACGCGCTGCTGGCCCGCATGGCCGAAGCCGGCCGCGTCCATGGCGATGGCCCGGCACCGCAGGTCGTGCGCGCCATGGAAAACCTGAAACTCGCCCTGCGGATGCGCCTGTCGCGCGGCCCCTTGACCGAGGATCAGGCCAATGCGGTGGCAACCGCCCTGGACGGCGCCGCCACCGGCGTCGAGCGCAGCTGACGGGCTTGCTCCCTCGGCCAGGTGTGCCAGCGTTTTGCCGACAGGATCCCGATCGCCCAGGACGCCGACCGCGGCCGCATCGCCTGCCCGGCCGGGCTTTGACGCCTGACAGCGAAGGATGATGTTCTGGGCCTTCGGGCGACCGCGGTGCCGGTGGCAAAGCGGGGAGACAGTGTCGCCCGGCGCCTGCTGCGCTGCCCGTTTGGCCAGCCGCCAGCCGTGGTTTGGGCGAAGGCGGGGAGAGTCACCGAGCCTTCGCCTTCGCCGGCGCCCGCCCCAAAATCGCATGCCGCCACCCCGGCGGCAGCGCCCCCATGATC
>JBBRWI010000211.1:0-6485 GCA_038249305.1 Acetobacterales bacterium
GATCACCTCGTCGAGGACGTCCCAGACCTCGGGCTTCTCCTTCTCGACGAGCTTCTTGGCCTGCTTGACGGTGGCTGCCTGGCCTAGCGTCTGCAGACGCGCGTAGATGAACGGCTTGAACAGCTCGAGCGCCATCTTCTTCGGCAGGCCGCACTGGTGCAACCTCAACTCAGGCCCGACCACGATGACCGAACGGCCGGAGTAGTCGACGCGCTTGCCGAGCAGGTTCTGCCGGAAGCGGCCCTGCTTGCCCTTCAGCATGTCGGACAGCGACTTCAGCGGGCGCTTGTTGGCGCCGGCGATCGCACGGCCGCGGCGGCCGTTGTCGAACAGCGCGTCCACCGCTTCCTGCAACATGCGCTTTTCATTGCGCACGATGATGTCGGGTGCGCGCAACTCGATCAGCCGCTTCAAGCGGTTGTTGCGGTTGATGACGCGGCGGTAGAGGTCGTTCAAATCGGACGTGGCGAAACGCCCGCCGTCCAGCGGCACCAGCGGCCGCAGTTCCGGCGGAATGACCGGGACGACATCCAGGATCATCCATTCGGGCCGGCAGCCGCTTTCGCCAAAGGCCTCCAGCAGCTTCAGCCGCTTGACCAGCTTCTTGCGCTTGGCCTCGGACGTCGTGTCCTTCAGGTCGGCGAGCAGGCGCGGCGCTTCCTTCTGGATGTCGATGCCGTGCAGGATCTGCTTCACCGCCTCGGCGCCGATGCCGACCTGGAAGGCTTCCTCGCCGAACTCGTCGAGCTTGCCCTGGTACTGGTCCTCGGTAAGCAGCTGATGCAGCTTGAGGTCGGTCAGGCCCGGCTCCAGCACCACATGACTTTCGAAGTACAGAACCTTCTCCAGGTCCTTCAGCGTCATATCCACCATCAGGCCAACGCGCGACGGCAGTGACTTCAGGAACCAGATATGCGCGACGGGGCTGGCCAGTTCGATATGGCCCATGCGCTCACGGCGAACCTTGGCCAGCGTCACCTCGACGCCACACTTCTCGCAGATAATGCCGCGGAACTTCATGCGCTTGTACTTGCCGCACAGGCACTCGTAGTCCTTGATCGGCCCGAAGATGCGGGCGCAGAACAACCCGTCCCGCTCCGGCTTGAAGGTGCGGTAGTTGATCGTCTCGGGCTTCTTGATCTCGCCATAGGACCAGGAGCGGATCTGCTCCGGGCTCGCGATCGCGATCTTGATCTGGTCGAAGGTCATTGCCTGGCCGGTCTGGCCCAGGATCTTCATCAGCTCGGACATGGGAGCGTCCTTTCAGTCGAGGGGAAAGGGCCGGGGCCATGAGGCCCCGGCTGCTTACTCGGGCGAACTCACTCGGGGCGGGTTTCGAGATCCACGTTCAGGCCCAGGCTCTTCAGTTCCTTGACCAGCACGTTGAAGGATTCCGGGATGCCGGCCTCGAACGTGTCCTGATCGCGTACGATCGCCTCATAGACCTTGGTGCGGCCGGACACGTCGTCCGACTTCACCGTCAGCATTTCCTGCAAGGTATAGGCGGCGCCATAGGCTTCCAGCGCCCAGACCTCCATCTCGCCGAAGCGCTGCCCGCCGAACTGCGCCTTGCCGCCGAGCGGCTGCTGCGTGACCAGCGAATAGGGACCGATCGAGCGCGCGTGGATCTTGTCGTCCACCAGGTGATGCAGCTTCAACATGTAGATGTAGCCTACGGTCACGCGGCGTTCGAACCGCTCACCGGTCCGCCCATCGTGCAGCCAGACCTGGCCCGAGGTATCGAGGCCGGCCTTCACCAGCATGCCCTCGATATCCTCCATCTTCGCGCCGTCGAAGACCGGGGTCGCAATCGGGATGCCCTTCTTGAGATTGTCGCCGAGTTCGATCAGTTCATCCTCGGACATGCCGGCGATCTCGCGGTCGAAGACCTCGTCGCCATAGATGTCGCGCAGCTTGTCCATCAACTCGTCACGCGCGGCGGCGGTGCGGCGGTAGTCTTCCACCAACTCGCCCACCTGCTTGCCGAGTGTGGCGCAGGCCCAACCCAGGTGCGTCTCCAGGATCTGGCCGACGTTCATGCGCGACGGCACGCCCAGCGGATTCAGCACGATATCGACCGAGGTGCCATCTTCCAGAAAGGGCATGTCCTCGATCGGCACGACGCGGCTGACCACGCCCTTATTGCCGTGGCGGCCGGCCATCTTGTCGCCCGGCTGCAGCTTGCGCTTCACCGCGACGAAGACCTTGACCATCTTCATCACGCCCGGCGGCAATTCATCGCCGCGCTGCAGCTTCTCGACCTTGCCGTCGAAACGCTTCTGCAGCTTTTCCACGGCGGCATCGAACTCGCGCTTCAGCGCCTCGATCTCGGACATCGCGGCATCGTCCTGCACGCTGATCTGGCGCCAGGTCATGCGGTTGAATTCGGACAGCACCTCATCGGTGATGAGCGTGCCGACCTTGACGCCCTTGAACCCGCCCGACGCCTTGCGGTTCAGCAGGCGTTCGCGCAGGCGCGAGGTGAAGGAGCGTTCCTGGATCGCGCGCTCATCGTCGCGGTCCTTGGCCAGGCGCTCGATTTCCGAACGCTCGATCGCCATCGCGCGCTCGTCCTTGTCCACGCCGCGGCGGCTGAACACGCGCACATCGACGATCGTCCCGGTGACACCCGGCGGCAGGCGCAGCGACGTGTCGCGCACATCCGACGCCTTTTCACCGAAGATCGCGCGAAGCAGCTTCTCCTCCGGCGTCATTGGGCTTTCGCCCTTCGGCGTCACCTTGCCGACCAGGATGTCGCCCGGCTGCACTTCGGCGCCGATATAGACGATGCCGGCCTCGTCGAGGTTGCGCAGCGCTTCCTCGCCGACGTTCGGAATGTCGCGGCTGATTTCTTCCTGGCCGAGCTTGGTGTCGCGGGCCATCACCTCGAATTCCTCGATGTGGATCGAGGTGAAGACGTCGTCCCGGGCGATACGCTCGCTGATCAGGATGCTGTCCTCGAAGTTGTAGCCATTCCACGGCATGAAGGCGACGAGCACGTTCCGGCCCAACGCCAGTTCACCGAGGTCGGTGGAAGGGCCATCGGCAATGATGTCGCCCGGCTTGACCACGTTCCCGACGCGCACCAACGGACGCTGGTTGATGCAGGTGCTCTGGTTGCTGCGCATGAACTTGCGCAGGCGGTAGATGTCGACACCGCGCGTCGTGCCGTCATCGCTGGTCGCGCGCACCACGATGCGGGCGCCGTCGATGCTGTCCACGATACCGTCGCGGCGGGCGACGATGGTCGCACCGCTGTCGCGCGCGACGGCGGCTTCCATCCCCGTGCCGACCAGCGGCGCGTCGGACTGGATCAGCGGCACCGCCTGGCGCTGCATGTTCGAGCCCATCAGCGCGCGGTTCGCGTCATCGTTCTCGAGGAACGGGATCAGCGCCGCGGCGACCGAGACCAACTGCTTCGGCGAAACGTCGATCGCCGTGACCTCTTCCGGCTTCACCAGGCGGAAGTCGCCGTTCTGCCGCACGCTGACCAATTCGCTGCGGAACTGGCCGGTGATGGCATCCACATCGGCATCGGCCTGGGCGACGATCAGCTTGTCTTCCTGCATCGCCGACAGATAGATCGGGTCGCCGGAGATATGGCCGTCCTTGACCATGCGGTACGGCGTTTCGATGAAGCCGTATTTGTTCACCTTGGCGAAGGTCGCCAGGCTGTTGATCAAGCCAATGTTCGGGCCTTCCGGCGTCTCGATCGGGCAGATGCGGCCGTAATGCGTCGGGTGCACGTCGCGCACCTCGAAGCCGGCACGCTCACGCGTCAGACCGCCCGGCCCGAGCGCCGAGAGGCGCCGCTTATGCGTCACTTCCGACAGCGGGTTGGTCTGGTCCATGAACTGCGACAACTGGCTGCTGCCAAAGAACTCGCGCACCGCGGCCGCCGCGGGCTTGGCGTTGATCAGGTCGTGCGGCATGACGCTGTCGATATCGACCGAGCCCATACGCTCCTTGATCGCGCGCTCCATACGCAGCAACCCGACGCGGTACTGGTTTTCCATCAACTCGCCGACCGAACGCACCCGGCGATTGCCGAGGTTGTCGATGTCGTCGATCTGGCCCTTGCCGTCTTTCAGTTCCTGCAAGGTTTTGACGGTCGCCACGATGTCCTGCTTGCGCAGCGTGCGCAGGGTGTCCGGCGCATCATCGAAGGAGAAGTTCAGCCGCATGTTCATCTTCACACGGCCTACCGCGGAAAGATCGTAGCGGTCACCGTCGAAGAACAACCCGCGGAACAGCGCCTCGGCCGTATCCGGCGTCGGCGGCTCGCCCGGGCGCATCACCCGGTAGATGTCCATCAAGGCTTCGTCGCGGTTGGAATTCTTGTCCACCGCCAGCGTGTTGCGTATCCAGGGGCCGACCTGCTGGTCGATCGCCAGCATCGACAACTCGTTGATGCCGGCCTGCTCCAGGGCGGCCAACTTCGGCTCGGCCAGTTCTTCGCCGGCTTCGGCCCAGATCTCACCGGTTTCCAGGTTGACCATGTCCTCGGCGACGTAGCGGCCGAGCAGGTCGGCGCGGCTGACCAACACCTCGGTCGTGCCCTTTTCCTGAATCTTCCGCGCCACGCGCGGCGTCATCTTCTCTTCCTTCTGCGCCACGACCTCGCCGGTCTTGGCATCGACCAGCGCTTCGATCAGCTTGATGCCGCGAAAGGCCTCGGGCTCGAACGGACGGCTCCAGCCCTTCGGGCCGTTGCGGAACTGCACCCGGCCGTAGAAATGGCCGAGGATTTCCTCCGCATCCATGCCGCGAACCTCCGACGGCTCCAGCGGGCTGCCCTTTTCACGGCGCTTGGCCTCGGTGGCCGCGCTGTCCAGCGCATAAAGCAAGGTCGTCGCCGGCAGCTTGCGCTTGCGGTCGATGCGGACGTAGCAGATGTCCTTGGCGTCGAATTCGAAGTCGAGCCACGACCCGCGATAGGGAATGACCCGCGCGGCGAACAGGTACTTGCCGCTGCTATGGGTCTTGCCCTTGTCGTGGTCGAAGAAGACGCCGGGGCTGCGGTGCATCTGGCTGACGATGACGCGCTCGGTGCCGTTGATGATGAAGGTGCCGTTGTCGGTCATGAGCGGCATGTCGCCCATGTAGACATCCTGCTCCTTGATATCGCGGACCGACCGGCTGCCGGTGTCCTCGTCGATATCCCACACGATCAGGCGCAGCCGCACCTTCAGGGGGGCTGCATAGGTCAGCCCGCGCTGGATGCATTCCTCGACGTCATACTTCGGGTCTTCCAACTCGTATTGGACGAACTCCAGCCGGCCACGGCCGGCGAAATCGTCGATCGGGAAGACCGATTTGAACACTTCCTGCAAACCGGCATGCATCCGGCTGTCCGGATGGACCTCCATCTGCAGGAAGGCCTCGTAGCTGGCCCTCTGGACGTCGATGAGATTGGGCATCGGCGCCACTTCGGGCAGGCGCCCGAAAGACTTGCGGATACGCTTCCGCCCGGTGAAGCTGCCCGAACCAAAGGACTTGCCGATCGCGTTCATGCCTGTCCTGCTGCCCCTATCTGATCCGGCCCAGAACTCCCCGGTCGGCGGGGTGACATCCCCCCGAGGCCGCCATCGGCCCGAGAAGACACGCTGAAAACGCGGGCGCGGGAAGAAGCCGGTCCCCCGGCCTCCCCCCGTTCCCATCAATCATAACCCCAGCGCGAAAGCAGCGCCGGGCGGTCGAGGTCCGTCTTACTTGACCTCGACCTTGGCGCCGTTCTCTTCCAGAACCTTGCGAATCTTCTCCGCCTCGTCCTTGGTCACCGCTTCCTTGACGGTCTTGGGCGCGCCTTCGACCAGATCCTTGGCTTCCTTCAGGCCGAGGCCCGTGATCGTCCGGATTTCCTTGATCACGTTGATCTTCTTGTCGCCGACGGCGGCCAGGATCACCGTGAACTCGGTCTGCACTTCTGCCGGGGCGGCAGCAGCAGCGGCGGGGGCCGCGGCAGCGGCAGCCGGCGCGGCGGCGGAGACGCCCCACTTCTCCTCGAGCATCTTCGAGAGTTCGGCGGCCTCAAGGACCGTCAGGGCGGAGAGTTCCTCCACCAGTTTCGCGAGTTCGGCCATATTTGTGTTCCTTTAACTTAATGGCTTGGATTGGACTTGACAACCCCGCCCCCGCACATCGGGGGTGGAGCAACTGGCTGGCGGCGCCTGATTACGCCGCCTCGGCCTCATCCTTGATCTCGTCCCTCTTGGCATACGCCGCCAGGACCCGTGCCACCTGCCCACCGGGGGCTTGCAGCACCGACGCAATGCGCGAAGCGGGCGTCTGGATCATGCCCAGCAACCCTGCGCGCAACGCGTCCAGCGACGGCAACTCAGCCAGTGCCTTGACCCCATCGAGGTTCAGCATCTGGGTCCCGAGCGCGCCGCCGAGGATCACGAACTTATCGTTCGTCTTGGCGAACTCCACGGCCGTCTTCGCCACAGCCACCGGGTCCCGGGACCACGCAAGCGCGGTCGGAC
>JBBRWI010000212.1:0-6466 GCA_038249305.1 Acetobacterales bacterium
GCCGCTGCTATCGTCACCGGGTTGGGCGCAGCCATCCCAGGCGGCGGAGGCCGCTTCGTTGCCGTTGCCCGACCGCATGCCCGATCGCGTGGAGGTCGTCAGCGACTGACCGCACGCGCCTATACTCACGCGATTGTGTTATGAACCGTGGTGTTTTCATTCCGCTCAGAAGCATAGCGTTCCACAATCGAAGCGTGCGAGCGGCTCTACCGCGCAACTCGCCAGCGAGGGGAGAACGCGCATGACGCTGCGACCAAGCGGGCCTCGGACACCCACGCCCAAACTGCCCGCAACCCCCAAGGCCGACAGCCCGGCCAAGGCCATCGCGCGGCCCGACCCCGACCGGGTGCCGCTCAGTGAAATGTCCGCCGGCCGCCTCGCGCGCGTCACCGGGCTGCCGATGGCCGATCTTGTGAAGCGACCCGTCGCGGAACTGGCCGAGCAGTTCCGATTCAAAATCGATCCCGCGCTGTTCCTTTACCGCCGGATCTGCGGCCGGGTGGTCAAGCGCAATCCAACGACGGGCGAATTGCTGCCGGTGCCCTTCGCCACGGTGCATGTCGAGGATACCGATTGCCAGTTGCTCGGCTGGTTCCCGACCGGATGGCCCTATGGCTGGTACTTTCCCCTCGGCTGCAAGCGGGAGGTGATCGCCACCGCCACGACCGATGCCTGCGGCCGCTTCTGCGTCTGGGTGCCGCGCTTCGATATCGATTGGGTGCTGCGCTGGCGCGCGCAGCGCGTCTGCTTCGACGTGATCTTCCGCCGTCCCAGCCTGGCCGACCTGCTGGACGACCTGGAGGGCATTCGCGTGCCCGAACTGGAACGCTGGCCCCGCCCGCCGATCCCGATCCCCGATCCGCCGCCGCTGCTGCGCGATGGCGGCTTCACCCTGCGCCGCGCTGCCGAGGTGATCGGGCGCGATGCCGCCGACCTGCTGGCCCGCGCGGAGACGTCCCGGAACTTCGGCGGTCCCAAGGGCGGCCTCGCCGCGCGCCTGGCCGCGACCCCGCTGCGGGCAGCACCGCCCGCGCTGCCCCAGGGCTGGGGCGATCCGCGCAAGGACCTGGCCCCGCGCATGGCGGCGCGGATGCCGCCCGACCTGTTCAAGCAGTTCCGCCCCGACCGCTGGATCGGCCCGTTCCGGCGCTGCACCACGGTCTTCCTGCCCGAATGGGTGCCGCTGCTGGATGTGCCGGACATCACCTTTCGCGTGACGCAAGACGTGAACGGCGATGGCACGCAGGAGGTGATCTATGGCGAGGGCTACTTCGACGTCCGGTGGGACGCCGGGTCCATTCCCGATGTGACGCTGGAAGCCGACCAGATCGCTGTCGCCGGGGTGGCCTGCGACGTGCCGGAGGTCGCCTGCGGCAATGTCCCCGCGCTGACCTTCGCCGGGCTGATGCCGCTGATCAATCCGGCCGCCCCGGCCGCGGCCTACCACGACGCGGTCAGCGGCTATGGCAAGCGGGCGAACCGGCCGCGGGCCTCGGGGCTTGATCCCGCGCGGCCGGCCGACCTGCCACTGGCGCCCGCATCGGCGCCCTATTGCGGCACGGTGCAGGTCTATGGCTGTGCCGAGATCGGCAATGCCGCCAACTACCGGTTGCGCTACCGGCAGAACGGCGGGGCGCAGGTCGCCTTCACCGGCCTGACCTGGCCGCTGCACCGCATCGTCGGCGGTGCGCTGCAGACGGTCTGGCAGGCGCCGGACCCGGCCGGCTGGTATCCGATGCGCCCGCAGGCCGAGGGCTGGCACCCGTCCCGGCTGCTGCTGAACTGGCCGACCGGCGGCTTCGTCGATGGGTTGTACGAGGTGACGTTGGAGACGGGAGACGCGGCCAAGACGGTGTTGCAGACGGCGGCGCCAGTCGCCTTCCGGCTCGACAACACGGCACCGCAGGGGCAGTTCCTCGGGCTGCGCTGGCGGGTCGTGGGCGGGGCCTGGAGTGCGCCGCTCGAACTCATCTGCCCGGTCATCCGCCGGCCGGCGGCGGCGGATATCGAGATCGAGATCCGTTGGCTGGCCTCGGCCTCACACCTGCGCTCGGTCTTCCTGCGGGGTGGTGGCTGCGGCGGCGCGGTGCCGGTGCTGGCCTCGGCCGAAAGCACCGCCGAGCATTGGCACATGACGGCCGCCGACAACGCTGAGACCGATACGGCGGTCTTCTCGCTGCCCGGGTCGGCGTTGCAGGGGGCCTATGGCTTCTCGCTCGACGTCGCCTCGCGCAGTTTCAACCCGGCGGGTGGCGATGGTGGGTTTGAGGCGGACTGGTTCTACGACCCGGTCGCGATCCATGTCGTGCCATGGCTGCCGATCGCGGTGGTTAACCTTTAGGCTGGTGGCTTGGGGGCCTGATCCGTTCCGGCGTTAGCGACCGGAAGGATCGGGTTCGGCGAGGCCCGCACGGCCAGTCCGGCAATTGCGGTTACGATGGATTTGCAGTTCTGCCTCCAAACAGGCCGCAACCGCGCCGGCCCGATAGCGTGATGTTCAGCCGCCGGCCGTCCCTTTGCGCCGGATCACGCGCACCTGCTCCGGCCCGTCCAGCGTGTAGGTCACATGGCGCCAGGCGATGCGCCGGTGCTGCCAGGCCCGAAGCATCAGCCCGAGGATGACCCAGATGCAGGCCGGCGCCGCCAGCGCGACCAGTAACTGTGCCCATCGGGCGGCGGGGGGGTCGGGCGCCTCGATCAATCGGCCGAGGCGGTCGTTCAGCCACCACCGCAGCACCCGCAGCGCCGACAGCAGCCCGACCAGCGCCAGCGCCAAGCCCGACGATGTGGCGAGCAGGAGCAGCGACGCCCAGCCCAGTGCCTCGACGAGGTTCCCCGCCAGCGCGCAGCGCCACAACACGGGGCGACACAGGTGAATGATCTGCATCTGTCGGCGCATGAAGCCGGCGGTATCGCCCTCGAACGGTGTCGGCAGCAGCACCGCGATGCGCGTCAGCACCGCGATGCCCGCCCGGCGGGCCGCCTCAGCGATGGCCAAGTCGTCGGACAAGGCGCGGTCGAGGACACGCGGCAGATCCAGGAGCGCGATCGCCTGGCGCGACAGCGCAAGCGACCCGCCCCAGACCAGCGATTGGCGTTGCAGCCGCGGCAGGGTCGCCATACAGCGATCGAACCAGACGATGATCTGTGTCATCAGCCCCGGGCCGGCGGGGTAGGGCCAGCGATAGCCCGTGACGATCTGGTGGCGGCCATGCAGCAGCGGGCCGGTCAGGGCGGACAGCCACCAGCGTTGCGGCAGGATATCGGCGTCGAGTAGCACCACCGCATCGTCCTGCGCATCGATCCAACCCAGGCCGGCGATCAGGTTGCTGCATTTCTGGCCGCGGGTGGCCGAGGTTCCGGCCACCACCAGTTGCATGGGAAAGGGCAGCAGCCCCGCCGCCGCCCGGGTCCTTGCGGCGGCGGGGTCATCGGGCGATTCCACCGCGACGATGAGCCGCCGCGGGCGCAGGCGCTGCGCCGCGAGTGCCTGGAACAGCGCCTCCAACCGCGGCACCGGTCCGGTCAGTGGCAAGATGAGCGTCACTTGGCCCACGACGTTGCGCGTGTCCTGCCGCACGCGCAGGGCGTGGAACAGACCAGCGCCGACCATCAGCGTGCCGAACAGGCAGGTGGCCGCCGCGGCGGTCCAGAGCAACAGCATCCCCGGTGCTAGATCCGTCCCACTACAGCCGTCCCACTACGGCCATCCCTGGGCGACCCAGCGCGCGCCCTCGGTATCGGCCGCCGATGGCAAGGCTACGCGCGGGTTGCGGGTGAAGATCAGGATGTCGTCAGTCACGATGCGGCGCTGGCGGTTGCGCAGCAGTCTGCGCCAGCCCTCGCGGTATAGCCCCAGCCGGCCGCCGCCATTGGCCGGCAGGATGTGCAGGGTCGCGACCGGCGCGGAACATCATGCAGCCCTGCGTTTTGTGCGGCACTTACTCTGCCCCGCCTGGAGCGTCTGATCCATGTACCATGGCGAAGTGATCAAGCCACCAGCGCCCCCGAGACCCGGCCGCCCCGGCGCGAACGCCAAAGCAGCCAGGCAGCGATGGCGATGTTCAGCGCGTTCCAGCCGAGCCCATTCACGATCGCCGCCTGATACGACCCGGTCGAATCGAAGATCGCGCCCGACATCCATCCGCCCAGCGCCATGCCCGCCAGAGTGGCCGACAGCACCAGCCCGACGCGGGTGCCGGCCTCCATCGGCGGGAAGAAGCGGCGCACGATAATCGCGTAGCTCGGCACGATGCCGCCCTGGAACAGGCCGAACACCGCCGAGATCAGGTAAAGCGACACCAACCCGTCAAAGGGCAGGAACAGCGTCAGTGCCACCGCCTGCGCCACCGACCCCAGCAGCAGCGTCGCCAGACCGCCGATCCGGTCCATGATCCAACCCGAGGCCAGGCGGCTGACCGTGCCCATGACCAGCATGAGCGACAGCATCTCCGCCCCCCGCGCGGCGCCGTAGCCAAGGTCCACGCAATAGGCGACGATGTGGACCTGCGGCATCGCCATCGCGACACAACAGGCGATGCCGGCCAGGATCAACAGCGCCTGCAAGGTATTCGGCGCCATGCCGAGCGGTGCGTCCGGCGGCGCGCCGGCGAGGCGCGGCACCACCGCCGCCATCGGCGTCGGCCGCCGCAGCGCCAGCGCCAGCGGCAGCATGGTGACCAGGCAGAACACGCCGACCCCGAAATGCGTCTGCCGCCAGCCGACCGTGTCGATGAAATGCTGCAGGATTGGCGGCCACAGCGCCCCCGCGATGTAGTTGCCGCTGGCGCATAGCGCCACCGCCATGCCGCGCCGCCGGTCGAACCAGTGGGAGGTATCGGCGACCAGCGGCGCGAAGACGGCCGAGGCGCCCAGCAGCCCGATCACCCCGCCATAGATCAGCGCGAACGCCCACAGGCTTTCAGCCATCGAGACGGCGACATATCCGCCGCCCAGGGCGAAAGCGCCCAGCACCACCGGCACCACGACACCGAAACGATCGCTGAGCCAGCCCATCAGCACCCCACCCAGCACCAGCCCGAACAGCGCCGCTGAATAGGGCAGGGTGGCGGCTGCACGGGCCACGCCGAATTCGGCCTGCACCGAGGGCAGCGACACCACGATGGACCACAGCCCGACGCCGCCGATGGTGCCGAGCGCCATGGCCGCCGCCAGCCGCCGCCAGGCAAGCGGCGAGTCGATATCGGCGGCCCGGCCCTGGGCGCCCCCCGCATGTGCCGGCACCGCCGATTCCCTCCCGGCCGGCACGCGCCGGCGGCGGCAGGATGGGCGATATGCGGGATCGGCGAAACCCGGGGTGGGACCCAATCGTACGGGAAGCGCTCCGACCCGATGCGCGAGTTTGCACCCCTACCCCCGCAGGTGGCAGGCGAGCCAATGGCCGGGTTGCACCTCGCGCAGGGGCGGGGCCGCCGTGCGGCAGGGATTGGCCTGGGCGATCGGGCAGCGGGTGTGGAAATGGCAGCCCGGGGGCGGGTTGATCGGGTTGGGCACATCGCCCTTGAGCATGATCCGGGTGCGCCTGACGGTCGGATCGGGGATCGGCACGGCGGAAAGCAGGGCCTCGGTGTAGGGGTGCAGCGGCGTCGTGTAGAGGTCGCGCGCCGAGGCGATTTCGACAATGCGGCCGAGGTACATCACCGCCACCCGGTCGCTGATGTGTTCGACCACCGACAGGTCATGCGCGATGAACAGATAGGTCAGGCCGAATTTCGCCTGCAGATCCTCCAGCAGGTTCACCACCTGGGCCTGGATCGACACATCCAATGCGCTGACCGGTTCGTCGCAGACGACGAGTTTCGGCGACACCGCCAGCGCGCGCGCAATGCCGATGCGCTGCCGCTGCCCGCCGGAAAACTCGTGCGGAAAGCGCCGCATATGGTCGGCGTTCAGGCCCACGGTTTCGAGCAGATCCACAACGCGGTCCTCGCGTTCGGCACGGGTCTTCGCCAGGCGATGGATGATCAGTGCCTCGGCGACGATGGCCCCCACCGTCATGCGCGGGTTCAGCGAGGCAAAAGGGTCCTGGAAAATGATCTGCATGTCGCGGCGCAGGGTGCCGAGGGCATTGTGGTCGAGGGCTGTGACGTCCTGCCCCTCGAACCAGACCTGGCCGGTGCTCGGTTCGATCAGCCGCAGGATCAGCCGCCCCGTGGTGGATTTGCCGCAGCCGGATTCACCGACCAGGCCCAGCGTTTCGCCCGCGGCGATGTCGAAGCTGACGCCGCTGACCGCATGCACCTGGTCAACGGTGCGGCGCAGCAGCCCGCCCTTCACCGCAAAGCGTTTTTGCAGGTCGCGGACACTCAGCAGGGGCTGCGTCATGCGGCGATGCTTTCGGCCAGGAAGCAGGCGACCTTGTGGCCTGGCGTCACCTCGCGCAGCGGCGGATCGGCAGTGGTGCAGTCGGGGGTCCCGTAGCGGCAGCGGGCGGCGAAGCGGCAGC
>JBBRWI010000213.1:0-6465 GCA_038249305.1 Acetobacterales bacterium
AGGCGGCCAGGGCCGGGGCGAGCGCGCCGGTGGTCACGTGCAGATCGCCGATCTCGATGCTCGGCCAGGGATCATCAGGGTCGAGCGCCTGGAGGTCGCGCAGCGTCGCCATGGCGGCCGCGTGGTCGTAGGTCAGGCGTTCGATCGCTGCCTGCTCGCGCAGCAGCGGTTTCAGGCGCTGGCGGCGCGCGGCCTCCTCCTCCGCGCGCTTGGCCTTCAGCCCGGCCAGCGCGCCGGCGATATCCAGCCTGCCGAGCTTGTCGCGCGCGGCGCCGATGGCTGCGGCGATATCCGCCCCGTCATTGGAGGGCGCCAGAGGCTCCGCCGCGCGCGCCCGCGCCGCCATCCCGCAGCCGCGCCGGGATGTCCGCGACCGCCGTTCCCGCCGCGTCGATCGCCTCCATCACCTCCGCCAGTTGCGCCGGGTCCAGGCGCACCGGCGCGGCCACCGGCGCGGCGACAAGCCGCTCGACATGCCGCCGGATCACCGTCGCCGGGATGACAAAAGCCTCCTGCAGCGAGTTCTTCCGTTCGTTGAAGCCCAGTTCGGAAAGGCTCAGGATCGCCGCCAGTTGCTGCCCGCCGCGCTTGAGGATTGGCGAGCCGCTGGAGCCGCGTACGAACCAGTAGCCTTGCTCCCGCATGCCTGAAAATTGCCGCCGTCCGTCCGGTGTAAGCCGGTCGCGCAGCGTGCCCTCCACCGTGACTTCTTGCCACGGATCGCCGCCATCCTGCCGCGGCCGCTCCATCATGGCCTGAACCTCCGCCTCGCCAGTCTCGAAGAAACTGACCTGGGGCGCGTAGCAGCACGCCCGCCAAGGCCAGGGCGCCGGGCGCGTGCATGCCAAGGGCGCCCAGCAGCGGCGCGCGCCAGCCGTGCGGCAGCACATTCCGCCGCCAGCACCTCGCCGAGCGCGATGCCCGGCATCCGGCCGCGCTTTGGAAGCGTCGAAGGGTCCATGCCCCCCTCGCCGCACCAGCGTCGCCCCAGGGATGACGGCAACGCTTTCGTTGCCAGCCGCGAGACGAATCGCACGCGGTCTCTGCGCCCGCTGCACTTTCACCTTGCCAAAAGATGATATTCCTATATATGGTGTTCCCTCGCGCTGGCAAGGAGGCCCCCGATGACCGGACACGTCCCGACCCGCCGCCGCCAGGCCGCCCCCTCCGGTCGCGCCGCGCCGATCCCGGGGGTTTTGTCCGAAACCCTCCGCCACGCGGTAAATCACCATCTGCATGCGAACGGCAAAAACCAGCCCATCCCGCCCCCCGCCACGCCGATCCGGCCCGGCCCAGGCAATTTGTCCGAAACCGCCTCGCGCGCAAAAAACCCAAGGTATCGCCTGCTTGCCTCCGGGCGGCGCCGCCGCCCCCGCCCGGCGCATTAATCCACCCCGCGCTCCACCCTAGCCGCCGCCCCCACCACGCCGCAGGATGGCCCATCATGCCGCCCCCCCACGCCAACCCCCGCTATCCCGCAGCCCCCGTCCCAGCCGCCACGGCGCGCCATCCCGTGGTCATCGTCGGCGCCGGCCTCGTGGGGCTGACCCTGGCGCTCGACCTCGCGCGGCGCGGCATCGCCTGCACGGTGCTGGATGATGACGACACCGTCTCGACCGGCTCGCGCGCCATCTGCTTCGCCAAGCGCACGCTCGAAATCTTCTCCCGCCTCGGCCTCGGCGACAGAATGCTCGCCAAGGGCATCACCTGGCAGCACGGCCGTGTCTTCTTCCAGGACCGCGAGGTTTTTGGTTTCGACCTGCTGCCCGAACAGGGCCACGAACACCCGGCCTTCGTGAACCTGCAACAGTATTACGCCGAGGCCTGGCTGGTAGAGGCCTGCAACGCCACGGGGCTGGTCGATCTGCGCTGGAAGCATCGGGTCACCGGCGTCGCGCAGCACCCCGATGGCGCGACGCTGACGGTGGGCGCACCCGACGCGGCCTATACGTTGCACGCGGATTGGCTGCTGGCCTGCGACGGCGCGCGATCGACCATCCGCCGCGCGCTGGACCTGGCCTTCACCGGCCAGGTGTTCCAGGACCGCTTCCTGATCGCCGATGTCACCATGCAGGCGGCCTTTCCGACCGAACGCTGGTTCTGGTTCGATCCCCCCTTCCACCCGGGCCAATCCGTGCTGCTGCACAAGCAGCCGGACGATGTGTGGCGGATCGATTTCCAACTCGGCCCCGACGCCGACCCCGAGGCGGAAGCCCGCCCCGAGAATGTCATCCCGCGGGTGCGGGCGATGCTGGGCCCGGATGTGCCCTTCAGCCTGGAATGGGTCAGCGTCTACACCTTCCGCTGCCGGCGGCTGGACCGCTTTGTGCATGGGCGGACGATCTTCCTGGGCGACAGCGCACATCAGGTCAGCCCCTTTGGGGCGCGCGGCGGCAATGGCGGGGTGCAGGACGCGGACAACCTGGGCTGGAAACTCGCCGCGGTGCTGCATGGCGCGGCGCCGGAAAGCCTGATCGCCACCTACGACGCGGAACGCGTGCCGGCGGCCGACGAGAACATCCTGCATTCCACCCGGGCGACGGATTTCATCTCGCCAAAGACACCCGCCGCACGCGCCTATCGCGATGCGGTGCTGGACCTGGCGCAGCGTTTCGCCTTCGCGCGGCCGCTGGTGAATTCGGGGCGGCTGTCGCGCCCCGCGGTCCTGTCACCCAGCCCGCTGCACACGCCGGACGACATCGCCGGCGGCGCGGTCCCAGGCGGCGCGGTCCCAGGCAGCGCGGCCCCGGACGGCCCGGTCCTGTGCGACGGCAAACCCGGCTGGCTGTTGCGGCATGTCGCGGGGTTCTGCCTGCTGGTCTTTGGCGCACCGCGCCCGCTGGATCTGCCGCCCGGCGTGCTGCCCGTCTTCATCGCCGATACGCCGATACGCGGGGCGTTGCAGGATCACGCGGGCCTGGTCCGCGCCCGTTTCGGCGTCACCCCGGGCATGGCGGTGCTGCTGCGGCCCGACCAGCATGTGGCGGCGCGGCTGCGTGTGCCCGACTTCGCGCTGGTCGCTGCGGCCCATCGGCGCGCGATGGGATGCGATTGATGCCGCTCGACACCGCCCCCCGCCTGACCGACCCCGATGCGCTGTTCGCGGCCCTGGTCGCGGCGCATGCGGGGCTGGATGAGGCCGCGTCGCGGCGGCTTGATGCGCGCCTGGTGCTGCTGCTGGCGAACCACATCGGCGATGCGGCGGTGCTGATGGAGGCGATTGCCGTGGCGCAGGCGGAACGCGGCTGAGCTCAGCCGGCCACGCCCTGGCGGGCGCGCAACAGCAGCAGCAGCCCCGCCAGAGTGACCGTGCCGCCGACCAGATCCGCCACGCCCAACCGCTCGCCCAACAGCGCCCAACCAAAGACCGCGGCCAGCGGCGGCGCCAGCAGTTGCAGCGCCGCCGCCGTGGCGGCCGGCAATCGCCGCAGCATCAGGAACCACAGCGCATAGCCCGCCACCCCGACGACCAGCACGCTGTAGGCCAACCCGGCCAGGGTCGCCGCCCCCGGCAGTCCGGGCGGCCCGCCCTCGATCAGCAATGCCGCCGGCAGCAGCAAAGCCGCCGAGACAAGCGTCTGCACCAGATTGGCCGACCACGGGTCCACCCGGCCGCGCGCCGGGGCGAAGATCAGGATGCCGGCCGCCTGGGATGCGGCGCCGGCCAGGGCAAGGGCCAGGCCCAGCACCTCGGCCCCGGCCAGGCCGTCCGCCGCGCGCGCGCCCCCCAGCACCGCCACGCCCGCCCAGCCGAGCCCGAGCCCGACCCAGGCCATCGGCCGCATGCGCCGGCCCCTGAACAGCCGCTCGCCCAGGGCCACGAACAGCGGCGCCGCGGCCGCGATCAGCGCAACCAGCCCCGAGGGCACCAGCGCCATCGCGGCCCAGGAACACCCGAGGTAGCCGGCGACGCCAAAAGCCCCCATCGCCGCGACCCGCGGCCAATCCGCCGCGGCCGGCCAGGGCGCCGCCCGCCAGATGACGATGGCGAGCAGGATCGGGGCCGCCGCCGCGAAGCGCAGCCCAAGCGCCCAGAACGGCGGCCATTCGCGCAGCACCAAGGCGGCGGCGGTGAAGGCGCTGGCCCAGATCAGGATGAACAGGACGGCCGCGGGCATGGCAGGACCCTGCCACGGACCTCGCCCCATGACACGCTCCGCGAAACGGATGCAGCCTTGCATGCGGCCGTTCGGCACCTCGCCATCACGCGAAAGGCAGGTGTGCGGCGTTGCGAAACGGCCCATCTAGGGGCGATGCACGCAGCCCACCTGAACCGCATCGGCAGTGCCACGCCGCCGAACGCCTGTCACCAGCCCTTTTTGGAGCTCGTCGCGCGGCTGTTGCCGGATGATCGCGCACGCCGGGGCTTTGCCCGGCTTGCCGCCCGTTCGGGGATCGATGAGCGCTGGTCGGTGCTGTCGCCCGAACCGCCGCCCGGCACCCCGGGCTCCTTCTTCCCCGATGGCGCCTGGCCGACGACCGCGGCGCGCATGGCGGCCTATGCACGCCATGCCCCGCCGCTCGCCTTCCAGGCCCTGGCAAGCCTGGGGCCCGTCACCGGCATCACCCACATCGTGGTCGCGAGTTGCACCGGCCTGCGGGCGCCGGGCCTGGACCAGGCGGTGCAGCGGCACATCGGCGCCAGCCCCTATGCGCACCGGACAATGATCGGTTTCATGGGCTGCCAGGCCGGCATCATCGCGCTGCGCACAGCGGCCGAGATGGTCAGGGCCGATGCCGGCGCGCGGGTGCTGGTGGTGACGCTCGAACTCGGCACCCTGCACATGCAGGACCGCACCGACCTCGGCCACCTGCTCGGCTACATGCAATTCGCCGATGGCGCCGCGGCGGCCCTGGTGACGGCAGAGGCCGAGGGGCTGCGGCTCGATGCCTTCGGCACCGCCCTGATGCCCGAGGTCGATGACCAGATGGTATGGGAAATCGGCCAGACCGGCTTCGACCTGCATCTTTCGACCGAAGTGCCGACCAGCCTGAAGCGGTTGCTGCCAGCCGCGGCGGCGGCCCTGCTGCCCGGCCCCAAACCCGACCTCTGGGCCGTGCACCCCGGTGGGCGGGCGATCCTGGATGCGGTGGAGGCCGCGCTGGAGCTGGCGCCGGACGCGCTGGCGCCAAGCCGCGCCGTGCTCGCGCGGGCGGGGAACATGTCCTCGGCCACCATCCTGTTCGTGCTGCGCGACATGCTGGCGACGGCGACGGCAGGGCAAAGCCTCGCTGCCATGGCCTTCGGTCCCGGCCTGTCGGCCGAAGCCCTGCGCGGCGTCTTCGCCTGATGTGGATCGGCCCGCGGAACATGCGGCCGGAACGGATGGATGACCCCGCCGAGACGGAAGCGGCCTGGGAGACGGCGCTGCGCGACCTCGGCCGGTTGAACCGCTGGACCTTTGCCGATCGGCCGCTGCGCGCCTTTTTGCACCGGTTTTCGGGCGAGACCGCCGTATCGGTGCTGGATGTCGGGGCCGGCGGCGGCGATGTGCTCATGGCAGTGCAGGATTTCTTCACCGCCAAGGGCGTCGCCACCGACCTTACGGCGCTGGACATCAGCCCGCATGCCGCCCCCTGCGCCCAACGCCGCCATCCGGGGCTGCGGGCGCGCTGGATCACCGCCGATGTCTTCGACCTGGCCGAGGCTGAGCGCTTCGACCTGATCCTCTGCACCCTGGTCGCGCATCATCTGCCCGACCCCGATGTGGTGCGCCTGCTGCATCTGCTGGCGGCGCGGGCGAACAAGGGCTGGCTGATCCTGGATGTGCAGCGCGATGCGCTGGTCTGGGCCGGGTTGTGGCTGGGCACGCGGCTGCTGCGGCTGGACAGCATGGTGATCCATGACAGCACGGCCTCGGTCAGCCGGGCGTTCCGGCGCGCGGATTGGGAGCGGTACCTGGCCGAGTCCGGGGTCGCGGCCAGGGTCGAGACCTCCTTCCCCTATCGCTGGGCGATCAGCGGCTGATGGATGCCGAGGCGCTGATCATGGGCGCCGGGCCGGCGGGCTGTGCCGCCGCCATCATCCTAGCCCGCGCCGGCCGTCGCGTGCTGCTGCTGGAACGCGATGCGGCGGCGCGCGAGATCGTCTGCGGCGAGTTCCTGGGACCGACGGCGCAAGCGGGTTTGTGCAGGCTCGGGCTGGATGCCGCGGCCCTGGGCGGGGTCGCGATCGACCAAGTGGCGCTGGCGCATGGGGCGCACACCGCGCGGGCGGCCCTGCCCTTCATGGGCATCGGCCTGCCGCGCCAGGTGCTGGACCAGGCGCTGCGCCAGGCGGCGGAGGCGGCCGGCGCCAGGCTGGTCATCGGCACCGTGCACGACATCGCGGCGGTGCCGGGCGGCTGGCGGGCCGGCGCTGCGACCGCGCCCATCCTGCTTCTGGCGACCGGCAAGCATGCCCTGCGGGGTGCGCCGGCCCGGCCGGGGCCGGCCTGGGTCGGGCTGAAACTGCATCTGGCGGCG
>JBBRWI010000214.1:0-6438 GCA_038249305.1 Acetobacterales bacterium
CCAAAGTGCCATCGGGCCGTCAATGCGCAGGATCGGCCCAAGCCATTCGGTGTAAAGGGTTTTTCCGACCATCGAGACCGCCGAGGCAAAGGCGCGTTCCGACAGCGGGCGCGGGTCCAAGCTGCGGACCGGCGTATTTTCGGGGATTTCGCGCTCGGCCGCGAGCCAGGCCCGGGCCTCGGCCTCGCCGCCGATGGCATCGACCAGCCCGAGCGCGAGCGCCTGCCGCCCGGTATAGACCCGGCCATCGGCCAGGCTGCGGACTCGCGCCTCCTCCATCCGGCGGCCGGCCGCGACCATCGTGACGAACTGGCCGTAGAGGTCATCGACCATCGAGGTCAGCGCCGCGCGGCCCTGTTCGGTCAGCGGGCGGAACAGGCTCGGCTGGTCTTTCAACGGGCCTGAGGCGATGGTTTCGGGCGAAACACCTAGCCGGCCCAGCAGGTCCGATGCCTCGAAGCTTTGCAGGATCACGCCGATCGACCCGGTCACGGTGCCTTCGCGGGCAAACACCCGCGCGGCCGGCATCGCGATCATGTAGCCGGCCGAGGCCGCGGTCCCGCCCAGCGTCGCCACCACCGGCTTCTGGGCGGCGAAGCGGGACAAGGCGCCGTGCAGCGCCTCACCCCCCGCCATGGTGCCGCCGGGGCTGTCCACCGCCAGGATCAGCGCGCGGACCGAAACATCCCGCCGGGCCTCGTCGATCGCCGTGATCAGGCGCCGGTCGTCGGTGATCGCCCCCGTCACCGACAGCCGCGCGACATGCGCCGAACCCAGGACCCCGCTGCCCTTGTCGCCTGCGAAGCCGACATAGAGCGCCGCCAGCACCGCCACGATGGCCAGCGCGCGCCATAGGGTCAGGCCGCGCTTGAGGCGGCGGCGGTCGGTCAGCAGATCGGGTTCCAGGGCCATGAAAGTGTCCTAACCCTTTGCCGCGCCGGATGCCACCTCGGCCGCCTATGGGCAACCGCCGCCGGGGGTGGCAGCGTGGGACCAGATCGAGGAACGCCCGCTCCGATGACCATCGCGATCGTCGATACCCATACCCACGTCATCAGCACCGATACGGCGCGCTTTGCTCTGGGGCAGATCGGCGGACGGCGGTCGGATTGGTCGGCCACGCGCCCGATCGGCCACGCCAGGCTGATCGCCGCGATGGATGCGGCCGGGGTCGCGCCAGGCATCGTGGTCCAGGCATCGACCGCCTTTGGCCACGACAACACCTACCTGGCCGACGCCATCGCCCTGTATCCGCGCCGCCCGACCGGGGTCTTCTCGGTCGATCTGCTGGCGCCCGACGCGACGGCGGTAATCCGCCATTGGCACGAACGCGGCCTGAGCGGGTTTCGGCTGTTCACGACAGGCACCACCATGCCGGCCGGGCCGATTGGTTGGATGCCGAAGCGACCTTCCCCGCCTGGGCACTGGCTGAAAGCCGGGGCCTGCCGATCTGCCTGCAGATGACGGCCAAAGGCATACCGGCCCTGCGCCACATGCTGGATCGGTTCCCCGGTGTGCCGGTGGTGCTGGACCATCTGGCGCGGCCCGACCTGTCGGATGGCCCGCCCCATGGCCGCGCGGCTTCGCTGCTCGACCTCGCGGCCTACCCGCAGGGCAAGCTGAAGCTGACCAGCCGGACGCTGGACCTGGTGGCGATGGGCGCCTCCAACGCCGCCGCCCTGCTCACTGCTTTGTCGCGTGCGGGGCGCATCCTGTGGGGGTCGAACCTCCCGGCGGCCGAGGGCAGCCTTCCGAACCTGGTCGCCCATGCGAAGGCGGCCATGGCGGGGCTATACACCGACGACCGGGCCCTGATCCTGGGCGGCACCGCGCGACGCCTCTATCCCGCGCTGACGGAGGGCTGAGCCATGGCATCGATCCGCATTGCCCCCATTCGTTTTGCTTTGGGCGCGCAACCGGCCTTTGCCTCGCTGAAGGCGTCCCCCACCCTGCCCAATGGTGCAGCCGTGGAATGGCCGATGATTGCGCCGATCCATCGCGCCTTTGCGCTCATGGCCCGCGCCCAGGCCTTCGATATCTGCGAAATGGCGATTGTCACGGCGCTGCAGGCGGTGGCCTTCGGCAAGCCATTGGTTGTGCTGCCGGCCACCGTCGCCGCCCGCGCGCAGCACCGCTGCCTGATCCGGCTGACCGCGCGGCCGGAAGTGACGCCCGAGGCGCTGCGCGGCGGGCGGATCGGGGTGCGCGCCTATACCCAGACCACGGGCATGTGGGTCCGCGCCATCATGGCCGAAAGCCATGGCGTGCCGGCCACCGAGGTGCGCTGGGTCACCCAGGAAGGCGCCCATGTCGCCGAATACGACGACCCGCCGCAGGTCGTGCGCGCGCCGGAGACAGCCAACCTGCTGGAGCTGCTGGAGGCCGGAAAACTCGACGCCGTGATCCTCGGCAACGACCTGCCGGACGATCCGCGCTACAGCCCCGTCATCGCCGACCCGGTCGGGGCCGCCGCTGCCTGGGCGGCGCGGCACGGGATCGTGCAGGTCAACCATCTGGTCCTGGCGCGGCAGGACTTTGCCGAGGCACGCCCGGACGACCTGCGCGCCGCCTATGCCGCACTTCACGATGCAGCGGAGGGGCTGCCCTTCGGTGCGGCGCTCGAGCCGGTGCTGGGCTTTGTCCTGGCGACCTGCCTGGACCAGGGGCTGCTGCCTCGGGCGCTGTCAGTGGCCGAGGTGCTGGACCCGGCGCGCAGGATTCTGGGGCGTTCGGGGCCATGAGCCGCCGCGCCTTTCTGGCCCGCATCGCCGCCGCCTGGACGGAATTGGCGCCGGCCCGGTATCCGCCCAAACCCGTCGCGAGCCGGACGGCCCGGTCAGCCTGATCGTGCCGGTCACGCCCAGCACCGCTGCCGGACGTGCTGGCGCGCATGTTGGCGCCGTCCCTCGGCGAAGCCCTCGGCCAGCCGGTGATCGTGGACAACCGGGCCGGCGCCAGCGGCACCATCGGCACCGGGGCCGTCGCCCGCGCCGCCCCCGACGAGCGCACCCTGATGATGCGAGGGGCGCCGCTGTACATGTCGCCCTCCCTGGTCCGCAGCCTGCCCCATGATGCCGCCCGCGCCTTCCTGCCGCTGGTGAGGGTGGCCGAGGGTTCGTCGCTGTTGGCGGTGCGGCGGGACCTGCCGGCCGCGGACCTGGCCGGCTTCGTCGCGCTCGCCCGGGCGCGGCCGGGGGACCTCGACGACGCATCCCCTGGCAACGGCACCGCGCCGCATATCGCCATGGCGTCGTTCGGGCTGGCGGCCCGCATCGCGTTGAATCACATCCCCTATCGCACCCGGCGGTGCGGGATTTGATGGGGCGGTGCATGGCGGCGATGATCCTGACGGTCGCGATCGCAATGCCGCTGGCGCGTGATGGCCAGGTGCGGGGGCTGGCGGTGACCAGCGCGGAACGCTGGCCTGAACTGCCTGACGTGCCGACCATGGCCGAAGCCGGCTTCGGCGCGGCAACGGTGACGATCCGGTATGGGCTCTACGGGCCGGCGGGCTTGGCGCCGCAGGTCGCGTCGGCGGGGAATGCGGCAGTCAATGCCTGGCTGGAACGCCCCGCCACGCGGGCGGCGCTATTGGCGCAGGGGCTGTCGCCGGGCGGCCGCAACGCGGAGATGTTTTCCGCGCGTTTTTGCCGTTCATCTTCATAGCCTTGGCTTTGCTTCTTCGGGCAACGCAAGGCGATATCGCGCTAATCCCGCGCCGCCGGTCGCGCCGCCACCCCGGACGGCAACCGCTCCACGGCCACGGCCTCCCCGATCGCGCGATCGATCGCCATGTTCACGACGATTCCGGCGACACCCCAGCGCCCGTCGATGTCGCGGACCAGCAGCGGCGCGCCGCTGGCCCCGCGGGTCGCGGCGCAGTTGTGCAGCAGCAGCGGGGCGGGGCGCAGGATGCGGCAGTCGGTGGTCGCCAGCAGCACCTCCGGCCGGTCGCCCTGATACCCGCCGAGCATCGCCGGCGCGCCCACGGGCACGCCGCTGAGCAAGGTAAGCGGCCGCCCGGGCAGGGCACGGTCAAGCGTCAGTATCGCCCAGTCCTCACTGGCCGGGCCGGTGGTGGCGATGTTGTAGGCGCCGGTGCGAAACGACAGCACCTTGGCCGCCGCAACCCAGGTGCCCGAGCGGTAGCCCAACAAAAAATGCATCGCGAAGGGCGGCCCGAAGGCGATGCCGCGCCGTGGCACCAGGCAATGCGCGGCGGTCAGCACCGTCGTCGGCCCGATCAGCGCGCCGGTGCAACGCGTGCCGAACTCGGTCTGCACACGGCCCAGCGACGCCCAGGGTGCCGCCGAGGGCGTGGAGACCGGGCTGCGCGGATCGCCCGACCCCAACCCCGGCAGCGGCCCCTGGCGCGGCTGCGCCGCCAGCATCGCCGGCCAGAGGCCGATACCGGCCGCCAGACAAAAAAACGCCGCGGACCTTGCGATCCGCGGCGCGTTTGCGGGCAAGGCCAAGCGTTACTCGTCGCTGCCCTGGTTGCGGCGACGGATTGCGGCCCCGAGGATGTCGCCAAGCGACGCCCCGCTGTCCACCGATCCGTATTCCTTCATCTGCTCACGCTCTTCCTCGACTTCCTTGCCCTTGATGGTCAGGGCCAGGCGGCGGGCGGCGCGATCGACCGCGGTCACCTTGGCGTCCACCTTCTCACCCACGGCGAACTTGTCTGGGCGCTGGGCATCCCGGTCGCGGGCGAGTTCGGCACGGCGGATGAACCCCGTCAGGACGTCGTCCACCTTCACCTCGATGCCATTGCTCTCGATCTTGGTCACGACGCAGGTCACGACGTCGCCCTTGCGGACCTTGTCGAGCACTTCGGCGGCCGGATCGGACGCCAACTGCTTGATGCCGAGCGAGATGCGCTCCTTCTCGACATCCACATCGAGCACCTTCGCCTTGACGATCTGGCCCTTCTGGAAGTCGGCCATGGCGGCTTCGCCAGGCTGTTCCCAGGACAGGTCGGACATGTGCACCATGCCGTCGATGTCGGCGGTGATGCCAATGAACAGGCCGAACTCGGTGATGTTGCGGATTTCGCCTTCCACGATGCTCCCCGGCGGGTGAGCGTCCATGAACACTTCCCACGGATTGCCCTGGGCCTGCTTGAGACCGAGCGAGATGCGGCGCTTGGGCTCGTCCACGTCGAGGATGAGGACTTCGACTTCCTGGCTGGAGGCGACGATCTTGCCCGGATGGACGTTCTTCTTGGTCCAGGACATTTCCGACACGTGCACGAGGCCCTCGACCCCCGGCTCCAGCTCCACGAAGGCGCCGTAGTCGGTGATGTTGGTGACGCGACCGGAGAACTTGGCGCCAACGGGATACTTGACCGCGACCCCTTCCCAGGGATCGGACATCAGCTTGGCGCGCTCTTCGCCCATGCTGGCTTCGACCACGGCACGACGCGACAACACGACGTTGTTGCGCTTGCGATCAAGCTTGATGACCTTGAACTCCAGGGTCTTGTTTTCGTACGGAGTCAGGTCCTTGGTCGGACGGGTGTCGACCAGCGAACCCGGCAGAAAGGCGCGGATGCCGTTGACCAGCACGGTCAGGCCACCCTTGACCTTGCCGCTGGTGGTGCCGGTGACGAATTCGCCGGACTCCAGCGATTTTTCGAGCGCCATCCAAGACGCGAGGCGCTTGGCCGTATCGCGGCTGACGATGGTGTCGCCGTAGCCGTTTTCCATGGCCACGATGGCGACGGAAACGAACTCGCCGACTTGGACTTCCAGTTCGCCCTTGTCACTCTTGAACTCGGACAGCGGGACGTAGGCTTCGGACTTGAGGCCGGCATTCACGACCACAAAATTGTGCTCGATACGCACCACTTCAGCGGTGACAACCTCGCCGATGCGGGTTTCGGAGCGCTTCAGTGATTCTTCAAATAGATCGGCAAATGATTCAGACATTTTGTGTGCGGATATACCGCGGGTTAAGTTTTTCCACCACACAACCAGTGCGTCATTGAGGCGCGAGGGGAGTTGCGTGGACCACCATGGCAGCCGGGGCTGCCGCGTTTTGTTTCACGAAACCTGCGTGTCGTGAAACGGCTGCATGCCTTGCCACCAGTCCAACACCTGATCGACCGACTGTTGTACGGTCTGATCCGAGTTGTCTAGCAGCTTGGCGTCTTGCGCAGGCTTGAGCGGTGCGGTGCTGCGATTTGAATCGCGGGCATCGCGGGCTTCCAAGTCAGCGCGAAGGCTGGCAAGTGTAGCCGAAATTCCCTTTGAAATCAATTGTTTATGCCGCCGCTCGGCGCGCCTGGCGGCGCTTGCAATCAGAAACACCTTGAGTGGCGCATGCGGGAAGATGATGGTGCCCATGTCGCGACCGTCGGCAACCAGTCCCGGCAGACGCCGCGCCGCATGTTGCAGGTCGATCAGAGCGTCACGCACGCGGGGCAGGACCGACACC
>JBBRWI010000215.1:0-6433 GCA_038249305.1 Acetobacterales bacterium
AGCGTGCCGTTCCAGTGGGTGGCTGCTGACAGCGTCTATGGCGTGGGCGAGGTGGAGCAGGTGCTGCGCCGGGCTGGAAAAGGCTACGTGCTTGGCGTGAACTCGGCGCGCCGGTTCAACGCCTGGGGTAAGATGCACCGGGTCGGTGGCACGGCGCTCACTATTGCCACGGCTTGCGAACCGAGCGACTGCCAGCGCCTGTCCGCAGATGCTGAAACCAAGGGGTCACGCCTGCATGACTGGTGCTACCTCGAACTGGCGGACCTCGAGGGCGGACATGATCAGCAGCCGGACGAGACGCTTTGGACCCGCGGGTTGCTCATCTGTCGTCACGTCGGCGACGGCGAACTCGCCTTCTTCCGGACCTGGTGCCCCAAGGGGACGCCCATGGCCGCGCTGGTCGGGGTGGAAGGCCACCGCTGGTGCATCGAGGAAAGCTTCGAAACCGCCAAGAACGAACTCGACCTCGATCATAATGAAACCAGATCCTGGCATGGATGGCACCGGCACACCGCGTTGGTCATGCTTGCCTTCGCCATGATGGCCGCCATCCGGCGCGGCGCCAATGCAGACGAGGTTGCGCCGAAAAATAGGCGGGCGATGCGGCTGCCCAAACCACTGCCCTCATCCGCTGGTCGATCCAGGAAATCCGCCGGATAGCAACGCGGAGTGTTGGTGCCGATCCCGGTTGACGCGTAGGCAAATGGCGTATTGCTGCCGTTGCCCGCGCCAGCAGCGCCGGCATAGTCTCCACGCCGAGTTGGGATGCCGCCAGAAGGGCGACAGGGCTGTCGGTCACGTGCGCGACGGGGGTAAAATCGGCGATCGGGTCGTAGGGCAGCCGCCGGCCAATAGCCTTGGCGATGGTCAACTGCCCGGCGGTCGCCAACAGCAGCGCATGGCCATCGGGCGCGGCGCGCGCGACCGTCTCTGCCCCCAGAATGCCGCCGGCACCGGCGCGCTTCTCGATCACCACCTGCTGGGGGACAATTGGCGTCAGAACTTGGGCGAAAAGGCGGCCCAGCACGTCCTGGCTGCCGCCAGGGGCAAAAGGGACGATCAGCCGCACCGGGCGATCCGGCGACCAGATTGACGACTGGCCTACAGCGGCGGGGGGCAATAGCGCCGGGGCTGCCACTGCCATTCACACGGCGCGGCGAGATGACAGCAGCATGCAGAGACTCCCCAGCCATTGTCGTTAGCGCGAGCGTTGTCCGACCAACGCCAGACCGCGACATGATCGTGGCGATGCTCATAAGATGGCGTCACGTCTTTGCAACGCCGCGTTCATTGCGGCGTCGCGGTCGCGGGACTAATTGAGTTAATCATGAATGCAGCAGATGCCCCGACCATCGACGCACTCCGCCCACGCCGAAAGCGCAAGGGCCCGTTGCGCTTCAAGCCCGTATTGCCCGGGTCCCTGTTCCGCGACGTGATGGAACCACGCCCGCTCGGCGGCCGGTTCCGCGCGGCGAGACGCTTTGTTTTCGTGGCCATCTGGACGCTGATCGCGATTCCAATCCAAGCAGCGCTTGTGGCCTTGCCGGGCCGCGCCAACCACGGCTTCGCCCGCACCTATCATCGGGTACTCTGCCGCCTGATCGGGCTGCGAATTCAGGTGGTGGGCAAGACGCCCGTCGGCGGGTCGGTGCTTTACGCCGCCAACCACACTTCATGGCTTGATATTTTGGTCCTTGGCGCGGTGCTGGACGCGCGCTTCGTGTCGAAAGGGGATGTCGCCGCCTGGCCCGTCATTGGCTGGGTCGCTCGGCTCGGCGGCACTGTCTTCGTCAGCCGTACCCGTGGCCGTACGGGGGATGAGGCCCAGGCCATGCGCGCGCGTCTAGCGGGCGGGGAGAGCTTGGTGCTGTTCCCCGAAGGTACCAGCAGCGACGGCACGCGGGTGCTGCCGTTTCGTTCGTCGTTTCTTTCGGTGGCCGATGCGGCGGTGTCGGTACAACCGGTGTCGTTAGTCTATGATCGCCTTGGAGGCCTGCCGGCCTGCCGGCGCGACCGCCCCCTGTTCGCTTGGTATGGCGACATGGACATCGCCAGCCATTTCTGGCGCTTGGCCCGACGGCCGGGAGCGCGTGCGACGATTCTTTTGCACGCTCCGATCAACCCGGCAGACTATAGTGACCGCAAGGCGCTGACCGCAGCGGTCGGGGGTATTGTTGCCGAGGGGGCCTCGTCCCTGCGCCAGAACCGGGCGCCTCGCCCTCTGGCGATTGGGGCGGGCGGCATGCTGGCGTCTTCGGCGTTGTCCGCGGCGGTCGATTGAGCCAAACGGATGAGTCTCTCTCCTTGACCTTGCTGGGATCGAACCGCTCCCATGCGCTGGATGGAAAAACAGCAAAATGGCCGATTCGCTTGACCCGGCGACATGTCATCCGCATTTTAGTCAGACCGCCAACTTGGGCGGCCGAACGGGTCCAAACCTTTGACGTCTGATAGCCCCTCATTTTCCCAGCCCGTTCGTCGGCTAGGCCGCGCGCGGTGAGCGCCCCCCGCCGCCTGCATGTGCGGACCTGGGGCTGCCAGATGAATGTTTATGATAGCGAACGCATGACGGAACTGCTGGCTCCGCTCGGCTACGCGCCGGTCGATGTGCCCGACACGGCTGATATGGTGCTGCTGAACACCTGCCACATCCGCGAACGCGCGACGGAAAAAGTGTTTTCCGACCTGGGCAGGCTACGCGACATCAAGACCGCGCGCGCTGCCGACGGCCACCGTATGCTGATCGCTGTTGCCGGCTGTGTCGCCCAGGCCGAGGGCGCTGAGATTGCCGCCCGCGCACCTTGGGTGGATTTGGTGGTCGGCCCGCAAGCCTACCATCGCCTGCCGGAGATGGTTGCCCGCGCCCACCGGGCCGCCGGCTTGCAGATCGATACCGACTTCCCAGTCGAGACCAAGTTCGACTCCCTCCCCGAAACGCGCGGCCAGCAGAGTTCAGTCGCCTTCCTGACAGTGCAGGAGGGCTGCGACAAGTTCTGCTCCTTCTGCGTCGTGCCCTATACGCGCGGGGCCGAGGCATCCCGCCCTGCTGCCGCGGTGATCGCCGAAGCGCGGGCGTTGGTTGCGGCCGGTGCCCGTGAAATCGTGCTGCTCGGGCAGAACGTGAATGCCTATCACGGGGATGGCTGGGACCTCGGGCGGCTGTTGCGGGCTTTGGCCGATATCCCCGGCCTCGCGCGGTTGCGCTACGCCACCAGCCATCCGCGCGACTTCCTGGGTGATGCCGGCCATGCGCTGATCGCGGCGCATGGCGACCTGCCGGCACTGATGCCCTACCTACACCTACCGGTGCAGGCGGGGTCTGATAGGGTGCTGCGCGCGATGAACCGCGGGCACTCGGCCGATGATTTTTCCCGCGTCGTGGACAGATTGCGAACGGCACGGCCCGATATCGCTCTGACATCAGATTTCATTGTCGGCCACCCCGGTGAAACCGACGCGGATTTCAAGGCGACGCTGCGATTGGTAGAGCGAACCGGCTTTGCAATGGCTTATTCGTTCACCTATTCGGCCCGTCCGGGCACGCCCGCAGCTGGCCTGCCTGGCCAAGTGCCGCAGGCTGAACGCTCGGCGCGGTTGCAGACCTTGCAAGCGTTGCTCCGGCAGCAGCAGGATGCTTTTAACGCCGCCTGCGTGGGACGGCAGGCCGAAGTACTGGTGATTGGTGCTGGCCGCGACCCCGGCCAGTTGTCCGCCCGCTCGCCATGGTTGCAGGCGGTTCATGTCCAGGGAAATCCCTCCCTGATCGGTGAGGTCGTTCGCGTCAGGCTGGTCAAGGCCCTCACGAACAGCCTGACAGCAACACTGGAGCACGAGGAGCTAAGCGCCGCTTGAGCAACACCGCCCTCATCCGCACCAATGGCCGTTCGGCCATCGGGGCCGCCCCGCCCAACGCCCGGCCGTCTTCGGAACGCCATGCGACCCTGGAGTTTGCGGACAATGCGCTGCTCCCGCTCCTGGTCGGGGAGCACGACCGCTACCTCGCGCGGATCGAGCAGCGATGCGGGGTCAGGATCGCTGCCCGCGGCAACCGGATCTCAATCACTGGTGGCGCCGGGGGCGTGGATACGGCAGAGACCGCATTGCGGCGGATGTGGCAGCGATTGGAACGCGGCCAACCCCTCGGAATGGGAGAGGTCGATGCGGCTTTGGCGCTGGCAGATGCATCGGCCGATGCCGGCACACCGCGATTGCCGATGGGCGACCTACCGGCGATCCGAACGCGCAAGGGCGCGATCGAACCCCGCACCCCGGCCCAGACGGGTTACATCGACCTTCTGGCACGGCATGAAATGGTCTTTGGTGTGGGTCCGGCCGGTACCGGCAAGACCTATCTGGCGGTCGCGCAGGGCGTCGCGTTGCTGCTGGCTCAGAAAGTCGATCGGATCGTGCTCTCCCGACCGGCGGTAGAGGCGGGAGAGCGCCTCGGTTTCCTGCCCGGCGACATGAAGGAGAAGGTGGACCCCTACCTCCGCCCGCTCTACGACGCACTGCACGACATGCTGCCGGCGGACCAGGTGGCCCGGCGGATCGCCTCCGGCGAAATAGAGATCGCGCCGCTCGCTTTTATGCGCGGGCGCACCCTGCACCATTCCTATTGTATCCTGGACGAGGCTCAGAACACCACCGCGGCTCAAATGAAAATGTTCCTGACTCGCATGGGCGAGGGCAGCCGCATGGTAGTGACGGGCGACCCGACCCAGGTGGATTTGCCCGCCGGCACCCGCAGCGGGCTTGTTGAGGGCCTCTCGATCCTGGAAAATGTGCCGGGGATCGGCGTCTGCCGCTTCATGGAAGGCGATGTAGTCAGGCATCCGCTGGTAGCACGCATCGTTGCGGCCTATGCACGCGCAGATGAGGCTGCTGGCGGCGATGGGCGTCGCCGCACAAGGGAACGTGATGGAACCGGGAAGTAGACTGCCCGACGGGGGACCACGCCCCGCCGGGCCTTTGGAAATCGATGTGCTGCTGGCAGCCGCCGGATGGCGCCGCACAATGCGACATCCCGAACGTATCGTGCGCGCGGCGGCGACGGCCGCGATGGCGGAGGCCGGGAAGACCGGCCTCGTCACCGTACTTTTGGCCGACGACCAGGCGCTAAAACGCCTGAACAGCGACCATCGCGGTCGAGTCAAACCCACCAACGTTCTCTCGTTTCCGGCCGGGGCGCCAGGGGTTTTGGGCGATGTCGCGCTTGGTCTTGGCACCGTGCGGCGCGAAGCGCGGGCGGGCGGCCGTCGCGTCGCCGACCATCTGGCGCATCTGGTCGCGCATGGCGTGCTGCATCTGGCAGGCCATGACCATGTGCATGCCGGACAGGCGCGGCGGATGGAACAGGCCGAGGCGCGGGTGATGCGCCGCCTTGGCCGACCGAACCCCTGGCGAGGCGCGACATGAGTGGGACCGAGGGCGACCCGCGACACATCTTCCTGCGTCGCCTCACCGGGTTGATTGCGCGGCGACCGAAGGAAAGCGTGCGCGACCGGGTCGAGGCCCTGGTCGAATCCCAGGAAGTCCCTGGGCATGAAGGCGAGGCCCCGGCGCTGGACGCGGCGGAACGCGCGTTGCTGACCAATGTTCTGAAACTGCGCGGCACCACAGCCTATGACGTCATGGTCCCGCGCGCGGATATCGTGGCGATGCAGGAAGATGTGACCCTGGACCAGGCGATTCGCCAGATCCAGCGCGAGGGCCATTCTCGGTTGCCGGTCTACAAGCAGAGCCTGGATGACATCATCGGCATGGTCCACATCAAGGACGTCTTTGCCGCGGTCGGGCGGGACGTGCCGTTCAGCCTGGCGGCGATCCTGCGCACACCGTTGCTGGTTGTGCCCTCTGTCCCCGTGCTCGACCTTCTGCTGCAGATGCGGCAGGCGCGGATGCATTTGGCGCTTGTCGTCGATGAATACGGCGGCATCGACGGTTTGGTGACCATTGAGGATTTGGTCGAAACCATTGTGGGTGACATCGCCGACGAGCATGACGAGGACGAGGAGCCCCAGGCGGCAGAACGACCCGACGGGACTCTCGACCTCGACGCGCGGATGCCGGTCGAAGTGTTCGAGGCGCGGATGGGTGCCGTTCTGACCGAGGAGGAACGCAATGCGGACATCGATACCGTCGGCGGTTTGGTCCTGACCCTGGCCGGACGCGTGCCGGCGCGGGGCGAGTTAGTCAGCCATGCCTCGGGCCTGGAGTTCCGCGTGCTGGAGGCCGATGCGCGGCGGATCAGGCGGTTACGGGTGAAGCGGCCTGGGGGCAAGGCGCAGGCGGCGGATTAGGCCGGCGTGACCTCACCGCCCCAGCGAATGGCGGACGGTCGGGCGGATGAGGTGCGGGGCCTGCCGAAGGCGTACCCAACCCAACTGGCGAGCCTGAAATCTTCGACGGCAAGGCGACGGGCAGCAACCTTCCC
>JBBRWI010000216.1:0-6389 GCA_038249305.1 Acetobacterales bacterium
GATGGTGCGGCGTTCCGACAGGGTGAGTTTGTAGTACTCACCGACGAATCCCAGAATGGCGATGCCATGGGCGCCGCCGCGGATACACGCTTCGACCTGCTTGCGCATCGCGTCGCGGTCCAGCCGCTCCTGGTCGTCGAAATAGGTGTACAGGATCGGGTAGATCCCGCGGAACTTGCCTCGCATCGGTGTGTCCTTCCTATTCGGCGCGGGCGCCGGACGCGCGCGCGATGGCCGTCCAGCGGGTGGTCTGTGCAGCCAGGAAAGCGGCCCAACCGGCACGCCCCATCGCGCGTGCCTGGACGCCAACGCGGCCCATGGCCTCGATCGCGCCAGGTTCCGCCAGCACGGCATTCACCGCCTGGTGCAGGATCTGGAGGCTGGCTTCAGGCGTGCCGCGTGCCGCCAGCAGCCCGAACCAACTGTCTGCCTGGAAATCGCGAAACCCCAATTCCACGAAACTCGGCACCTGCGGCAGCAGCGGCGCCCGGGTGGCGCTGGTGGCGCCCAGGGCGCGCAGGCGACCGTCACGCACCTGTTCGGCAACCTCGATCACATTGGCGAACATCATCTGCGTGCGGCCGGCCATCACATCCAGCGCGGCCCGGAGCGATAGGGCACGCGTTCGAAGACCATTCGACCGGGGCGAAATCCCGCACGGAATCGAAGGGCAGCCGCGCGAACAGCCCCGGCACGACCGCATGGGCGGACGGCACGAAGGCCAGCATGTGACCATCCGGCGGCGCCTTGGCGACACGATCGGCCCCGAGCGTGCCCCCCGCGCCCGGCACGTTCTGCACGATCACCGGCTGCCCCAGGCGCGGCGCCAGGCGTTCGGCCAGGACGCGGGCGACGGTGTCTGTCGCGCCGCCCGGCGCGAAGCCGACAACGATGGTCACCGGACGATCGGGAAGAGCCAGGGCGGGTGTCGCCAGGGCCAGGAGCACGCAGACAATCCAGCGCACGGGCTTCCTCCAGCCTCTTTTGCCAGAGGCTAGACCCGTACGGCCCCGTTCGGGAAGATCAGGCCGCGTCGTTCAGATGGCAGGCGCTGCGATGGCCCGGCGCGATCTGGCGCAACACCGGGCGCTCGACGCGGCAGCGCTCCATCGCATGCGGGCAGCGTGGGTGGAAATGGCACCCCGGTGGTGGGTCCAGCGGCGAGGGGATTTCGCCCTTCACCACGTTGAACACCTTTTTGCGCGCCTCGATCCGCGGCACGGCGGCCAGCAGCGATTGCGTATAGGGGTGGTTGGCACGGGCGAAGACCTCTTCGGATGGCGCTTCCTCCACCACCCGGCCGAGGTACATGATCACGACGCGATCCGACAGATGTTCGACCACGCCAAGGTCGTGGCTGATGAACAGGTAGGTGAGGTCCAGTTCCGCCCGCAGCCGCATGAAGAGGTTCAGCACCTGCGCCTGGATCGATACATCCAGCGCCGCCACGGCTTCATCGCAGACCAGGAAATCCGGCTGCACGGCGAGCGCGCGGGCGATGCCGATGCGCTGCCGCTGCCCGCCCGAGAACTGGTGCGGGTAGCGTCGCTTGAAGGCGGGGTCGAGCCCGGCGCGGCGCATCTGGTCATCGACGTAATCGGCCTGGCCCGCGCGGTCGGTCAGGCCATGGAACAGCGGCGCCTCGCCGACGATGTCCTGCACGCGCAGGCGGGGGTTCAGGCTGGCATAGGGGTCCTGGAAGATCATCTGCGTGCGCAGCTTCGCATGGCGCGCGGCGGCGCCCGACAGGGTGTTGACCTCGACGCCCTCGCGGAACACCTGCCCGCCCGATGCCGGCAGGATGCCGGCGACCATGCGCCCGAGCGTCGATTTCCCGCAGCCGGACTCGCCGACGAGGCCCACGACCTCCCCCTTCATCACCGACATGTCCACGCCATCCACGGCATGCACCACTTCCTCGCGCACCGGCACGCCGAGGCGCTTCGCAAACTTGCCGGCAAAATCGAGTTTCTTTTCGAAGCGGCGGGAGACGTTCCGCAATTCGATCATGGGGGCCGCGGTCACGCGACGGTTGCCAGCAGCGGCCGCACGCAACGCGCCCAGCGGCCGGCCAGGACTTCGTTCATGGGCGGATCGACCAGGCAATCCTCGCCGGCTTGCGGGCAACGCGCGCGGAAGGCGCAGCCGGCGGGCAGCGAAAGCAGCGACGGGGTCATGCCGGGGATCTGCCGCAGCGGTTCACCCCGCTTGTTGCGGCTGGGGACGGAGCCGAGCAGCCCCGACGTATAGGGATGCAGCGGCGCATCCAGCACCTCGCCCACATCGCCCTGTTCGACGATGCGGCCCGCGTACATGACAACGATATCGTCGGCGAGGCCCGCGACCACCGACAGGTCATGCGTGATCCACAGCAGGCTGGTGCCGGTGTTCGCGGCCAGCTTCTGCACCTCGGCCAGGATCTGGCCCTGGATGGTGACGTCGAGTGCTGTCGTCGGTTCGTCGGCGATGATCAGGTCGGGGCGGTGCAGCAGCGCGATCGCGATGGCGACACGCTGGCGCATGCCGCCGGAGAATTGGTGCGGGTAGGATTTCAGCCGTTCGTCGGGTGACGGGATGCCGACCATGCCGAGCGCGTCGCGCGACATCTGGCGGGCGGTCTCGTGGCTGGCGTCGGAATGGGCCTGCACCGTCTCGATCATCTGCGTGTCGATGCGCAGGACCGGGTTCAGCGTCATCATCGGGTCCTGGAAGATCATGGCGATGCGGTTGCCGCGCAGTTTGCGCATCTCCTCTTCCGGCAGGCCCACGAGTTCACGCCCCTGGAACTTGATCGATCCGGTGACGATGCGCCCCGGCGGATCGACCAGGCCGATCAGCGAAAAGCCGGTGACGGTCTTGCCCGAGCCGCTTTCGCCGACCAACCCCAGCACCTTGCCGCGGGCGACCGAGAACGACACATCGTTCACCGCCTTGATCACGCCGGCGCGGGTGAAGAATTCGGTCCGCAGCCCGGTGACGTCGAGCGTGTTCACTTCTGCAGCCTGGGGTTCAACACGTCGCGCAGATGGTCGCCGACCAGGTTGATCGAGACGATGGTGACCAGCAACGCGATGCCGGGGTAGAAGGAGATCCAGTACTTGCCGGACAGCATGTATTCATAGCCGTTGGCGATCAGCAGCCCGAGCGAGGGTTCGGTGATCGGCACGCCGAGGCCGAGGAAGGACAGCGTCGCCTCCAGCGCGATCGCGCGCGCCACCTGGATGGTGCCGATCACGATCAGCGGCGGCAGGCAGTTCGGCAGCAGGTGGACGAAGACGATGCGGCGTGTCGGCAATGCGAGGCATTGCGCGGCCTCGATATATTCGCGCCGACGCTCGACGAGGGCCGACCCGCGCACGGTGCGTGCGTAGTAGGCCCATTCCACGATCACCAGGGCGATGACGACGTTGGTGATGCCCTTGCCCAGGAAGGCCAGGATCATGAGCGCGGCGAGGATGGTCGGAAACGACAGTTGCAGATCGACCAGCCGCATGATCAGCGTATCGGTCCGGCCGCCGATATAGGCCGCGAGCATGCCCAGCGACGCCCCGATGATCCCCGCGATCAGGGCCGACCCCGCACCGACCATCAGCGAAATGCGCAGGCCATAAAGGATGCCCGAAAGCATGTCCCGCCCCTGGTCGTCGGTGCCGAGCCAGAAGGTGAAGCCATCGCCGCCGACGGTCCCCGGCTCCATCCGCCCATCCATGATGTCGAGCTGGGCCAGGTCGTAAGGGTCTTGCGGTGCGATCAACGGCGCGAAGATCGCCAGCAGGACGATGGTCGCGAAGACGATCAGCGCGCCGACCGCGACGCGGCTTTCCAGGAATTGCGCGATGAAGCGCTGCAGCGGCGTCTCGACGCGGGCCAAGGCGGCGGGGGGCGGGGCGGCGGCGCTCATGTGGTCTTGCTCTCCAGCCGCACGCGGGGATCGAGCATCGAATACGTCAGGTCCACCACCAGGTTGATGATGATGAACATGAACACGATGATCATGAGGTAGGCGACGATCACCGGCCGATCCAGCACATTGATGCTGTCGATGATGAGCTTGCCCATGCCCGGCCAGGCGAAGATGCTCTCGGTGACGACCGAGAAGGCGATGGTGCTGCCGAACTCGAGCCCGGTCACCGTCACCACGGGAATGAGGATGTTCTTGAAGACGTGGACAAACGTAACCCGTGCCGGCGAAAGCCCCTTTGCCCGCGCGAACTTCACGTAATCCATCAGCATCGCCTCGCGCACGCCGGCGCGGGTCAGGCGGATCACCAGGCTGATCTTGAACAAGGCGAGGTTCAGCGCCGGCATGACCAGATGCGCCCGCCCGTCCGCCGTCAGGAAAGACCAGCGGATGCCGAGCAGTTCCAGGGTGTCGCCGCGCCCGGTCGATGGCAGCCAGCCCAGTTGCACGGCGAAGACCATGATCAGCATCAGCCCGACCCAGAAGGTCGGCAGCGAGAAGCCCAGGATCGAGGTCGCCATGATGATCTTGGCGGCAACGCCATCCGGCCGCAGCCCGGCATAGAGGCCAAGCGGCAGCCCCACGACGATCGCCAGCACCGTCGCGGAAATCGCCAGTTCCAGGGTCGCGGGCATGCGCTGCAGGATCAGTTTCAGCGCCGGTTCGTTGTACACGAAGGACCGCCCCAGATCGCCCTGCAGCGCGCGGCTGAGGAACACCAGGTATTGCTCCCACAGCGGCAGGTCGAGACCGAGGGCGGCGATGGCGCGCGCCCGTTCCGCCTGGTCCGCGTCGGGCGAGATCAGGATCTCGACCGGGTCGCCGATGGCATAGACGCCGATGAAGACGATCACCGACATGGCCAGCATGACCAGCATCGCCTGGAACAAGCGGCGGATGAGGTAGAGGGTCACCCGATCAGCGTGCCGCCGGCCGGACGTCCTGCGGCCGGGTCAGTTCATCGACCCGGGGTGTGATGGCGTAGCCACGCCGCATCGCCCAGATGTTGGTCTGGATGTGCAGCGGGATCACGGCGACGTCCTCGGCGGCCACGGTCTGCGCGCGGATCATGATGTCTTCCCGCCGCGCCTGGTCCAACTCGATCAGCGCCTGGTTCAGCAGGCTATCCACCTCGGGGCTGGAGTACCGCCCGCGGTTCGACGCGCCGCGGCCCTGCTCCCGGCTGACCGTCGCCAGGATGTTACGCAGCGGGTGGGAAGCATCCGGGTTCGACCCCCAGCCGATCAAATGGGCCGAGTATTCGCCCCGCCCGGCGCGGCCAATGAAGGTCGCCCAGGTCTGTGCATCGACCGATGTGCGCACACCGACCCGTGTCCACATCTGCGCGACAGCCTGGGAAATGCGGCTGTCGTTGATGTAGCGGTCGTTCGGGCTGTTCAACTGGATGCGGAAGCCATTCGGGTAGCCGGCCTCGGCCAGCAGGCGGCGGGCGCCTTCGGGGTCGAAGGCCTGGGGCAACAGGTTCGGCGCATGGCTGTAGGTCCCGGGGGGCAGGAACTGCGCCGCCGGGGTCGCCGCCCCTTCCATCACGCGCTCGACGATGGCCTGGCGGTCGATCGCCATCGACAGCGCCCGCCGCACGCGCACGTCCTTGAGTGGATTCCGCCCGAGCGGGCGGCCTTCATTATCGGTGACGAAGGGAGAATTTTCCGACGCGTCGCGCAGATGGTCGAGCCCGAGGAAGATCAGCCGAAGCCCGACGGTTTCCGCCAGCGCGATCCGGTTGTCCGCGCGCAACCGCACGAGGTCGGTGGTCGGCACCTGGTCGATCACATCCACATCGCCCGCGAGCAGAGCGGCCAGGCGCGCCGGATCATTGGTGATCATGCGATAGGTCACGCGCCCGAAGGCCGGGCGCCCGCCGAAGTAGCTTTCGTTCGCCGCGAGTTCCAGGCGGTCGCCGTTGCGATAGGCCGTCACGCGATAGGGGCCGGTGCCGATTGCGGCGCGGAGCCCGTTGAAGTCCTCGGTTGTGGCAGTCTGGTGCGTCTCGCGGTCGAGGATACGGACATTGGTCATGTCGAGCGGCAGCAGCGGAAAGGGTTCGCGCGTGTGGAAGCGGATGGTCAGCGGATCGACGATCTCCATCCGCGCGATCGGCCGCGCGAAGGCCGCGAAGGAGGACGGGCTGTTCGGCACGTTCGGCAGGCGTTCGATCGAAAAGACGACGTCATCGGCGGTGAAGGGATTGCCGTTGTGGAAGGTGACGTTCGGCCTCAGCTTGAACTCCCAGACGGTCGGCGCCACCGCGGACCAGGATAGCGCGAGCCCGGGGACGCTGCGCGCCTGCGCGTCAGTATGGACCAGCGTGTCGAAGATCGTGTCGGCGATGGCGTTGTTCGGCGACAGTTGGTGGAAATGCGGGTCGAGGCTGGTGATCGGCGCGCCAACCGCCATCACCATTGTA
>JBBRWI010000217.1:0-6383 GCA_038249305.1 Acetobacterales bacterium
CCGCCCGGCGTGGCGGGGCGGGTTGCCGGCGCCTGCGGGCGCGGCGGTGTCGCGGCGGCGGCCGGCACCGGCGGGGCCGCCTCGCTCAGCAGCGCGATCCGGCTGAAGCCGGCGCCCGAGACCGCGCCCATCACCTCCAGCACCCGGCCATACTGGTTGGCGCGGTCGCCGCGGATGAACACGCGGCGTTCCTGGGCGCCCGGCTGCTGCTGCGACAGGATGGTACGGAGTTGCGACACCAGCGCCTCCATCGGCACTTCGGTATCCTGCAGGAAGACGCGGCCTTCGCGATCGACCGACAGGGTCAGGGGCTCCTGCTCCTGGTTCAACTGGCCCGCCTGGGTCTTTGGCAGATCGACGGGCACGCCGACCGTCATGAGCGGCGCCGCGACCATGAAGATGATCAGCAGCACCAGCATCACGTCCACCATGGGCGTGACGTTGATCTCCGACATCGGACGGTAGCGGCCACGCGGGCCGCGCCCGCCGCCAATGGGGCCCATCGCCATGGCCTCAGCCCCGCTCTTCGGCCTGGCGGCTCAGGATCGCGCCGAATTCGGACGCGAAGGCCTCAAGCCGCGCGGCATAGCGCGCCAGATCCGTCGAAATCTTGTTGTAGGCGATGGTCGCGGGAATCGCCGCGACCAGGCCGATGGCAGTGGCGAAAAGCGCCTCGGCGATGCCGGGGGCAACGACTGCAAGGTTGGTGGTCTGCATGCTGGCGATGGCGCTGAAGGAGTTCATGATACCCCAGACCGTACCGAAAAGCCCGACGAAAGGTGCGGCCGAACCTACGGTCGCGAGGAACACCATCCAGCGTTCCAGCCGCTCCATTTCCCGCCCGATGGTCACCACCATGGCGCGTTCCGCGCGCTGTTGCACGCCCGTCAGCGCGACCTCGGCGCCGACCGCGCGCTCCGATCCACGGCGCCATTCGCGCATGGCGGCACCGAAGACGGCGGCGATCGGATTGCTCGGGCGCTCGCCCTCGCGGTCGTAGAGTTCATCGAGGCTGCCGCCCGACCAGAAGCGGTCCTCGAAATCGTTGGCGGTCTTGTTCATCTTCCGCATCGTCATGGTCTTCTCGAAGACCACCGCCCAGACCCAGACGCTGGCCAGCAGCAGCATCACCATGACCGACTTCACGACCCAGTCGGCCTGAAGGAACAAGGCCCAGAGCGACATATCCGCCGCCATGGGTGCCAGTGCCGTTGCGCTCACGCCGCCCATGGGCCGCTTCTCCTAAACCAATGCGCCCGGCGTCATGCCGGCACGCAACGCCGACCGCCAGGGTTCCGGGATGGGTGTCGGTCGCAGCCCATCCGCCCGGACGCAGACGAGCCCCACGTCGAGGCGCGCCAGCCGCGCCCCGCCTTCCTGCTCCAGCACATCCTGCACAAGGTCGATGGAGACGCCGCCCAACTTGCGAAGGCGCGTTTCCACGATCAGCGCCTGATCGAGTCGGGCCGGACGCTCATAATGCACATTGACGCGCCGCACCACGAGGAACGAATTGTGACGTTCGATCATAAGGCTGTGCGGCAACCCCATGTCCCGCAACGATTCGGTGCGGGCGCGTTCAGCCCAGTGAAGATAGCGGGCGTGGTATGCGATGCCGCCGGCATCGGTGTCCTCGAAATAGACACGCAGGGCGAATCGATGGGCCGGGCTCATTCCAGCCCGTCCAGCAGCAGCGGCTGGATGGCGAAACCGGCCGGGGGCGTCATGCCGAGGTGCCGCCAGCCAGGCTCGCCCAGCATCCGGCCGCGCGGGGTGCGCAGGATCAGCCCTTCCTGGATCAGGTAGGGCTCGATCACCTCCTCGATGGTGTCGCGGCCTTCGGCCAGGGCGGCGGCCAGGGTTTCGACCCCGACCGGCCCGCCGCCGTGGTGCTCGGCCATGCGGCGCAGGTAACGCCGGTCCATGGCGTCGAGGCCGAGGCGGTCCACCTCCAACCGCGTCAGCGCGTCATCGACCATGGCGCGGCTGGCCGCATGGCCCTCGACCAGCGCGAAATCGCGCACGCGGCGCAGCAGGCGGCCGGCGATGCGGGGTGTCCCGCGGGCGCGGGTCGCGATTTCGGTGGCGCCTTCCTCCGACAGGTCGAACAGCAGTTTTTCGGCGCCGCGCCGGACGATCCGGAACAGTTCTTCCGGCGTGTAGAACTGCAAGCGCAGCGGAATGCCGAAGCGGTCGCGCAGCGGGGTTGCCAGCAGCCCGGCGCGGGTTGTGGCACCGACCAGGGTGAAGGGTGGCAGGTCGATCCGCACGGTGCGCGCGGCCGGCCCCTCGCCGATGATCAGGTCAAGCTGGAAATCCTCCATCGCCGGATAGAGGGTTTCCTCGATCGCCGGCTGCAGCCGGTGGATCTCATCCACGAACAGAACGTCGCGCGGCTGGAGGTTGGTCAGGATGGCGGCGAGGTCCCCAGCCCGTTGCAGCACCGGGCCGGAGGTGGCGCGGAAGCCCACCCCCATCTCGCGCGCCACGATCTGCGCGAGCGTGGTCTTTCCCAGGCCCGGCGGGCCGTGCAGCAGGACGTGGTCCAGCGCCTCGTTGCGCGTCCTGGCGGCCTGGATGAAGACCGCGAGGTTTTCCCGCGCGGCCTTCTGGCCCGTGAAATCGGACAGGGTCTGCGGACGCAGGGCGCCTTCGGCGGCGTCCTCCTCGGCGCGGGCGGCACTGATGACGCGTTCGCTCATGGGGCGGCGCTCATCGGGCACTCATCGCGGCGCCAGGTTTTTCAGCGCGTCGGTGATCAGCGCGCCAAGGGCGGGGTCGTCACCCATGCGCCGCGCGGCATTGCCGACCGCGACCAGCGCCTCGGGCCGGCGAAAACCGAGGTTGACCAGCGCCGACACCGCCTCCGCCTGCGCGCCCTGGGGTTCCCCCGGCAGCGCCGCGGGCGGCAGGGGCGGGCCGTCGGCCTCCGGCGTCGCGCGGCCGACCGCCCATTTCTGCATCGCCGGTTCATCGACGATGCGGTTCGCGGTGGCGACACCCAGGCCCTTGATGGCGGCCAGGCGCTTGCGGTCCTTGAAGGCAATGGCCCGCGCCAGATCGGGGGCCGCCAGCCCCGACAGCACGACCAGCGCCTTTTGCGGGCCGACGGTCTTCACCTCGATCAGCGCGCGAAAGGCCTCGCGTTCGGCGGCATCGGCGAAGCCGTGCAGGACGATGGCATCCTGCCGCACCTGGGTTTCCACCAGCAGCGTCAGGCCGCCCGTCGCCGCGCGGCAGACATCCAAGGTGCGCGCGGAGCAGGACACCAGGTAGCCGACGCCGCCGACATCGATCACCGCGGAGGTGTCGTCGGTGCTGGCAATGCGGCCGGACAGCATCGCGATCATGCGGGGCTATAGCCCTGCGCGAGGGCCACCCGGCTCGACCGGTGATGCGCGTGGCAGATCGCCACGGCCAGCGCGTCGGCGGCATCGGCGCGCTTCAGCACTGCGCCGGGCAGCAGGCGCTTGACCATGTCCTGCACCTGGATCTTGTCGGCGTGGCCATGGCCGACGACGGCGCGCTTGACCTCCATCGCCTGGTATTCGGCGACCGGGATGCCGGTCAGCGCCGGGGCAAGCAGCACCACGCCGCGCGCCATGCCGAGCTTGATCGCGGACTGCGGGTTCTTGTTCACATAGGTATGTTCGACCGCGGCCTCGTCCGGGCGCAGCAAGGCCAGCAGCGCCGCCAGACCGTCGTGCAGGGTGCGCAGCCGGGTCGCCATCGTGTCGGTATCGATGGTGGACACGACGCCGTCGCCGAGGTGCCGCAGCCGGCTGCCGTCGCTTTCGATCAGGCCCCAGCCGGTATGGCGCAGCCCCGGGTCGAGGCCCAGGACCAGGACAGACCGGCGCGGGGGCGCGGCGTTCAGGCGGACAGCCGCTGCATCACGGCCTCCGGCACGTCGAAATTGGCCGAGACCGTCTGCACGTCGTCGTGTTCATCCAGGGCGTCGATCAGTTTCAGGATGTCGCGGGCGCGGTCTTCGTCCAACGCGATCGTCGTCGCGGGATGCCATTCCAGCTTGGCGCTTTCGGCCGGGCCAAAATGCGCTTCCAGCGCATCGCGGACAGTAAAAAGGTCTTGCAGCGCGGTGCGGATTTCGTGCCCGTCCCCGGTGCTTTGGACATCGGCGGCACCGGCGTCGATCGCGGCATCCAGCATCGCGTCGGCTGTCGCGGCGGCGGCCGGGTATCGCACCACGCCCAGATGTTCGAACTGGAAGGCGACGCTATTGGTCTCGCCCATCGCGCCGCCCGCCTTGCTGAGCATGGAGCGCAGGTCGGCGGCGGTGCGGTTGCGGTTGTCCGTCAGCGTCTCGACGATGATCGCGACGCCGTAGGGGCCGTAGCCCTCGTAACGGACCTCGACGTAGTCCTCGCCGGGGCCGGGGGCGGCGGCGCGCTTGATGGCGCGGTCCACCGTGTCGCGCGTCATGTTCGCCACCCGGGCCGCCTGCACCGCGGCGCGCAGGCGCGGATTGGCCGCGGGGTCGGGCAGGCCCTGGCGGGCGGAGACGGTGATTTCCCGGATCAGCTTGGCGAAGGTGCGGGCGCGCCGGGCGTCCTGCGCACCCTTGCGGTGCATGATGTTCTTGAACTGCGAATGCCCGGCCATGGGCGCCCCCCGACATGGCGCGAGGGCCAAAAACCCGATTCGCGCGTCATACTGATGACCGGGGGGATAGCAGGCGTGCCGGGTGGGCGAAACGCCTCAAAGAATGCCGGTCAGATTCAACAGAATGATGACCACGACCGGGACACCAAGGAACCAGAGGAACATTGATTTCATCGGGGCAACTCCGAACCGGCGGCGATGGTCGGCAAACGCCTCACCGCGCCGTCGGTTGCGCTATTTCATCATCGCGGCGCCACCGACCAGGCTGCCGAGGATCGCCAGCACACCGCCCAGGAACAGCATCCAGATAATCCACAGCAACACCGCGCAGGCCGAAAGCACCAGCCCGATCACCGATGTGACGGTGCCGGCCTGGTTGCCGGCGGCGCGGGCGCGGTTCAGCCCCATGATCCCGGCCAACACGCCCAGCACGGACGTCACGACGCCAAGCAAGGGCACGAACCCGAGCAATCCGCAGAAGATGGACAGGATGCCGAAGACCAGGCCGGGATTGCCGGGCAGCGACCCGGCGGGGGGACGGCCCGGCGGGGGGGCCTGCCAGACCGGCGGCGGTTGGGGCTGCTGGGGTGGGGGGATCGAGGGGACGGACATGCGGCGCTTCCCGCGGAGGTTATCGGCGGAGCCTAAGCGGGGATTCGCAGCTTGGCCAACGGAAGCGTCGTGCGCTTTTGGTTTAGCTCGTCCACGGCCCGGTGGATTGCGTGATCGAGTGCTTTGGGGTCGGCGAAGGTCTGATGCGCGAGATGATGCGCCTTGAGGTCACGCCAGACGGTTTCGATGTCGTTCAGCTCCGGCGCGTATTTGGGCAACCACTCGACCGTTAGCCAGTGAGCGCGGGCGGTGATCGCCGCCAGGGAGAGCTTGCTGGTGTGGATCGGGCCATTATCCTCGACCAGGACCACCGGCTTGATGGGCTGGCCGGGCTTGGGGCCATAGAGGCGGTCCAGTTGTTCAAGATGGGCCACGAAATCGCTGCTGCGCTTGGTTGGGCTGGTGTGCACAACCAGTTGGCGTGTGACGTGATCAAACGATCCGAGCATGGCGATCTTCTTCGCCTGTCCCGGCGCGGGGACGCGCAGGTCGGCCCCGGCCTTGGCCCAGACGCGGGCAAGGTAGGGATGCGTCAGCGCCTCGCTCTCGTCACCATAGAGCAGGACGATATCGCCGGCTTGGGCCTGCTGCTTGCGCAGCCGCAGACGCAAGCCGATCCGTTCGACCTCGACGGCACTCTGCCGCCCCTTCAGCGTGTGCCGCGGACGCCGCCAGTGGAACTTTTTTTACGCAGTGCCTTGGAGAGTTGCGAGCGGCTGATGCGCACGCCCGCCAGCGCTTCGATCTCGACACGCAGTCGGGGGAGTGTCCAGTTGTGCCGGTCGGCCACGGGTTGCTCCAGCAGCGGCATGGCCACGCGCAGTGCTGCCTCGCTCTTCACCGGCGGGGGGCCGGGCGCCACGCTGGCCCGAAGCGCGTCTATCCCGCCACGCATGAACTCGCTGCGCCAAAGCCGAACCGTGTCTTCCCGCACGCCAAAGGCCTCGGCAATCCGCGCACTGGTCCAGCCCGCCAGCGTCAGCACCACAGCGCGGGCACGGTCCGCTTCGCCGCGATCACGCGAGCACGACAGCGCCAAAAGTGCCGCGCGTTGGTCCTCGGTTGCCAAAAGCGGCGATCTTCCCGTCATGTCTCGCTCCCCCGAATCGTTGCCGGCAGAGAATCAGACCACCAAACGTTGGTCAATC
>JBBRWI010000218.1:0-6342 GCA_038249305.1 Acetobacterales bacterium
AAGGCCGCGGTCGAGCGGAAGGCGCCGGAGGTCTGGAACCAACTGTTCGGGCCCCAGGAAATCCAGATCGAGCCCAGCGGATCGGGCAGCCGGGTCGAGTTGGAGTTGTTGCCGATCTGCTGGCCCGTGGCGCGCATCTGGGTGAAGTTCTCCACCACCTGCAAGCGCGCGTTGATGCCGACGCCGCGCCACATCTCGACCGCGACCTGCGCCGCCCGCAGCGCGTTGGTGTAGTAGTTGGGCATGGTGCGATAGACGATTTCCTCACCGCGATAATTCGCCTCGCGCAGCAGGCGGCGGGCGGCGGCCGGATCGTGGCGCAGGCCACGGCCCTGCAGGAACATCGCGCCGTATTCGGGGTAGTTGTGGCCCTCCGGCACCACCGCCGCGCCATCCCACAACGTATCGACCAGCAGCTTGCGGTCCAGCGCCAGGCCCAGGGCCTGGCGGACGCGACGGTCGCCCGTCACCGGGCCGCGTTCGTCGAAGGTCAGCACATGCACGTTGGCCAGCACGACCGACTTCACCTCGACCGTCGGCGAACGCCGCAGCACCGTTATCTGGTCGGGCGGGACATTGGTGATCAGATCAACATCGCCCGCCTGCAGCGCCGCGACCCGAGAGGCGAGTTCGGGGATCTGGCGGAACACCACGCCGCGCGCCGTGGGGCGGCCGCCGAAATAGGCGTCATGCGCGTCGAGCACGATGCGCTGGTCGGTTTGCAGGGTCCGCAGCTTGAACGGGCCGGTGCCGACCGGCGCGCGGGAGAACCCCTCAAAGCCCAGTTCCTCATAGGCCCGCTTGTTGACGATCCAGCCGCACCAGGATGCAAGCCGCTGTTCCAGCAGCACATCCGGCACCCGGGTGCGGAAGCGGACGGTGCTTTCGTCCAGCGCCTCGACCGAGGCCAGGGTGGAGAAATACGACTTCGCCTCGATCATCAGCGGCCGGTCGCCGAACATCCGGTTTGACATGAAGGTGAAGACCACGTCGTCCGGGGTCAGCACATCGCCGTTGTGGAAGCGCACGCCCGGCCGCAGCGTCAGGACCAGTTCCTGCGGGCTGGTGCGGGTCCAGGCGGTGGCGAGGCTGGGCTTCAGCCCGGAACCGCCGCCGTCGGGGCTGCCCAGGAAATCCCGCCGGATCAGCGTGTCGAACATCGAATAGGTGACGCGGGTGCCGACGTTGGAGAGTTCCCGCGCCGGTTCCAGGGTCGGCGGCAGTTCCGCGACGCCGACGGTCAGGATCGGGCGGGTGTCGGCCTGGGCCAGCGCTGGCCCAGCGAACGGGAGGGCAAGGCTGCTGCCCAATAGGTGGCGTCTCAAGATCGGCATGGGGCGTCCTGCTGCTGAATGGCAGATGGCCTTCTGCCAAAGCCGCGTGATCCCCGTGCGACGGTTCAGTGTCGGTCGTGTGACGTGCCGTCAGGCGAAGGCGCGTTCGACAGCCGCCCCGGGCAGGCCCGCGACCTCCCGCACGATCTTGCGTTTCACCGCCGTTTCAAATGCCTCGAACCCCTCGGCCACCATCAGGAAGGCGCCGGGGCCGCCGATCACCTCGTCGCGGTAGTAGTCGTCGAGCGGCGGCGACATCGCGACCACATGCTGCGGCGGCGGGGTCCGGTCCAGCACGGCCAGGCCGTTCAGCACGATGCCCTTGGCCAGCGCCGCCTCCCGCGCCTCGGCGACCGGCCGGCCCGAATTGTTCATCCCGTCGCCCGAGATGTCGACGACCTGGCGGGTGCCCTCGAACACCTGGCCGAACTGTCGGGCGGCGTAGTCCATCGCGCCGCTGATCGAGGTGTAGAGCCAGACGCGGCGCGGAATCGCATCGATCGCATCGGCGACGCGATGGGCATCGCGCAGATCGCCGATGCGCATCCAGGGGACCAGCGTCTCCTGCATGTTCCAATTGGACCAGGTGAACAGGGTGACGCCGATGGCGCCCAGCGCGCCGCGTCCGATCCCGGCCGCGAGGGTCGGGTCGCGGAAGGCTTCGGCATAGCCGCGGAACTGCATCTCCTGTTCGACGGGATCGATGGAGCGGGAGACGTCCACCGCCAGCACCAACTCGACATCTACCGGTTCCATCGCACGTGCCGGGCGGATGAGCATGGGCGCGGCGAGGATTGCTCCCGACCGGAAAAGCGAACGACGCGAAATAGCGCTCCTGCGCATCCAAAACCTCCTTCCTGAAGGCCGTGATGCGGCGAGTCTTCCCGGTGAAAGGTTAGGGTCAGGTTATTGTGCGGCGCAATATATTTTTGCGTAACTGTCAGAATCCCGCGCCGGGTTGCGCCAGGTAGGCCACCTCGGCGTTGGTACTTTGGCGGTCAAGTGCCTGATTCCGATGGGGAAAGCGCCCAAAACGTTCGATGACCGCCCGGTGCTTCCAGGCATGGATGATAGTGCCGCGCATGGGGTCGGCGTGCAGCGGCAGGTCTCGCAACCCTTCGAACAGGGCGACCGACAGGTCCTGGTCGGCCATCGCCTCGCTGTGTTCGAAGGGCAGGTAGAGGAACAGACGCTCGGTCGGGGTCAGCGCCAGGTCGAAGCGCAGCCCCAGCACCGCGTGGCTTGCGATGGCGCGGGCGCGTTCGTCGCTGGCGAAGGCGGCGGGCGTGCCGCGATGCAGGTTGCGCGGCAGTTGGTCGAGCGCGAGGCACAGTGCCAGCGCGCCGCGTGGCGTCGCAGCCCAATCATCCGGCGCCGCCAGGGTGCCGAAGCGGGCGCGCAGCTCGGCATCGAAGGCATCATCGCGGCGGAACCACAGGTCCCGCCAAGTGTCGGGGCCATCCGCGAACCAGAAATCCAGCAGATCGTTCATTGCAGGGCCGCGTCCAGCACGCGCACCGAATGCAGCGCCTGGCGCCCGGTCAGATCGGCGATCTGATGCCGGCAGGATGTGCCGTCGGCGATGATGAGGTCCTCGTCGGCGGCGGCGCGCACAGCAGGGATCAGCGACAGTTCGGCCATGGCGCGGGATACGACCTGCTTTTCGGCCGCATAGCCAAAGGCCCCGGCCATGCCGCAGCAGGATGACGTGATCGGACGCGCCCGCAACCCCGGAATCCGCTGCAAGGCGGCCAGCGCCGCCGGGAAGGCACCAAAGGCTTTCTGGTGACAATGGCCATGGACATGGGCGGTCGCGGGCATGGCGCGGAAGGCGATGTCGGGGCGTTGCGTCGCCAGCCATTCGGACAGCAGGAAGGCACGCGCCGCGAGGGCTTCCGTCTCCGGCCCCGGCAACAACGACGGGAACTCGTCCCGCAGGGTCAGCAGGCAGGAAGGTTCGAGCCCCAGCACCGGCAGGCCGGGATGCAGGGCCAGGGCGGCCAGGGTGCGCCGCGCCTCGGCCCGCGCCTGGTCCACCATGCCGGCCGCGAGATAGGTGCGGCCGCAGCACAACGGGCGCGCGCCCGTTGGCGCCTGGGCGATGATCGCGCGGTAGCCCGCGGCACGCAGCACGCGGCGGGCGGCACGCAGGTTTTCCGGCTCGTAGTAGCGGTTGAAGGTATCGGCCAGAAGCAGAACGTCCCCCTTGGCGCCCGGCCCATCGCCCGACGCCTCGGCATCGTGGAAGGCGCCCCAGACGAAGCGCGGCAGCGGCCGGGCGGCGGCGATGCCGAGCGCGCGTTCCCCAAGCCAGCGCCCGCCCGGCAGCCATTCGCGGATATTGGCCAGCACCGGCACGATGGCGGCGAAACGCGCCCAGCGTGGCAGGTGCGCCACCACGCGGTCGCGCAGCGGCACGCCCCGGGCGCGGGCGCGGGCGGCCTGCGCCTCGATCTTCATCTTGGCCATGTCCACGCCGGTCGGGCATTCGCGCCTGCAGGCCTTGCAGGATACGCAAAGCGACATTGCCTCGGCCACGTCGTCGGAGGCCAACGCGTCGGGGCCGAGTTGCCCGGTGATCGCCAGGCGCAGCGTATTCGCGCGACCCCGCGTGAGATGTGCCTCGTCCCGCGTCGCACGGTAGGAAGGGCACATGCTGCCGGCATCGAACTTTCGGCAGGTGCCGTTGTTGTTGCACATCTCGACCGCGCCCAGCAGGCCGCCGGGATGGGCGGACCAGTCCAGGCCGGGCTTCACGTTGCTATCCACCGCGTAGTCGGGGCCGTAGCGGAACAGGCTGCGATCATCCATGCGCGGCGCGCGCACGATCTTGCCGGGGTTCAGTAGCCCGGTCGGGTCGAAGGCGTCCTTGACCTGGTCGAAGGCGGCCACGATTCGCGGCCCGAACATGCTTGCGTGGAACTCGCTGCGGAGGATGCCGTCGCCGTGTTCGCCGCTATGGCTGCCCTTGTAGGCGCGCACCAGAGCAAAACACTCTTCCGCCACCGCGCGCATGATGCGGACGTCAGCCGGGTTTTTCATGTTCAGCACCGGCCGCACGTGCAGGCAGCCGACCGAGGCATGCGCATACCAGGTGCCCTTGGTGCCGTGCCTGGCAAACACATCGTTCAGCCGTTCGGTGTAGTCGCCGAGGTCGTCGAGATCGACGGCGCAATCCTCGATGAACGAGACGGGTTTGCCGTCGCCCTTCATGCTCATCATGATGTTGAGGCCGGCTTCGCGTACCTCGGCGATCTCGGCCTGGAAGCCGGGGTCGGTCGCGCGCACCACGGCGCCAGGCAGGCCGAGGTCGGCCATCATCTCGTCCAGCAGCGCGAGCTTTTGCAGCAGCGGGCCGTCCTCATGCCCATGGAATTCGACGATCAGGATGCTGTCGGGCTCGCCGATCACGATGCGGTCGATGGTGTGGCGGTACATCGCGATGGACCGGCCAAGGTCGATCATGGTGCGGTCCACGAGCTCCACCGCTTCGGGATCGAGTGTCACGAGGTGCCTCGCCGCATCCATCGCGGCCCGAAAGGTCGGGAACTGGCAGATCCCCAGGACCTTGCGCGGCTTGATCGGCCAGAGTCGCAGTTCCAGCGCCGCCGAGAAGGCCAGCGTGCCTTCGCTGCCAACCAACAGCCGCGCCAGATTGCCGCGCGCTGCCAGCACATCCAGATTGTAGCCGCCGACCCGCCGCAATTGTTTTGGGAAGCGCTGCGCGATTTCGCCGGCTTCGGCCGCACCCAGGGCAAAGAGCCGATCGGCCAGATCGCCGCGCGGCCCGTTTTCGTCGAAGCGCGCGGCGCTGCCGTCGGCCAGGATCGCGTCGATGGCGGTGACATTGTCGGCCATCAGCCCGTAGCGGATCGACTTGCTGCCGCAGGAATTATTCGCCGCCATGCCGCCGATGGTGCAACGCTGCCAGGTTGAGGGATCGACCGGGAAGAATTGCCCGCTTGGCTTCAGCGCCGCGTTCAGCGCGCCGAGGGTGATGCCCGGCTGCACGGTGGCGCGGTCGCCTTCCACCGCGATCACGTCGCGCAGGTATTTGGTACAGTCGATCACCAGGGCGTGGTTGACCGTCTGGCCGCATTGGCTGGTGCCGCCGCCGCGCGGCAGGATGGGCACGCCCTCCTCCCGCGCGATCGCCATGGCGGCTTCGACATCGGCGATGCTCCGCGGCACAACGACGCCGATCGGCGCCATCTGGTAGATGCTGGCATCGGTGCTGTAGCGGCCGCGGTCGCCGGCGCCGAACAGAACCTCGGCCTCGGTGTCCCGTTTCAGCCGGGCGGCCAGGCGAGGGTCTCCGGGGGTGACGCGGGATTGGGTGATGGCGTTCATGGCATGCAGCCTAGCCGCCTCGCGCCGTAATGTCGCATCAGTCATGCTCATTGTTTGCAGCGGGCGAACTCATTGGCCGCGGCGCGAAGGCCGCCCTAGAAGCGGCCCGACACCGGAGACGATCCATGGCCTATTTCCAGCAAAAGCCCACGGCGGGGCGCCACTTCCTGCAGATCCCCGGGCCGACCAACGTGCCGGATCGCGTGCTGCGGGCGATGGACAATCCGACGATGGACCATCGGGGCGCCGATTTCGGCGTTTTGGGGGCGCGCATCCTGGCCAAGGTCCGTCCGGTTTTCGGCACCACCCAGCCGGTCATCATCTTCCCCGCCAGCGGCACCGGGGCCTGGGAAGCGGCGCTGGTCAATACGCTGTCGCCCGGCGATCGGGTGCTGATGTGCGAAACCGGCTGGTTCGCGCATCTGTGGGAGGAGATGGCCGGGCGCCTCGGCATCGTGTCCGAACTGCTGCGCACCGACTGGCGTCGTGGCGCCGATGTGCCGGGCATCGAAGCCCGGCTGCGCGCCGACACCGCCCATGCCATCAAGGCGGTCTGCGTCGTCCATAACGAGACCAGCACGGGGGCCACCAGCCGCGTCGATGAGGTCCGCCGCGCCATGGATGCGGCCGGCCACCCGGCACTGCTGCTGGTGGATAC
>JBBRWI010000219.1:0-6310 GCA_038249305.1 Acetobacterales bacterium
ATCAGTGCGGGCTGGGCATTGGCGGTCAGGGTGAGGTCCTCGGGCTGGCCTTCGAACATCAGGCGGGAGAGATGCTGCTTCAGCGTCTCGTCCACGATGCCAAAAACCTCCCGCGCGGCAGCAAACGCGGCGGCGAGGTCGCGGCCCATGCCGGGGGCCTGGCTGCCCTGACCGGGAAAAACAAAGGCAAGGGCCATGCTGGCGGCGCTTCTTCTGGCTGTTCGTGTGGGGCGGGCGCCTAACGGGGGGGGGAGGTTGTGTCAATGTGACGCCCGCATAAACCCCCTTCCCTTGGCCCTGCAAAAATGCTCAAAGCCGCCTCCCCTGCCGGGTGCGTGGCATCGCGCCCGGCTATGCCTGTTTATCGGCCACCGGCATCCCGCCGGTCGTCGCACGGGCTGAGCCAGCCGAAGGGATAACCGGTGCCGTTGTACGAAAGCGTGTTCATCGCACGCAATGACCTGACACAAGCGCAGGTCGAAACCATCGCCGACCAGGTCGCGACCATCGCCACCGACGCGGGCGGTTCCATCAAGAAGCGGGAATACTGGGGCCTTCGCGGCCTCGCCTACCGCGTCAAGAAGAACCGCAAGGCGCATTACATGCTCCTCGGCATCGAATGCCCGCCCGTTGCGGAAAAGGAGATCGCGCGCCAGTTCGGCCTCAACGAGGACGTGCTGCGGCACATGACGCTCCGCGTCGAAGCGATCGAGGAAGCGCCCTCGGCGATCCTCGCCAAGCGCGCCGATGACCGTGAGCGTGATCGCGGCTTCCGCGGCCCCCGCCCGGCCGGCCGGTTCGGCAGCGGCCGTGGTCGCGAACGCGACGACCGCGAGGAATTCCGCGCCCGTGGGCGCGACGAAGGCGAGGACGGCCTGCCCGAATACCGCGGCCGGGTCGGGGAGGAATAAGCCATGTCCGAAGAATCGAACCCCGCCGGCCGCCGCGCCGCCGTTGGCGCCCGCCGGCCTTTCTACCGCCGCCGCAAGTCCTGCCCGTTCAGCGGCCCGAACGCGCCGAAGATCGACTACAAGGACGTGCGCCTGCTGTCGCGCTTCCTGTCCGAGCGCGGCAAGATCGTACCGTCGCGCATCACCGCGGTCTCCGGCAAGAAGCAGCGTGAACTCGCCAACGCCATCAAGCGTGCGCGGTTCCTCGCCCTGCTGCCGTATGTGATCGCGGACTGATACGCCGGGCTTACGGATCAGGAGGCATGTCAAGCGTGGCGACCCCTTCCAAGGGCGGCTTCATGGCCGACCCGCGCTGGCTTGCCGCCGGTGCGGCGGGATTGTTGTCGGCGGCGCTGGCACTCTGGGCCCTCCGCGGCCTGCCGCTCGGGCCGGGGCTGTTGTGGCTGGCGCCGCTGCCGCTGTTCATGGCGGGGCTCGGTTTCGGGCTGCCGTGCATGCTCGCGGCCGCGGCCGTAGCCTCGCTCGGGCTGCTCGCGATCGGCGGCGTCATCCCCTTCGCCATACACTTCGCGGCCTTCGCGCTGCCGGCGGTGATCGTGGTGGGGGTTGGCCTGCGCGGCGGGCGGCTGGACGGGTCGCTGCCGCTGGCCATCCTCGGCATCTATCCGGCCGCGCTGATCGTGCTGGCGGCGCTGCTGCTGGCCGGTGACGGCGGGCTGGAATCGGTGCTGACGGCGATCGTCAAGACCGGGCTGGACCGCATGGGCCTGCCGACGGGCGATTCGATGGTCGCCGACATCGTGCGGATCAAGGCGGCGGCGGTCGGCTTCTGGCTGGCCTTCGCGCTTCTGGTCAACGGCCTCGGCGCGCAGGGTTTCCTGGCCAAGCGTGGCCTCGCGCTCGCGCCCAGCCCGATCTGGTCGGAAGCCCGCCTGCCACGGCTTTATCCGGTGATCCCGGCCGTGGCGCTGGTCATCGCGGCGCTGGACGAATTCGGCGGAACCACGCTGTCGCTGTTCGTCGTGCTGATGCTGCCGCTGCTGTTCCGGGGCCTGGCCGTGGTCCACACCCGCACGCGCGGGCGCGCCGGCCGGCCTTTCATCCTGGGCGCTTCCTATATGGCGCTCGTGCTGTTCAGCGTGCCGAGCGCCGCCTTCCTGGTGGGCGTTGCGCTGTTCGACCATTTTTCCGCGCGGGCCCCGCGCGGGACGACCTGACAACCTGTTGGACCAAAAGGGGATATCCCGATGATCGACCTGATCCTCATGCAACGTGTCGAAAAGCTTGGCCAGATGGGCGAAACCGTGAAGGTGCGTCCCGGCTATGCGCGCAACTTCCTGCTGCCGCAGGGCAAGGCCATTCGTGCGAACCGCGATAACATGGCCAAGTTCGCCGAACAGCGCTCCCAGTTGGAAGCGCAGAACCTCAAGCGCCGCGAGGAGGCCGAACGGGTCGCCGAGCGCGTCTCCGGCCTGACCGTCACGATCATCCGCCAGGCGGGTGAAAGCGGCGGGCTCTACGGCTCGGTCAGCCCGCGCGACATCGCCGAGGCCGCGACGGCCGGGGGCCTTACGGTCAACCGCGCCCAGGTGCTCTTGGAACAGCCGATCAAGACGGTCGGGCTGCACACGGTTCGCGTCGAACTGCACCCCGAAGTCCACCTGCCGGTGATCGTGAACATCGCCCGCAGCCTGGAACAGGCGGAAAAGCAGGCACGCGGCGAGGACCTCAAGGCCGCCGACGCCGCCGAGGAAGCGAGCCTGGAGGCCGAACTGGCCGCCGAGCTGGCCGAACTCGGCGCCGCCAGCGAATAACGCCCATCCCGGGGGGCCTTCGCCCCCCGGCGCATGTCTTGTCCCCGTTATCCCCGGTTCGCACAGCCCCGCCGGCGTCCCGGATGGGCTATGGTGCCTGGATGGATTCCCTACCGACTTCGGGCCTGCCGCCCCGCCTTCCCCCCCAGAACATGGCGGCCGAACAGGCCCTGCTCGGGGCGCTGCTGGCGAACAACAAGGCCTATGAACGGGTCTCGGAATTCCTCTCGGCCGAGCATTTCGCCGACCCCGTGCATGGCGTGATCTACAACGCCATCCAGCGCCGCCTGGAAGCCGGGCAACTGGCCGATGGCGTGACGCTGCGCGCGCAATTCGAACATTCCGGGCTGCTGGATGAAGTGGGCGGTGCGGCCTATCTGGCGCAACTCCTCTCCGCCACCGTCGGCGTGATCAACGCCGGCGAATACGGCCGGGTCGTGCACGACGCCTGGCTGCGGCGGCAGTTGATCGACCTGGGTGAAACCGTGGTCAACCGTGCCTTTGGCGACGCCGAGGGGCTGATCGCGCAAGACCAGGTGGAAGCCGCCGAACAGGCGCTGTTCGACATCGGCAAGGATTCCTCCACCGGCGGCGGCTTCATGGCGTTCGAACGGGCGCTGGCGCAGGCGGTAGAAGTCGCCGCGACGGCCTTTACGCGCGGCGAAGGCGTGTCGGGCCTGGCGACCGGGTTGCGCGACCTGGATCGCAAGATGGGCGGGCTGCACCCGTCGGACCTGCTGATCCTTGCCGGCCGCCCCGGCATGGGCAAGACCGCGCTGGCGACCAAGATCGCCTTCGGCGCGGCCAAGTCGCTGCTGCGGGAAGCCCGGGAAAAGGGCGGGCCGACCGCGGTGCCCAAGGCGGGTGTCGCGCTGTTCTCGCTGGAAATGAGCGCCGACCAGTTGGCCACCCGCCTGCTGTCGGAAGAAGCCCGCATCTCCGGCGACCGCATCCGGCGGGGCGAGGTGGAGCAATCGGATTTCGACCGCTTCGTTGCCGCCAGCCGCGATCTCGCGGCGCTGCCGATCTACATCGACGACACGCCGGCCATCACCATCAGCGCGATGCGCACCCGCTGCCGCCGGTTGCAGCGGCAAAAGGGGCTCGACCTGATCGTGGTCGATTACCTGCAACTGATGCGCCCCGCGGCCGGCACCCGGCCGGAGAATCGCGTGCAGGAAATCAGCCAGATCACCCAGGCGCTGAAGGCCATCGCCAAGGAGTTGAAGGTCCCTGTCCTCGCCCTGTCGCAGCTTTCGCGCCAGGTGGAGTCGCGTGAGGACAAGCGCCCGCAACTGTCGGACCTGCGTGAATCGGGTTCGATCGAACAGGACGCCGACGTGGTGATGTTCGTGTACCGCGACGACTACTACCTGTCGCAGAAAGAGCCGAAGGAAATGAACTTCCCCGACCATGAGAAGTTCCACGTTGCCCACGACAAGTGGAAGGAAGACATGTCCAAGGTGCACAACCGCGCCGAATTGCACCTGGGCAAGCAGCGGCACGGGCCGACCGGCAAGATCGACCTGTTCTTCGAGGCGGAGTTCACCCGCTTCGGCGACCTCGATGTGACGCATGATCAGGACCAGTACTAGCGGGTGGGGGCGCCCGGGGTCCTGACCATCTCGCTGGGCGCCATCGTCGCCAACTGGCGGCTTCTGGGCGGGTTGCAGCCTGGCCAGGCGGTGGCGGCGGTGCTGAAGGCCGATGCCTATGGCCTCGGCGCCGCGGCGATCGCCCCCGCGCTGCGGGGCGCCGGCTGCGCGCATTTCTTCGTGGCGCACAAGGCGGAGGGGATTGCCCTGCGCGACACCCTCGGCCCCGGGCCGATGATCGCCGCGCTGAACGGCTTTGCGCCCGGCCTGGGCTGCGATGTCTGGCCGGTGCTGAACAGCCTGGGCGATGTGCGCGCCTGGGCGGGGCTGGGGCGGCCGGCGTTGCTGAACCTTGATACCGGCATGGCGCGGCTGGGCCTGCCACCGGCCGAGCAGCAGCGCCTGGCCGATGACCGCGGCCTGCTGGCGGGGATCGACCTGCGCTATGTCATGACGCACATGGCCTGCGCCGATGATCCGGCGCATCCGCTGAACCCCATCCAGCGCGACCGCTTCGCCGCCGCGGCCTTTCCCGGTGTTGCACGCAGCCTCGCTGCCTCCTCGGCGATGTTCCTGGGACCGGGCTATGCGTCGGACCTCGCGCGGCCCGGGGCCGCCCTTTATGGGCTGAACCCGACGCCGGGCCGGCCCAATCCCATGCGGCCGGTGGTGACGCTGACCGCGCCCATCCTGCAACTGCGCGAGATCCCGGCCGGCGCCACCGTCGGCTATGGTGCGACCTGGGTTGCGAAACGTGACAGCCGGATTGCGACCGTTGCCGCCGGGTATGCGGACGGGTATCTGCGGAGCCTCTCAGGGCAAGGCTGGGCCATGCTGGCCGGCGTCCGGGTGCCAATGGTGGGCCGCGTCTCGATGGATCTGTTGACGTTCGATGTGACCGACGCGCCGCCGCCAGCCCCTGGCGACAGCCTGGTGCTGATCGGGCCGGGCGTAACCGCCGATGACCTGGGCCTGGCCGGCGGCACGATCGGGTATGAGATGCTGACGGGCTTGGGCAAGCGGTATCATCGGCGTTGGATCGCGTAGTGCCGAACCCCCTGGATGTGCTGGCCGCCATCGGGCGGGGCTTGCTCGGCGCGTGCCGCTATGCCGGGGCGGTCGCCATTTTTGCGGGCTCGGGGCTCGCGCATGGCGTGCGGCCGCCGATCTATGGGCGGCTGCTCTGGCGGGCCTTTGTCGAGATCGCCTATTTCTCGCTGCCCGTGGTGGCGCTGACGGCGGTCTTCACCGGCATGGTGCTGGCGTTGCAATCCTACACCGGGTTTGCCCGCTTCAATGCCGAGGGGGCGGTTGCGACCGTGGTGGTCCTGTCGATCACCCGCGAACTCGGCCCGGTGCTGGCGGGGTTGATGGTGGCGGGGCGGATCGGGGCGAGTTTCGCCGCCGAAATCGGCACCATGCGCGTGACCGACCAGATCGATGCGCTGACCACGCTGTCCACCGATCCGATGAAGTATCTGGTGGCGCCGCGGCTGATCGCGGCGACACTGGCATTGCCGCTGCTGGTGGTGGTGGCGGATATCCTCGGGGTGATGGGCGGCTGGCTGATCGCCACCGCGAAACTGGGGTTTGGTTCGGCGGCCTATCTCGTTTCGACCATGGATGCGCTGAAGACGATGGATGTCGTCTCGGGGCTGGTGAAGGCGGCGGTCTTCGGCTTCGTGGTGGCGCTGATGGGCTGCTGGCACGGCTACCAGAGTAAGGGTGGCGCGCAGGGCGTGGGCCAGGCGACGACCTCGGCCGTGGTCTCCTCCTCCATCCTGATCCTGGCGCTGGACTATGTGCTGACCGAGTTGTTCTTTTCACGATGAGCGAGACGCCAAAAATCCGCCTGCGCGGCGTGAAGAAGGCGTTTGGCGCCAAGCAGGTGCTGGATGGCGTGGACCTGGATGTCCGCGCCGGCCACGGCATGGTGGTGCTGGGCGGCTCCGGCTCCGGCAAATCCGTCACCATCAAATGCGTGATGGGG
>JBBRWI010000220.1:0-6257 GCA_038249305.1 Acetobacterales bacterium
ATGCTGCCGGCGCCGGTCACGGTCACCGCGACCCCGGCCGCGCGCGCCACGTCGTTCAGCCGCGCCCGCAAATCTTCGCCACGCGCCCAGAGCGCGTCGGCAGCGGCGGGGGAAAACACCTCCCCCATCGCGACCAGGCCGGCCGCCATGCTGAGCACGTTGTTGTTGAAGGTGCCGGCATGCGGCAGCGCGCCCGGGCGGTGGCCGTCGAACTGATCCATGATTGCGGCGCTGCCACCGAAGGCTCCGAAGGACATGCCGCCAGCGACGTATTTGCCCAAGGTCATCAGGTCGGGCGCGACGCCGAGGCGCGCCTGCAAACCACCGGCGTGGTGCCGGCTGGTCATCACCTCGTCGAAGATCAGCACCGCGCCGCTGGCGTCGCAGGCCGCGCGCAGCGTTGCCAGGAATGCGGGCGTCGCGGGGATGCAGCCGCCGGCGCCCAGCATCGGCTCGACGATCACCGCGCCGATCTGGCCCTGTTCCAGGACCGCCGCCGCGCCCGGCCCGTCGTTGTAATCGGCCAAGGTGATCGGCAAGGGCAGGTTCACGGCCTGCATCGGCGCGCCGGCCGGAAAGGTCAGCACGCCGCCGTGGTAGCCGCCGTGGAAGGCCAGCACGCCCGCGCGGCCGGTGGCGGCCCGGGCGGCGGTCAGCGCCATCAGATTGGCCTCGGTGCCGCTGTTGGTGAAGCGCACCCGCTCCAGCGCCGCAAATCGGGCGCAGAGCAGGGCGGCGAGGCTGACCTCGTTCGCCCCGACCCCGGTCAGGTTCAGCCCGCCGTCGAGCGCGCCGCGCACCGCCGCCAGGATCGCCGGGTGGGAATGGCCGAACAGCCCGGCCGAGTATTCGCCGCAAAGATCGAGGTAATCGTGCCCGTCCACATCCCGCAGCATGCAGCCCGCGCCGCTGGCCATCGCCGTCGGGAAGGGCTGCCAAAACAGCACGCTGCGAGTATTGCCCCCCGGCAGCACGGCACGCGCCCGCGCATGCAACGCGGCCGAGGCGGGGCGGGCGGCGGCATAGGCCTCCCGCGCGCCAAGCAGCACCGTTTCGAGGGCGGTCGCGAGGTCGCTGTTGCGGCGGCTTGCGATGATCTGGTCCATGGGCGGTGCTCCCGAAGGAGAGGATGCTCCGCGTCTGTCAGGGCCAAGGTCAAGGGTGGTTTAACTGCGCGCTGGCCTCGAACGCCGCGTGCCGCTAGACAATTCCGCATGCGACGTCGTGATGCCCTGCTGCTGCTGGCAGCCGCCCCCGCCCTTACCCCTCGCGCCGGGCATGCCCAGGCCGCTTCGCCCGAGGCGATGCAGCGCCTGGCCGCCCGGTTGCGCGCCCTGGATGCCGACGGGCTGGACCCGCGCGCTTATGAAATCCCGCCGGATGCGACCGATTCCGCGATTTTCCGCGCTGCCGTCGCCGCGACCACGGAGCTAATGCACGGCCGCGTGCACAGCATGCCGGCGGGGCGGCCGGACCTCGCGCGCGAGACGAACCTCGTGCCGCTCGCCCCCTGGATGCAGCAACTGACCACCGCCGCTGAACCGGCCGAGGTCATCGAACGCGCGGCCCTGGCCACGCCCGGTGCGGTGCCGCTGCGGATCGCACTGGCCGAAGCCCGCGGTGTGGTCGCGCATGGCGGCTGGGCGCCAATCCCGGGCGGGGTGAACACGATCGAACCGGGCAGCACCGATGCGGCCCGCATCCCGGCACTGCGGGCGCGGCTTGTCGCCACCGATCCCGAGCTGGCGGCCAGCAGGGATGAAGGGGCGACCTATGGCCCCGCCCTGCTCGCGGCAGTGCGCCGCTGGCAGCAGGCCAATGGGTTCGAGGTGGATGGCCGCGTCGGCCGGATCAGCCAGACCGCGCTGAACCGCCCGGCGGAGTGGCGGGTAAACCAGGTCCTGACCGCGCTCGACACCCGGCGCGCCGCCGCCCTGCCGGGGCCGGAGCGCCGGATCGAGGTGAATGTCCCCGATTTCCGCCTGCAAATGATCGAGGCCGGGCAGGTCACCCTGGAGATGGGCGTCATTGTCGGCCACCCCGATCGCGCGACGCCCATGCTGCGGGTGACGCTGACGGCCTTGCAGTTCAACCCGCCGTGGGGCGTGCCGGCGCGTAATGCCAAGGAAGACCTGCTGCCCCGCCTGCGGCGCGATCCCGTCGCGGTGCAGGGGCGGGGGTACCGTTTCTACCAGTCGGTCGATGGCCAGATGACCGAGGTCGATCCGACCACGGTCGAATGGGCGCGGGTGAACCCCGACCGCTTCCCCTATGTCGTGCGGCAGGATGCGGGGGATCTCAGCGCGTTGGGGCGGATCAAGTTCACCATGCCGAACCGCGACGACATCTTCATGCACGACACGCCGGACCGGCACCTGTTCCGTCGGCCGGACCGCGCCTTTTCCTCGGGCTGCATCCGGCTGGGACGGCCGATGGATCTGCTGGATGTCACGTTGGAAGGCACCTCGGGCTGGGATCGGGCGCGGGCGGTGCGGGCAATCGAGAGCCGTACCACCTCTTCCGTCAGCGTGCGGCGCACGATCCCGGTGCGGCTGCATTACCAGACGGTGATGGTCGAGGACGGGCGGGTGCGGATCCGGCCGGATATCTATGGTCTCGACCAGGGTTACGCCGCGCTGCTGGCCCCGCCGGGGCTTCGGATCGCGGCGCGGAGTTGAGGGCGATGTGGTTCGGCCGCCGCCCCCACAGCCCCTGCCCCTGCTGCACTGCGACGGATGGCGAGGTGATCGCGCCCACCCCGGGCCTGGGCCGGCGTGGCGCCCTGGTCGGCGGCCTGGCCCTGCTAGCCTGCGGCGCGGTGCCGCGCCCGGCCGGGGCGGCGCTGGCCGAGCTGGTGCCGCCCGGCCGCCGCACCGTCCGCATCCGCCGCATGCAAAGCCAGGAAACGGTTGAGGCGACCTATTTCCGCGACGACCGCTATATCGGCGACGAGCTCGCCCGGCTGAACTGGCTTATGCGCGACGTCACCACCGACGAGGTGGAGGTGATGGACCCCCGCCTGTTCGACTTGCTGTTCACCGTGGCCACCCGCATGGGCGCATCGGAGGCCTTTGACGTGATCAGCGCCTATCGCGCGCCGGAGACCAACGCCGCCCGGGCGCGCCAGTCGCGCAGGGTGTCGCGGGTCTCGCTGCACATGTCGGGGATGGCTGCCGATTGCCGGCTGCCGGGACACAATCCCTTGGGCATGGCGCGGCTGGCCGGGGAGATGCAGTTGGGCGGCGTGGGGCTGTATCGGCGCGACGGCTTCATCCACCTGGACTGCGGCCCGGCCCGGCGCTGGTAGCAGGGCACACGCAGGGGTTGAAGAATTGCAATGGCGCCCCGCTTGGTGGAATGCTACACGCAGATGTGATGAACGGACTTGCTGCCATGAACACGCCTATCGCCGCCGTTCTTTGGGCCGAGGAAGCCCGCCGCGACGTCGGCAGCCTGCTGCGGTTGCTGGCGCATGTGGAGGCCGCCTGCCTTGACCTCGGGGCCGAGGAAGCTGCCGGGCTGGTCGCCGAGGCAGCCCTCACCCTGGCCGATACGCTTGAGCAGCGTAAGATGGCAGCTTGAATCAGCCCCGGCGCAACTGGAACAGCGCCTGCTCGCCAAACAGATTGGCCATTCTCACGCTGCGTTTCCAAGGTGCCTTCAACCCGCGCTCGTCCACCGCGAGCCAGCGTTCCACGACATAGCCCTCCAGCGCGCAGAGATCGAAAAAATCCTGAATCGTGCAGGGGTGGATGTTTGGCGTTTCGTGCCAGGCGCGGTTCCAGGTGCCGGTCATCGGCATCCGCCCGCGCACGAGCATCTGCCAGCGTAACAGCCAATGGCCGAAATTCGGGAATGACACGATGGCGTGTCGCCCGATGCGCAGCATCTGGCGCAGCACCTCCCGCGGGCGCTCCACCGCCTGCAAGGTGCGCGACAGCACCACGTAGTCGAAAGCCTGGTCGGGGTAGAAGGCCAGGTCCTGGTCCGCATCGCCGTGGATCACCGCCAGGCCGTGCGCCACGGCGCGGGTGGCCTCGGCCATGTCGATTTCGATGCCGCGGGCATCGGCGCCCTTTTCGCGCTGCAGATGGTCGATCAGCGCGCCGTCGCCGCAACCGATGTCGAGCACCCGCGCATCGGTCGGAATCATCTCGGCGATCAGCCGCAGGTCGAGCCGCATGTTCTTGGCGACGAAGCGGACCTTTGACATGTCTTCGGGCATGGGGGCGATCAGCCGGTCGCAAAGCCCTGGCCCGCGACGCGATAGGCGGCGCGCGGGGGTGCGAAGACGTCGAGCAGCTTGCAGCCATCGGGCTTCGCGCGCAGCCCGTGCATCACATCGCAGGGCGAACGCCAGAAGTCGCCGATCTTGACCGCGAACGCCTCGCGGCCCTGGGTGCGTACGCCGCTGCCTCCCAGCATGACGCCCCATTGTTCCTCCGCGTGGCTGTGGATGGCCCCTTCGGCATGGGGCGCGAGGGTGACGACCGAGAGAATGGCCTGGTCGCCCGGAAACACCCGCGTGGTCACGCAGGGGCCAAGGTCGGGGGGGATGCCCTGGGTTTCATCGGCGAGGCAGAAGAAGTTTTCGGCTTGCGACATGGCGAGGCGCCTCCGTGCGCGGGTGTCCCGTAACATGCGGCCCGTTCTGCCGCGCATTCGGGGCCAGAGTCAGCGTTCGGCAACCTGCCGACAGACGACGCCCGGCATCGTATGCCGACCATGAGCCGCCAAGTGCTTCTTGCACGCTGCCAGGACCATGGCATCAGTAAAGACGGGACCGAGGGCGGCGTAGTCGATGGCGGAGCGATCCACCCCTTCGACCTCCCAAAGCAGGGTAATGCCCGGCGGCGCCTCTCGCGTGACGTTGCCGGGCGAGTACGCCACCACTGGGGTGCCATCGAAGGTGTGGCCGATCGTGGGGGGAACCCCGTCGGTCGGCGCGGCGCGGGCCGCTTCGTGGCGCAGGGCGGAGGTGGTGAGCCGGCGGCCGACCTCCACCTCGGTCTCTGCCAGGCGGGTCTCGATCTCGGCAAAGAAGTCATTGACCACCTTGCTCGCTTCGCGGAAGGGCTTGCCATCGGCCAAGCGGGCCGACTTGACTTCGGAACGCGCCTCGGCAACCTGCTTCCGGTGGGTCCTGACCTTCTCGATGGTCTGGGCATCGGCCAGTAAGCCCGGCATGCGTTCCAGCGCTGCGGCGAGCAGTTCCACCCTACGCAAAAGGATTGTGTTCGCCTCACGCAACGTCGCAAGAACAGCGTTGTGGTCAATCGAGAAAAGATTGTTTGAACGACCCGCCTTGTTTCCGCCCGCCATCGTATATCCTTCGCATCTATCATGACATGTTAGATCGGGATCGCCGCGCATGTCATCACACCCAGGCAGGTCAGGCCGGCACCTTCCCGCGATCCGCGGCTTGGCCTGAATAGCGGGTTGCCGAAAAACGGGGTGTTGCCAGAATTCGGCCAGCACGCCATTGGCCATGAACCTGGCCTTGTTGCCGTTCCGGGCGGCGATCTCCAGCGCACGCCAGATACCGTTGGGCGCGCCGCCGCATAAGCAGCTGGCGGCAATAGAGCACGATCGATCCAAGTGGATCGATCTCGTGCTTTAGCAGCCTGTCGGATTGGGATGTCATGCGGTTCTGGGTATTCTGGCTGAAATCATGGCCCCTGAAGACCCTGGATCGGCTTGTGTCGGTCGCGATGGCTGATCAACCGGATTTTGGCGGCGCAAGCGCGGCACCAGCGCGGGGCCGGGGCCGATTTGGGCACGAATAACCCCGATCGAGGCTCAATTGGCGCGCGCCAGGACGAACAGCCGCTTCAGGTTCCAGGCCATGGTCACGAGGCGATTTTGAAGCTGATCCCGGCGTGGGCGCCGCCCAGGCAACAGACGTCGGGGGCCGGGCGATGGCGGGCGCATGACTGGCCGGCGGGTTATCGGCATCGGCTTATCGCGGCCAATTTTGTCGATGAAATAGCCGCGGCTGTCGCGACAAGCGTCAGTTCGGCCCTCGCCGCCGCTGCGACCAGGCCCAAAGCGCCGGCGTCACACCCAGTTCCATCACCAAGGCCAGGAGATGCGGCAGCGGCGGCAGGCCTTGCGCCAGTCCGGCCAGCCGCGCCACCCCGCCGACCACCACCACCGCGCAAAGCACGGCAAAAACCGTCCTGCGCCTGTCCAGGTCCGCCGCACACCACCAGACCCCCAGTCCGATGCCCAGCAGCAGCCCCGACAGGTAGCGCGCA
>JBBRWI010000221.1:0-6214 GCA_038249305.1 Acetobacterales bacterium
ATACACCTCGGGTCGCCCAAGCAATCGGCCTATGCGCTGCAACGCCTGCGCCAGTTGGCCGATCGGATGGGTGTGGCCGACGAGGCCGGATTCCAGGACAATTTCGCGCGCCTCTGGCTGGACCTGGAGGATCTGAAGGCGCTGTATGAGACCTACGTCGAATGCCTGCGCCGCGGCGAAGGCCTGCCGCCCGATGTATCGATGCTGAAGGTGATCCAGTCGGAACTGTTCCAGCGCATCACCGATGCCCTGCTGGAAGTCGCCGGCGAGAACGCGGGCTTGCTGGAGCCCATGGACGGCAACCGCGACCTGCATCCGGCCGGCATCTTCATCAACGCCCGCCCGACCACGATCTACGGTGGCAGCAACGAAATCCAGCGGAACATCATCGCCAAGAACGTGCTCGACCTGCCGGGCTGACGCCGAAGCGCCAGCCCGAGCCCATATCCGCGCCGCTTTACGGAAGCAGCACGCCGTCGATCACGTGGATCATGCCGTTCGCGCAGAGGATGTCGGCGCGGACGATCTTCGCCGGGGGCTGCACGTTGAAGCCGCCGACGCCGGTCTGATTGTTGCCGCGCGGGCCGCCCTCGGGCGCGGTGACAACGATGGTCGGCGGCACCGCACGGCCGTCCAGCCGCACCAGGCCGCCGTTCAAAGTGCGCATGTCCTGCACACGATCCTTCAGGCTGGCGGCCGTGTGCGTGCCCTCGACCATGTGGATACCGACCAGCGCCATGATGCGCACAGGATCGGCCGTGCTCGACCTGCCCCCCGATGTGCCGGAACCCAGCAGATCCTGCATCAACGGGGTCGGCACGGCCTGCCAGGCGGCCGCGGTCGGGGCAAAGACGGTCAAGGGCTGCACGCCGCGCAGCTTGTCGCCCATGCCCGCACGCTCGGCGATCTGGGCGAAGCGCGCGATATCTTCGGTGCCGGCCAGCGTGGTCGCGAGATCGCGGGGCGCGGTTTGCGCGCGCAGGATGGCAGGGCTGGCAAGCAGGGCTGCGCCAGCACCAAGCAGGACGCGGCGGGGAAGATGAATGTCGGTCATGGGAAACTCCGAAAGGACCGGACGCGCGAAACACGCGACCTGCCTTGCGTAACGCCGGCTCTCCGCAAAGGTTGCTGACCTGGGTTCAGTCGGGGCGGTTCAGTCCACCAGGCGGAACAGCACCGGCGCGTGGTCGGAGGGTTGTTCCTCGGCGCGGGCGGTGACGTCCACCTCCGCCCCGACCAGCCGTTCGGCCAGATCGGCCGACAGCAGCGCGTGATCGATCCGCAGGCCGCGATTGGCCTCGAAGGCCGGGCCGTAGTCCCAATAGGTCCAGGGGGCCCCGGTCGGATGCAGCGCGCGCAGCGCATCGGTCAGCCCGAGGTTCACGAGCGCCCGCCAGGCGGCGCGGGTTTCGGGGCGCATCAGCGCATCGGTCGGCTTCAGCGCGCCCGGTGAAAGATCGGCATCGGTCGGGCAGACGTTGAAATCGCCGAGCAACGCCAGCGGCAGCCCGGCCTCCAGCCGTGCGACCGCCAGGCCGCGCAGCCGCGCCATCCAGCGCAGCTTGTAGGCGTAGCCCTCCTCGCCGCCCGAATTGCCGTTCGGCAGATAGAGACCGCCGAGCCGCAGCCCAACGACGGCGATTTCGACATATCGCGCATGGGTGTCGTCCGCTTCGCCGGGCAGCGCCTCCGCGATGACCTCGAACGGCACCCGTGCGACCACCGCGACGCCGTTGCGCCCGCCGGGCTGGCCGACCGCATGGGTGCGGTAGCCCAGGTCCAGCAGGTCGAGGGCCGGGAACTCCTCGGTCTTGCACTTCAATTCCTGCAAGACCACGACGTCGGGGGTGTGTCGTTGCAGGAACCGCCGCAGATGCGCGATCCGGGCGCGCGCGGAATTGACGTTGAAGGTGGCGAGAAGCAAGTCGCAGTCAGCCGACCGAGAAGGAGGCGCCGCAGCCGCAGCCGCTTGTCGCCTGCGGGTTGGTGATGGCGAAATGTGCCCCGATCAGCGCGTTGTTCCAGTCCAGCTCCGACCCCGCCAGCAGGTCGAGCGACACCGGATCGACCACGACACGGCCATCGACCAGCAGGTCGTCGGCAGCCGGTGCGGCTTCGTCGAGGGCAAAGCGGTATTGGAAGCCGGAACAGCCCCCGGCCTCGACCGCTACGCGCAGCCGGGCGGACGGCTTGCCTTCGCGGGCGGCGATCGCCGCGACCTCGGCGACGGCGCGGGGGGTGGCGCGGAACACCGCGGCGGCGGGGGTGGGGCCGTCAGACATGCGATGATCTCCTTCACCGCCAAACATAGGGCCTGGCCGCTGCCGATCAAAGGGCCAGCCCGCATTGCCGGACCATGCCGGGTGCTGGCACCCTCGCGCCGATGCCTCCATCCTCGGGCCTGGCCCAACTCGCCCCCTGGGCCGTCCGTCCCGATCAAAGCCGCGGGCGGCTGCATGCCGAAGCCGCGGACCTGTCCCGCAGCCCCTATGCGCGCGACCGCGACCGCATCATCCACAGCACCGCCTTCCGGCGGTTGCAGTACAAGACGCAGGTCTTCATCTACCACGAGGGCGACGCCTTCCGCACCCGGCTGACCCATAGCCTGGAAGTCGCGCAGATCGCGCGCGCGATCGCCCGCCGGCTGCGGCTGGACGAGGATTTGTCGGAGGCCCTGGCACTTGCGCACGACCTCGGCCACCCGCCCTTCGGCCATGCGGGGGAGGAGGCGCTGAACGGTGCCATGAAGCCTTTCGGTGGCTTCGACCACAATGCCCAAAGCCTGAAGGCGGTGACCCACCTGGAAACCCGCTACGGCGGATTCGACGGCTTGAACCTGACCTGGGAGACGCTGGAGGGCCTGGCCAAGCACAATGGCCCGCTGCGCCGGCCGGCGCCCTATATCGCGGCCTATGACGCCCGCCAGGCGCTCGACCTGTCCTCCCATGCCAGCGCCGAGGCGCAGGTCGCGGCGATCGCCGATGACATCGCCTACAACAACCACGACCTCGACGACGGGCTGCGCGCCGGGCTGTTTTCGCTGGAGGAGGCGGCGGCGCTGCCGCTGTTCGGCGAGGCCCTGGCCGATGCGCGCCGCGGCCAGCCCGACATGGCGCCCGACCGCCTGGCGCCCGAGGCGATCCGCCGGGTCATCAACCGCATGGTCGGCGATGTGGTGGAGGAAGCCAGCCGGCGGATCGCCGCCCTGGCGCCGGCGAGCGTGGAGGAAATCCGCGCTGCCGCCCGCCCGGTCGTCGCCTTCAGCTCCGCCATGCTGGCGCTGAACGCGCCCTTGCGGGACTTTCTTTGGAACCGCATGTACCGACATTGGCGGGTCAATCGCACGTCGCAGAAATCCAAGCGTGTCGTGCAGATCCTGTTCAGCCTGCTGCATGGCGGGCCGCAGATGCTGCCCCCCGAATGGCAGGCCCGCGCCGGTGAGGCCGGCAGCGCCCAATGCGCCCATGCGGTCTGCGACTGGATCGCCGGCATGACCGACCGGTTTGCCCTGGAGGAGAACCGCCGCCTGACCGATCCGGATGTGCCGGGTTGAGGCCTTGGGCATCCGCGGCATCGTTCCAGGCGACAGGCCGGGCTGCTCTCGGCGCTGGTCGGCGTGCTGTCGAGTTTTGCCGTGGTGCTGACCGCGGTGGGCGCGACCCCGGCCCAGACTTCGGCCCAGACTTCGGCCCAGACTTCGGCCCAGACTTCGGCCGGGCTGATGGCGCCCAATTTCGCGTGCCTTCTTCGCGTGCCTTCTTCGCGTGCCTTCTTCGCGTTTTGGGCCGCGTCGGGTAAAGCCGCGCTGATGACCGCCAATATATTTGCCACGCTGCGCGACCGCGTGGTCGCCGCCGTCCTGACCCTGCATCCCGGTCTGCCACCCGAGGTCCTGGCCCGCATCCAGGTGGAACCACCGCGCGACCCGGCGCATGGCGACATGGCAACCAACGCCGCGCTGGTCTGCGGCAAGCCGGCCGGCCAGGCGCCGCGCGCGCTGGCCGAGGCGCTGGTGACGGCCCTGGCGGCCCTGCCGGAGGTCGCGGCGGCCGAGATCGCCGGGCCGGGCTTCGTCAACCTGCGCCTGCCGCAGGATTTTCTGCGCGCGCAGGTGCCCACGATCCTGGACCTCGGCGAGGGCTATGGCGACAGCAGCCTGGGTGCGGCGATCCTGGTGAATGTGGAATATGTCTCGGCCAATCCGACCGGGCCGATGCATGTCGGCCATTGCCGTGGCGCGGTGGTGGGCGATGCGCTCGCACGGCTGCTGGCCAAGGCCGGCTTCGCCGTGACGCGGGAGTATTACATCAATGATGCCGGGGCGCAGGTCGAGGCTTTGGCCTGGGCGGCCTATTGGCGCAGCCTGCAGGCGCTGCGCCTCGCTTCGAACCTGGCCGATGCCGGCCCGACCCCGCTCGGTGATTTCTGGGCGAGCCCTGGCGAGCGGGAGGATTTCGAGCGCTGCTTCGGCGTCACCCTGCAATATGGCGGCGACTATCTGGTGCCGGTCGGGCAGGCGCTGGCCGCGCGGTTCGGCACGGCCCTGCTGCCCGGCGATGGCGGCAACCCGGCCGCCGAAACCCTCGCCACCATCCGCGCCTTCACCGTGGACGCCATGATGGCCGAAATCCGCCAGGACCTCGCGGCCCTGGGCGTCCAACACGACGTGTTCATCTCCGAAGCGGCCCTCGTCGCCGCGGGCGGCGTCACCCGCGCGCTCGCGCTGCTCGATCAAAAGGGCCTGATCTACGAAGGCGTGCTGGAACCGCCCAAGGGCAAGACGCCGGAGGATTGGGAACCGCGCGAGCAGACGCTGTTCCGTTCGACCAACTACGGCGACGACGTGGACCGCCCGCTGCGCAAGTCGGATGGCCAGAGCACCTATTTCGCCAACGACATCGCCAACCATGCCGACAAGATCTTTCGCGGCTTCCAGGCGCTGGTCCAGGTTTGGGGCGCCGACCACGGCGGCTACGTCAAGCGGATGCAGGCCGCCGTCACCGCCCTTTCCGATGGCCGCGTGCCGCTCGACGTCGTGCTCTGCCAGATCGTCAAGGTGATGAAGGACGGCGAGGTCGTCCGCATGAGCAAGCGGGCCGGCACCTTCGTCACGCTGCGCGACCTGATCGACGAGGTCGGGCGCGATGCCGTCCGCTTCACCATGCTGACCCGCAAATCCGACGCGCAGATGGATTTCGACCTGAACAAGGTGACCGAGCAGTCGCGCGACAACCCGGTCTTCTACGTGCAATACGCCCATGCCCGCTGCCGCTCGGTGCTGCGCGCCGCGGGCGATCCCGCCCCGGCCGACCTGGCCCTGGCACCGCTCGCCCTGCTGGTCGATCCGGCCGAACTGGACCTGGTACGCTGCCTCGCGGCCTGGCCGAGGATCGTCGAACAGGCGGCGATCGCGCGGGAACCGCACCGGGTTGCGTTCTATCTCCATGACTTGGCGTCGGGTTTTCATCTATTGTGGAACCGGGGCCGCGACGATTCGACCCTCCGCTTCATTCGTGAGGAAGAGCCGGAGGCGACTAGGTCCCGCTTGGCGCTGGTGGCTGCGGTCGCGACGGTCATCCGCTCGGGCCTGGCCGTCATGGGCGTCGAACCGGTCGAGGAGATGCGCTGACGCCAGCCCATTTTGTCGGCGCGAAATTTGGGTCAAGAGGCCGCGCCCCGATGGCGCGCCGGGGAGAGTTCGGTGAGCGACGTGCCCATCCCATCCTATCGTATCCGGTCCTCCGCCGAGGGCAGCGGCTTCGGTTCGTCGCGACGCATGCTGATCATCGCAGCGGTCGTCCTGGCGACCGCGGGGCTGGGAATGGCGGTTGTGTTCGGCATCGGCCGGCTGACCAGCACCCGGTCGGTGCCGGTGATCGAGGCCGACCAGCGCCCGGTCCGCGTTCGGCCGTCCGAACCCGGCGGCCTGCAGGTTCCGAACCAGAGCGAGTTGATCTTCAACCGCGACGCCCGCCAGCGCGACGCGGCGGCCCAGGGGCGGTCCGCGGCGCTGGCGCCGCAGTCGGAAGCGCCCGACATCGCGCGGCTTCGCCAGCAGGCGAGCCCCCCGCCGGCGCCGCGACCGGCCGTGCCTGCCCCCACCCATTGGCGCTGTAATCGACTTGAATCTTGTGGCTGGCGAGGAGCGCTGCGTTGCCACTGGCCTGCTCGCCTCCTGGAGCTGCAGCGCCACTGCCTGCTCCTCCTCCTCCTC
>JBBRWI010000222.1:0-6201 GCA_038249305.1 Acetobacterales bacterium
ATTGAAAACATGGCGTCCCCGGCGGGATTCGAACCCACGGCCCCCAGATTAGGAATCTGGTGCTCTATCCTGCTGAGCTACGGAGACAGCAGACCACCGGATATCACACCCTGCGACGCGGAAAAACCCGATCAGCGCCAGCCGTATTCCGCAACGCTGCAGGTTTCGACCCGCCGCCGTTCCTGCGCCGCGCCGTTCATGAAGATCACCCGCAGGTCCACGTTGCAGTCCCGTCCCATAGGCAGGTTGACGTAGGTGGATTGCCCCGGTGCCAGTGTATTGGCCCCCAGGCGATCAACACCCCACTGGTTTTCCGACGACAGCGAGACATAGACCTCCCGGATCACCGCCCCGGTCTGGTTGATGAAATTGAACGACGGGTTGCCGCTGCTCACCACGGCCTCCTTGCCGCCGGGGGCCACGCCCGCACCGCCGCCGCCGAAGGTTATGGTGGTCAGCGAACAGGCATTGACCCCCATGCGCCGGTCCTCGCCCCCGCCCTGGTAGCTGACGCGCACGTCGATCTGGCAGTCGGTGGTGTTGGGCGTCACCCAGACCCGCTGGCCCGGCGGCAGCACGCTGGCGCCCAGGATGTCCGGCCCCCAATCGCTGATCCGGCTGGGCGAGACAAAGGCGGACTGGATCGTCTGGCCGGTGTTGTTCTGCAGCCAGAAACGGTTTTGCGCTTCGGCCGGCGCGGCCGCGCAAAGTCCGAGGAGGAGGGCGAGGGCAGCAAGCCACGCACGCATAAGGCTTTTTCCTTCAGCAACTGTCGAAAACGTGCCCTAACCCTAGCAAGGCCGACGTGGACGGCAAGTGGACCCGGCGTAAGAGACAGCGCGCCCGATTCGCGGCAACGGAACACGCTTGTGCGTCAAACCGCCGTGACCCCCCACCGCTGGTATGGCAAACCGTCACCCATTCGTTCGCACGACTCGGATCAAGCCTCTGATTTTTCGGTGTTCGACGCCAACGAATCGGGCCATGCAGAATCACGGAACGTTCCCACGCGGCGAATCGCGAACCACGGCGACCGGCCGGCGGGACTATCGCACCTTGGCCAGCACGGCTCACCGCCGCGCCAGGACCACGCCCAAGACGACCATTCCCGCCGCGCAACCCGCCAGGCTGGTCAGCACCCCGACGGCCCCGGCAGACAGCCCGAAGGCGACCGGCCCGACGCTTTGGCCCATGAAGAACCAGAAAGCGTGCATCGACACGGCACTGCCGCGGGCGTGCGGCGCGACTTCGGTCACGCGGGTCTGGATCGATCCATGCACAGCAAAGAAGCCCAGGCCCAGGGCGACGGCGGCAGCGATAACGACGAACGACGCCTGCGCCAAGCCAACCGCCAACAACCCCGCCGCGATCAGCCCCGCCCCGATCCGCAGCAGCCCCGCCTGGCCGACCGCGCGCAGCCCAGGGGCCGCCAGAAGCGTGTAGGAAAACCCGCCGGCGCCAAAGGCCGCGATGGCGGCCCCGGCTTCGACCGTGCCGCCGATGCCGCGCTCGGCCATGATCGGTGCCAGATAGGGGAACATGCCGAAGATCAGGCAGCCCTCGATGAAGACCGCAGCGAAGAGCAGCCGCGCGGCGGGGTTGCGCAGGATCTGCAAGGTCTGCCCGAAGGCCTGGATGAAGCGCAGCGGCCGTGCGGTCGGACGCGGCCCGCCGCGCATGGCAACCCACCCGGCCACCGCCGCCACGGCCGACAGGACCAGCACGCCGCGCCAGCCGATCAACGGCCCCAGCGTGGCCGAGAGCGCGCCCCCCGACATCTGCCCCGCGATGGCGAACATCAGCAACCGGCTGATCGCGACCTGACGCTGCCCCACCGGCACGCGGTCGCCGAACACCGCCAGGGTCAGCGGAAACACCCCGCCCGCCGCCGCGCCGGCCAGGACGCGGGCGGCAAACAGCGGCCAGAAGCCGGGCGCCAGCGCACAGAGCACGGTCGCCACCGAGAGCGCCAGCAGGCACCAGCCGATCACCCGCCGCTTGCCCAGGGCATCCCCCACCGGCCCCAGGATGGGCTGGATCAATGCGTAAGGCAGGGCGAAAGCCGTCGCGAGCAGCGCCGTGGTCCGCGGGTCGGTCAGGAACTCGGCGCTGACCTGCGGCATCATCGGGTCCAGCAGCCGGGTGCCCAGGGCGGCGGCGAACCCGCCCACGCCAAAGGCCAGCAACAGCCGCCGCACCTCGGCCCGGTCGGCGATCGAAGGCGGCTCGCTTGGCGGGGCCGCTGGCATCGGCGGCGCCGCTATCCCGCCCGGCGCAGCAGCACCCGCACCACCTCGGCCAGCCCCTGGTGCTTCGGGCCTTCGTCCAGCAACACCGCGCCCTCGAACAGTTCCAGCACCTCCAGTGTAGGGAACAGCCGCTCCACCTCGGCCCGGGTCCAGAGCAAGGCGGCCTCGCGCGGGCCCCCGGCGCGCCGGCCGGGGGGTGCCGGCGCGAAGGCTTCCAGCGCCAGCAGCCCACCAGGCGCCAGCGCCGCCGCGGCACCGGCCGCGACGATGGCCCGGTCGGCCGGCGGCAGATGCACGAAAATCCAGGCCACCAGGTCGAAGGCGGCCTTTGGCCAGGCCCAGGTGGTCAGGTCGGCCTGGATCAGGGTCGGCGCGACCCCCGCCGCATGGGCCAGGGCCGCGGCCTTGGCCAGCCCGGCAGCGGACCAATCGACCGCCGTCACCGCCAGCCCCAGCCCGGCCAGGAAGACGCTGTTCCGGCCCTCCCCATCGCCCAGCGCCAGCGCCCGCAGCCCCGGCCGCAGCCGATGGGCGATCGCGCGCAGGTGCAGGTTGGGCGCGGTGCCGAACATGAAGTCGGCACCCGCGTATTTCGAATCCCAGGCGGCCGCGTCGCTCATCGGCGCGGGGTCGGGCGCCAGTCGGGCGACGCCATCTCGAAGCCGGCGAAATCGAAGGCCGGGCAGACGGTGCAGCCGACCAGGGACCAGCGCCCCAGCGACACCGCCGTCTGCCAATGCCCCGCCGGCACCATGGCAAAAGGCACCTGCCCACGCCCGAGGTCGAGGCCAAGATGCACCGCCGTCGCGTCGTGCCCATCGGGCGACACGGTCAGCGCCAGTGGCGCACCGGCATGCCAGTGCCAGCCTTCAGCCGCATCCACCCGGTGCCAATGGCTGAACTCATCCGCCGCGAGCAGGTACAGGATCGCGGTCCCCGCCCCGCGCCCGCCACCCGGGGGCCGGTCGCGCCAGGTTTCCAGGTAGTGCCCGCCCTCGGGGTGCGGCTTCAGCCCGAGGGCCGCGATCACGCTGCGCGCCGCCAACTCCGGGTCGCGCAGGTCGGGCAGGCGCATCGGCTCAGGCCGGCGGACGGGTCTGGGCCATCGGCGGCAGCGCCTCGACCAGCGCGAACCAGGCGGCGAGGGCCGGGTGCCCCTCCCGCCACGGCTCGTGCGGGAAACGGAAATCGAGGTAGCCAAGCGCGCAGGCGGTGGCGATGGCGCCCAGGTCGTCCAGCCCGGCCGGCGGGGCATGCTCCAGCGCGGCCAAGCCCCGCTGCACCAGCGATTTCTGCCGCGCGTCGCTGCGGGTGCGGACCTCGTCCATCGGCTGGCCGACGAAGCCGCGCCGCAAGACCGCCGCATCCATGACCCCGTCGGCCAGGGCTTCGCGCACCAGAACCGCCGTCCGCGCCGCACCCGCGGTCGGGATCAACGGCGGGGCGTCGCCCATGCGGTCCAGCACGTCGCAGATCACCGCGCTGTCGAAGACGGGGGTGCCGTCCTCCAGCACCAGGCAGGGGATTTTCGACAGCGGGTTCACCGCCAGCAACTCGTCGGGGGAGACATGCGGGTTGGTCGCGACGGGGGCGATCTGGCCGTCCAGGCCGCGGGCGATGGCGGCGGCCATCACCTTGCGAACGAAGGGGCTGGCAGGAGATTGGTGCAGGATCATCGGCATGGGCGGGGCAGGTCCTTGACGGGTCGGGGCGCGGGGTGGGGCAACGGGTTGGGGCGGCGGGTTGGGGCGGCTCAGCGGAAACTATCTTTTCCGGCGCGGCGTGTCGCCAGGGTGGCGACGTCCGCCGCGCGCAAGAAGGGGTTTGTCGCACGTTCATGACCGATTGTGGTCGGCACCGTGGCCTGTCCCGCGGCGCGCAGAGCCGCCGCCTTCGTCGCCCAGGCGGCCAGGGCGGCGTTGTCCGGTTCGACCGTGCGGGCGAAGCGGATATTGCTTTCGGTGTATTCATGGCCGCAGCAGACCAGCGTGGCGTCCGGCAGCGCCGCCAGCGCGGCCAGGGCGGCGAACATGTCGGCGGGCCTGCCTTCCAGCAGGCGGCCGCAGCCGGTCGCGAACAGCGTGTCGCCGCACAGCACGATGCCGCCGTCGGCGATATAAAAGGCGATGTGGCCGAGGGTATGGCCCGGGCTGTCCAGCACCACCGCCGGCGTGGCGCCCAGCATCACGGTGTCGCCCGGCTTCACCGCGACATCCAGCGGCGGAAGGCGATGCGCATCGGCGGCGGCGCCGACGACCTTCGCGCCCGTGGCGGCCACGACCGCGGCCACGCCCGCCACGTGATCGCCGTGGTGGTGGGTCAGCAGCACCAGGTCGAGCCGGCCGCCGGCGGCGGCGACGGCGGCGAGGCAAGGTGCGGCCTCACCGGGGTCGCACAGCGCCACCGTGCCCGTGGCCTCGTCGGTCAGCAGCCAGGCGTAATTGTCGGTCAGGCAAGGGATGGCTTGGGCGCGGACGGCCATGCGGGGCTCCTGTAGGGCGGCGGGGCGATTGGGATGGCGGCGATGGATGCCTATATCGCCCCCATGCGCGACGAGGTCCACGGTCTGCCAGCCTTCTACACCACCCCGGCCGGGCGGGTGGCGGGGCGACTGCTGCGGGCGCGGCTGTCGGCGCTGTGGCCGGCGGCGCGGGGCGAGGCGGTGCTGGGCCTCGGCTGGCCGCAGCCCTACCTCGGCCTGTGGCGCGACACCGCGGCGCGCTGCATCGCCGCCGTGCCGACACAGTTGGGCGCCATGCCGCAGGCGCGCGGCGCAACGCTGGTCGAGGAAGCGCACCTGCCCTTTGCCGACCTGTCCTTCGACCGGGTGCTGCTGGTGCACGGGTTGGAGGCGGCCGACAATGCGCGGAAAATGCTGCGCGAGGTCTGGCGCGTGCTGGCCGACGACGGGCGGCTGATCGTCGTGGTGCCCAATCGCCGCGGCATGTGGGCGCATATGGAACACACGCCCTTTGGCCACGGCCAACCCTATTCCGCCGGGCAGTTGTCGCGGTTGCTGGACCGTCATCTGTTCCAGGTGGAACGCCGTGACGCCGCATTGTGCATCCCGCCTTTCGGCTGGCGGCCGCTGCTGCGCGGCGCGCAGATATGGGAGGCGACGGGCAGGGCCATCGCACCCCGCTATGCCGGGGTTGCGATCGTCGAGGCGCGCAAGGCGGTCTGGGGCGCATTGCCGGCGGGCGAGGCGGTGGCGCGGCGGGTGGTGGTGGAAGCGGGCGTGGTGAGCCAGTGCGCGCCGGCCGCGGCCGATCAGGCGTTGCGCCAGGGCGGCGCCAGCGGCTGACCAGCCGACGGCCCTCAGCCCCGCGACAGGGGCGTGGGGCTCAAAATCAACAGCGCCGCCATCAGGTTGAACGCGCGCATCCGCCGCCTATCCCCCGGCACCCGCCGTGCCGCCAAGCCGAACCTGGCCCAGAACAGCAGGCCCTGAACAGCAGGCCCTGAACAGCAGCCAGGGCATCGACAACGCGGCGGAAATGCCCGCCACCAGCAGCGCCTGCGGCAGCATGGGTTCGCCCGAAATGGTGAAAGCCGGCAGGGCGGCCAGCGCGATGAGCCAGGCCTTGCGATTCATCCATTGAAAGGCCGCAGCCGGTCGCGATCCTCCATGCGAGCCACAGAAGCCAGCCGCCGCACGCCGACCTGCGCCGCGCCGGCGGCGACCATCAGCACATTCGGCCCGGGCGTGGCGGAGGTTGCCGGAGCAAAGATGATGACGCCGAGGACCTCGTCCATCGGGGAGTCTTTGGGGCAGGGATGGTGACGTCAATGGAACCGATCCAGGTCCAGCCCCGCTCCAGGCGCGTGATTAAGCTTTGCCATCCGCACCCTAAGCCTTGCGCGCCATCCGCACCCTAAGCCTTGCGCGCCATCCGCACCCTAAGCCTTGCGCGCCATCCGCACCCTAAGCCTTGCGCGCCATCCGCACGAC
>JBBRWI010000223.1:0-6180 GCA_038249305.1 Acetobacterales bacterium
CCCGGCGGATCATCTGCACGGCAAGCCGGGGCTTGTCCGCGAACGTCACACCACCGGCCATTGGGGCGGGCACATGGGCTGCGGCCAGCCGCGCCGGGTCGTCCGTCCAGCTCTTGGGCAGATAGAGTGCGCGGTCGATGAAGGCATGGCCATGACGCGAGACATAGGCCGCGAACACGCCGATCTGGCAGTTGGTGATTTTGCCCGCCGAGCCGGTGTATTGCCGGGCTATCCCGCACGAGGCACGGCCCTGCTTGAGGAAACCGGTCTCGTCGATCACCAGCAAGGCATCGGCATCAGCAAGGGTTTCGACGGCATAGTCGCGCACGATCTCGCGCAGTGCCTGCGCATCCCATCGCCCGCGCCCCAGAAATGGCCTGCTGCCGCCAGGGACCAGGGTCGCCCGCAGCCTCCGCCCGCAGCCGCCGCCCGCATCCTCCGCCCGCATCCAGCCAGTCTTGCGCCGCCCATCGCCCAGCAGGCCGTCCAGGAACAGCCCCGCGGAGGTCGCCACATGCTACCTGCGTGAACAACGGCCGCATCCGGGCCTTCATCTCCCGCGGTGAGGACGCCCTAAGCTCCAACGTCGTCCCAATTGATGCGCCCGCCATTCCATGATCTCCGAATCATGGTTACCCATTGATCCGGAGACATTCGGAATGCGCAAGGGTATTGCTAGCCCCCGGGCGGGGCCTGTCTCGGTTGCCCGCGCCGTCCCTGCGCCCTATAGCCTCCGCGCCCTTGACGCCTCTGGATACCGACCCCCTTGGCCAGCATGCCCCCCGCCGACCACGCCGCCGACCCCCGGGCCGCAAACCCGGCCCTGCTCGCCCAGGCCGCCGTGCTCGCCCGCCCGGTCACCGAGGCGCGACGCATGGCCGATGCCATCCGGGCGCTGGCGATCGACGCGGTGGAGGCCGCCAAATCCGGCCATCCCGGCATGCCGATGGGCATGGCCGATGCGGCGACGGTGCTGTTCACCCGCTTCCTGAAATACGATGCGGCCGATCCGCGCTGGCCCGACCGCGACCGCTTCGTGCTTTCGGCTGGCCATGGGTCGATGCTGCTGTATGCGCTGCTGCATTTGACCGGCCATGCCGGCATGGGCATCGACGACCTCAAGGCGTTTCGCCAACTGCATTCGGTCGCCGCCGGCCATCCCGAATACGGCGAGCATCCGGCGATCGAGATGACCACCGGCCCGCTCGGCCAGGGCATCGCGACCGCGGTCGGCATGGCGCTGGCGGAACGGCACCTGGCCGCACGCTTCGGGCGGTCGCTGGTCGATCACCGCACCTGGGTCATCGCCTCCGACGGTGACCTGATGGAGGGGATCAGCCACGAGGCAGCCTCGCTGGCCGGCCACCTCGGGCTGTCGAAACTGGCGGTGCTGTGGGACGACAACGGGATCTCGATCGACGGGGATCTGTCGCTTTCATCGTCGGACGACCAGTTGAAAAGGTTCGCCGCCTATGGCTGGGCCACCAAGCGCGTCGATGGCCATGATCATGAAGCCGTCGCCGCCGCCTGCGCCCAGGCGATGAGGTCGCAAAAACCCACCATCATCGCCTGCCGGACGATCATCGGCTTTTCGGCCCCCACCAAGGCCGGAACCGCCGGCAGCCACGGCTCGCCCCTGGGCGCGACCGAGGCCGCCGCCGCCAAAGCCGCCCTGGGTTGGGACTACGCTCCCTTTGAGGTGCCGGACGAGTTGCGTGCCCCCTGGGCCGCCGCCGGCGCCCGTTCGGGCGGCACCCGGCGTTCCTGGCTGAAACGCTTGGCGAAACACCCCCAGAAGGCCGAGTTCGACCGCGCGACGCGCGGCCTTTTGCCGGATGGCTGGACCGATGCGCTGAACGCGCTGCGCCTGTCCATCGCCGAGAAACAGCCGAAGGAAGGCAGCCGAATCTCCAGCCAGAAGGCGCTGGAGGCGCTGGTCCCCGCCGTGCCGGAAATGATCGGCGGCAGCGCCGACCTGACCGGCAGCAACAACACCAACGTCAAGGGTATCCCGGCCATCAGGCCCGGCGATTTTGCCGGCCGCTTCGTGCATTGGGGCATCCGCGAACACGGCATGGCGGCGGCGATGAACGGCATGGCGCTGCATGGCGGCATCATCCCCTATTCCGGCACCTTCCTGATCTTTGCCGACTATCTGCGGCCGGCGCTGCGGCTGGCGGCGCTGATGCATCAGCGGGTGATCCATGTGCTGACGCATGACAGCATCGGCCTTGGCGAAGACGGGCCGACGCACCAGCCGGTCGAGACGCTCGCCAGCCTGCGCTGCATCCCGAATGTCTCGGTGTTTCGCCCGGCGGATGCGATGGAAACCGCGGAATGCTGGGACCTGGCGCTGCGCCGGAACGAGGGGCCATCGGTGCTGGCGCTGTCGCGCCAGGCGCTGCCCACGTTGCGGACCGACACGGCCGAAAATCGCTGCGCCCGCGGCGGCTATGTCCTGGTTGAAGCCTCCGGCCCCCGCCGCGCGACCTTCATCGCCACGGGCTCGGAAGTGCAACTGGCCCTGGCCGCGCGCGACCTGCTGGAGGCCGAGGGCCTGCCCGCCGCCGTCGTTTCGCTGCCCTGCTGGGAGTTGTTCGGCGCGCAGGACGCGACGTACCAGGAGGCCACCCTCGGCACCGCCCCTCGCATCGGGATCGAGGCCGCGGTGGGCTTCGGCTGGGATCGCTGGCTCGGTGCCGACGGCGCCTTCATCGGCATGACCGGTTTCGGCGCCAGCGCCCCGGCCGAGGCTCTCTACCAGCATTTTGGCATCACCGCCGAAGCCGCGGCCGCCGCCGCCCGCAAACGCATCACCAGCAACACCTGAACAGGGAGCAACAGAGATGGCCGTCAAGGTCGCGATCAACGGGTTCGGACGCATCGGGCGGCTTGTGCTGCGCGCCATGATCGAAAGCGGCCGGTCGGATGTGGAATGCATCGCCATCAACGACCTCGGCAGCGTCGAGGCGAATGCGCATCTCTTCCGCTTCGACAGCGTGCATGGCCGCTTCCCGGGCGAGGTGGTGGTCGATGGCAACAATCTGATCATCACCGCCAATGGCCGCACCTATGCGCCGATCGTGGTCAGCGCCGAACGCGACCCGACCAAGGTGCCGTTCCAGGGCGTCGATGTGGCGATGGAATGCACCGGCATCTTCACCGCCAAGGACAAGGCTTCCGCGCTGATCACCGCCGGTGCGCGCAAGGTGCTGATCTCGGCGCCGGGTGAGAACGCCGATGCGACCATCGTCTATGGCGTGAACGAAGGCGTGCTGACCAAGGAGATGACGGTCGTCTCCAACGCCTCTTGCACCACCAACTGCCTGGCCCCCATAGCCAAGGTGCTGCACGACAATTTTGGCATCCTGCGCGGCTACATGGTGACCATCCACGCCTATACCGGCGACCAGAACACCGTGGACACCCTTCACAAGGATCTGCATCGCGCCCGTGCGGCGGCGGTGTCCGCGATCCCGACCAGCACCGGTGCGGCCAAGGCCGTGGGCCTGGTTATGCCAGAGCTCGCCGGCAAGCTGGATGGCACCGCCATTCGCATCCCGACGCCGAACGTGTCGTTGATCAGCCTGGACTTCGTGCCGGAAAAGACGGGCGTCACCAAGGAAGCGGTCAATGCCGCGATGAAGGCCGCGAGCGAGAGCGGCCCGCTGAAGGGCATCCTCTGCTACAATACCGCGCCGCTGGTTTCGATCGACTTCAACCACAATCCGGCCAGCAGCACGTTTGACGCGACCCAGACCCAGGTCGTCGATGGCGCGTTGGTGCGGGTGCTGTCCTGGTACGACAATGAATGGGGCTTTTCCAACCGCATGAGCGATACTGCGGCGCTTTTCGGCAGGCTGTAGGGGCTACAGGTACCGCGCGCCGGCCCATCTCCGCGGCGTCGGCTTTCCGGGTTCTACCGCAAGCCCGGCCCGGCTGCGCCGCCCGCGCCCTGCTCCAACCCGGTGACCCCGGCGCCGTGATCTGGCCACGTTCATCGGCGAGACCCGCGCGGTGAACAGAAAAGCGAACGCGGCCCTCGCCTACGGCGCGGCGCTCTTGCTGGGGGCCGGGCTCGCCCTGTGGGTATTCCCGCTCGACATGCTGTTCCCGCGCGCCGGGCTGGACTGGCGCCCGGTCGGCGACACCGCGCAACACATCGTCGCCCAGCGCTATCTGCTGGCCGAGCCCTGGCGCTGGCCGCCGACATTGGCGCTGACCCTGAACACCCAGGAAGGCGGGGTGAACACCGCTTTTGCCGATGTCATCCCGCTGTTGGCGCTGGCGCTGAAGGCGGTGCGCGGCCTGTTGCCTGAAGGCTTCCACGGCGTCGGCCTGTTCGGCGGCCTGGCCTGGTTGCTGCAACCCATCGCCGCCGTCTGGGCGCTGCGCGGCGCCGGCGAGACGCGGTTGCTCCCAGCCCTGGGCGTCGCCCTGGCGGCGGTGTCGATGCCCGCCTTCATCGGCCGCTTCGGCCATGCCGCGCTGACCGGGCATTTCTTGCTGCTGCTCGGGGTCGGCTTTTATCTGCGTCTGGCGGCACGGCCGACGCTGGCGCTGTGGGTCGCGGCCATCCTGCTGCAGGTCGCGGCGCTGCTGACCCACCCCTACCTGGCGGCGATGACGCTGGCCCTGCTGGGCGCCGTGCCGGCAACGCGGTTGCTGCGCGGGCAGCGCTTCATCGGCGCGGGCATTGCGGTCGGCCTGGCCCTGGCGGCGATGATCGGAATCATGGCGGGCTTCGGCTACCTCGGCGCCCGGGGCGATGGCGGCTACGGGCAGTATGCGATGAACCTGCTGTCGCCGGTCTGGCCGGCGGGGTCGGGGCTGATCGGCTGGCCCTGGTCGCCGCAACTGGATGCGACCGGCCATGGCGGGTGGGAGGGCTACAACTGGCTCGGCTTCGGCCTGCTGGCAGCAGTTTTCGCTGGGGTACTGGCGCGGCCGGGGGCGGCGCTGCGGGGCCTGCGGGCACATGCCGGGCTGGTGCTGGTGTTGGTTGGGCTGACTTTGCTCGCAGTCAGCCAGCGGGTCGGGTTCGGGGACCGGATCGTGCTCGACCTCGGCCAGGCGCCAGGGTTCATGGAGCAGTTCCGCGGGTCGGGCCGGTTCTTCTGGCCGGTCGCCTATGGGCTGCTGATCGGCGGCTTCGTGCTGCTGGCGCGGGTGGTGCCTATCGGCCCAGCGATGTGCCTGGCGGCCGGCCTGCTGCAATTCGCCGATGCCGCGCCGCTGCGTCGGGCCATCGCCGATTGGGCCGCCGCCCGCCCCGGCTGGACGGTCGATGCGCCGGCGCTGCGCGCGGCCTTCGCCGGCGCCCAAAGCCTCACCCTGCTGCCGAGTTGGCCCTGCGTGGACAGCGCCCGCGACGGCCAGACCCTGACCGACCTGCTGGAGGTCCTGGCGCTCGCCTCCGAACGCGCGCTGCCGGCCAGCACGATGTATGTCGCGCGCTGGCGCCGCCCGCCGGCCTGCCGGGACACGACGCTGGCGGCGGCGCCGTTGGCCCCGGGCGAGGTGCGGCTCATCCTGCCGCTGGCGCGGGCCGCGCTGTCGCCGCTGGTGCCGGATGGGGCCGCGCGCTGTGTACCCGTGGGGACTGCCATCCTCTGCCGTTGAAGGGTGGGCAACTGGAACGCCGTGGAGGGCGATGCTACCACCATCGCCTCCCCGCACCTTGGCAGGATCCGCGACCCCATGCCCTTCCGAACGATCGATGCGCTGGATGCCACAGGCAAACGCGTGCTGCTGCGCGCCGATCTGAACGTGCCGACGAAGGACGGGCGGATCACCGACCGCACCCGGATCGAGCGGCTTTGTCCGACCATCCGCGAACTGGCGAACAAGGGCGCGCGCATCATCGTGTGTAGCCATTTCGACCGCCCCAAGGGCCAGGTTGTGCCGGAGATGTCGCTGGCCCCGATGGCCGCCGCGCTGTCCGAGGCGCTTGGCCGCCCGGTCGCCTTCGCCGCCGATTGCGTCGGCCCGGTGGCCGAGGCCGCCGTTGCCGCAATGTCCGATGGCGACATCCTGCTGCTGGAAAACACCCGCTTCCACGCCGGCGAGGAGACGAACGACCCGGCCATGGCCGCGGGCCTGGCAAAACTGGCCGATGCCTATGTCAACGACGCATTTTCCGCCGCCCACCGCGCCCATGCCAGCACCGAGGGCGTGGCC
>JBBRWI010000224.1:0-6153 GCA_038249305.1 Acetobacterales bacterium
ATCCCCACCACGCCGTCGGTCGGCGAGGGCCAAAGGAAGCGTCCCTTCTCCAGCCGCTTGGCGTAGAGCGACATGCCGATGCCGTCGTGCCAGAGGATCTTGATCAGGTTACCGCGGGCGCCCCTGAACACGTAGAGATCGCCCGCATGCGCATCCCGCCCGAGCGCTTGCTGGACCTGCAGCGCGAGCCCGTTCATGCCGCGGCGCATGTCGGTTCGGCCGACCGCCAGCCATACCCGCACACTCGATGGGAAGGCGATCATCGCCGTTCCAACGCGTCCAGCACCAGCCGCAGTGCCGCACCTTTCACGCCGCGGCCGACCCGGACACGGTAGCCGCGCGGCAGGTCGATCTCGATGATGTCGGCGGAGATCGTCGGCGGCGTCGCCACCGGCGGATCCGGCACCACCATCACCGGTACCAACCGCGGTGCAGGGAAGCCCTGCGACGCCGCGCCCACGCGCTTGCGCCAAGTGAAGACCAGGTTGGTGTTCACGTCGTATTGCCGCGCCACCACCGAGACCGACGCCCCTGGCGCCAGCGATGCCGCGACGATCTCCCGCTTGAGCGCCTCCGGCCACGACCTGTGCCGCCGCCTGACCACCAAACTTGTGTCCATCTTCTCCATCGTGGACACTTCCTGACGCACCGATGCTACGAAGGCTGGAAGCGTCGCTCAGATCGAACAGAAGAGGTAGGCGGCCAACGCCGGAGGGATACACCCTTTCGGTCAGCACGATCGGTTGATGCGGGGCGAGATCGAGCATTTCGCTCGGAAAGTGTCAGCGCCGAGCGAGCACGCGGCGGATGTTGTGGACAGGATTGCCGGCGGCGATGCCAAGCCGGCGCGCGATCCAGTCCGGGCACGGCACCGTCTCGGCGCCGTGGACCGAGACCTCGGCCGCCTGCGCCAGATCGAATCCGGTGGTCAGGAAAGCCGCGGGTCGCACAGCGCGACGTTCTACCGGGCAATGCGCACGAACGTACCGCGCCCTTGCTGGCACAGCAGCAGCCCCTCATCGACCGGAGAGGTCACCGCCTGCCGCACCGTGATGCGCGACAGGTGGTAGTGGTCGCACAACTCGGCCTCGGTCGGGATGCGATCGCCGGCGGCGAGGTCGAAGGTGATCAGGTCTCGCAGAGCGTGCTTTGAGTTGCAGCTAAAGTGGCGTTGCGCTGCCGCCGCGCAGCGCGCGTAGGGAGGAGGGGGTCGCATGATCCATCACATTGGCAATATACCAGGATTGGAAAAAGTTGAATCGCCTGGCGGGCCTTCCCAGCAGAATAGGTCCTCCTTCGTCATGATTACGATTAAATTGGGAGTAAGCGCGATGAACCGACGCCAAGTTTTTGCCATCGGCGGTGGCGTGCTGGTCGGCAGCACGGCGGCGTCCGCCCAGTCGTGCTTACCGAACCGAACGGTGAGACTGGTCATCCCACTGGTGCCGGGCGGCTCAACCGATGTTATCGCGCGCCTCATCGCTGAACCATTGTCTCGCATGTTGGGCCAACCCGTCGTGGTCGAGGCCCGGCCCGGCGCAAATGGCTGGATCGCGAATGAGTACGTCGCGCGCCAACCGGCCGACGGGCATACGCTGATCGTCAACAATGTCTCGACCGGCGCGATCAGCGAGGCGCTGTCCACTCCGGACCGGCGCATGCGACCGTCACGCGACCTCGTGCCGATCACCAACCTGATTGAATTGCCGCAGGTGCTGGTAACGGGCGCGCAGTTTGCGGCGACCAACCTCGCCGAATTTGTGGACCGGGCGAAGGCGGCGCCGACGCCCTTGGCTTTCGCGTCCGCGGGGGTCGGTTCCTATCAGCACATTGACCTTGAGGTTTTCGCCAGGATCGCCGATATCAACCTCTTGAACGTGCCATTGCTAGGGGCCGGCGAGATGCTGGCGCCGGTGCTGCGCGGCGTTGTGCAACTCAACAAGCTCGCCATCGCCTTGGTCCAGCAGCAGATTACGGGCGGACGTTTGCGAGGGCTTGCCGTGGATACGACCGAACGGTTGCCGCAGTTCCCACATGTGCCGACGATGACGGAGCAGGGCTTCCCTGGTGCGCCGACCCGCTTGTGGAATGGCGTGTTCGCGCCTGCTGGCACGCCGCCCGGCATCATCGCCTTGCTGTTCGCGCGCATCGCCGAGGTGATGGCCGATCCGTCGCTGCGCGCGGGCCAGGAACAGCAGGGGATCCAGGTCGCTGGCAGCCTCAGCCCAACAGCCTTTGCCGCATATCTGGCGACCGATGTGGCCCGGTGGCAGAGGTTGATCACGGACTTCTCGATCAATATCGCCGCCTGATGGACGGCGACGGCGGCGGCGGGCCAGCGCAGCGACCCCACCGTCGAGGCGATCTGGTGCTCCCACATATCCTGGCGTTCTTCACGTCCCTGACGGGTTGGCGGGCAGGGTTCTGGACCTTTGGAATGGGTGCGGCCTCGGCCCTCGCGCTGCCACCGGTGCATGCGTTGCCGGTGCTGTGGCTGACCATCCCCGGATTTGTGGCGATGCTGGGCGCCGCCCGGGCTTGGCGGTCGGCGGCTTGGCTCGGGCTGTTGTTCGGCTGGGGTTTCAATGTCGCCGGGCTGTATTGGATCACCTATGCGCTGTTGACCGATGTCGCCACGTGGTGGTGGCTGGTGCCGATCGCGGTGCCGGCACTGGCGGTGCCGTTGGGTGCCTTCACCATGGCCCCGGCGTTGGCGGCCTTCTGGGTACGGCCTGGCTGGGCGCGGGTGCTGGCTTTCGCCGCAGTATGGATCGCAGCCGAAATGCTGCGCGGCGTCCTGCTGACCGGGTTTCCATGGAACCTGATGGGCACGGTCTGGGCGTTCCATCCGATCCCGTTGCAGGGTGCCGCCGTCGTCGGCGCGCATGGGTTGGGGCTGGCAACGCTGGTGCTCGCGGCCCTCCCGGTCGTGGGCCTGCGGGCGTTGCTGGGCGGGTTGATGGTCCTGCTGCTGGTGCTAACCGGCAGCGCCGCGCGGCTGTGGCGCGAGGAACCGGCGGCCCCCGGCGCAGCCCTGGTCATCGTCCAGGCGAACATCCCGCAAGAGGCGAAATGGCGGGAGGAGAGCCGGCTGCCGAATTTTCGCGCCCACCTCGACCTGACGCGTGCCGGACTGGCGCGGGCGGCGGCGCTGGTACCGCCTGGCACCAGGCTGGTCGTCATTTGGCCTGAAACCGCCAGCCCTTTCCTGCTCGGCGCCGACCCTTCTGCGCAGCGCTTGGCGGCCGAGGTGTTGTCCGAAGGGGCCATGCTGCTGGCGGGCACCGTCCGGGCCGAATTCGCCCCGGACGGACGGCTTACGGCCCTGTTCAACAGCCTTGTGCTGCTGGATTCGGATGGCTTCCTCCAGGGCGGCTACGACAAGGCGCATCTGGTACCGTTTGGCGAATACATGCCGCTGCGAGGCCTGCTGCCGATTCGCCTAGTGCATGGCAGCCGCGACTTTTCGGCCGGTCCCGGGCGCTTGGCGCTGCCGCTGCCCGGCCTGCCCGCGGTAGGGCCGTTGATCTGCTACGAGGTGATATTCCCGGGCGAGGTGGTGGGCGACACGCGCCCCGGTTGGCTGCTCAACGTCACCAATGACGGCTGGTTCGGCGTTTCGGCCGGCCCTTACCAGCACTTGGCCGCTGCCCGGTTGCGTGCGGTGGAGGAAGGCCTTCCGCTTGCCCGCGCTGCTCAAACCGGCATCTCAGCCGTGTTCGACGCGCGCGGCCGGATCGTGGGCCGCCTTGGCCTCGCCACTGAGGGCGTGCTGCTCGCGCCCTTGCCCGGCGCACTCTCGCCAACCGTGTTCGCGCGCCTGGGCAGTGCTTCGCCTGGGTTGTTGTTGGCGCTGTGCCTGATTGTGGTTGGGGTATTACACCGCCACACCCCTCGAAAGGATGATCCCAATAACGAGATTTCTCGAAAGAGTTGACAATCTCTTATCATGGGCGTAAGAGATTTTGGAGCAGAGAGCGTTGCTGGTGCAGCTAAAGGTGCGCGGAAGGCAGAAGGCCGGACTGCTTTATCCGTGGGAGGCCAATCATGCAGATCGATAACGCAACAGAACGCCCGGAGAAGGAAGTGCGCGAGCACAAGCCCAGCCCGATCGATGTCCATGTCGGCAGCCGTGTTCGCCTGCGCCGTACCTTGCTTGGCATGAGCCAGGAGAAGCTTGGCGAGGCGCTGGGCCTGACGTTCCAGCAGGTGCAAAAGTACGAACGAGGCGTTAATCGGGTTGGGGCCAGCCGTCTTTTCGATCTTGCCCGCGTGCTGGATGTGCCAATCGGCTTCTTTTTCGACGACCTGCCAGGCGAGGCGGGCTCTGGCGCCCGCCGTCTGATCAATGGCTTCGCCGAGGCGCAGGACGGGTTTGAGGATGACACACTGCACCGGCGCGAGACCTTGGAACTTGTGCGCGCCTATTACCGGATCACTGATCCTTCAGTCCGCAAGCGGGTTTTCGACCTCATACGCGCAATGGCGCCGGGGGAATAACTACTCATACGTGCATTCTTCAGAATCACTCTACCCGCAGTTGCGTATTTTCGAAGGAGGGATTACGCCATGCGGACAGCGCGCCAGAAAGAGCGTCATGCAAAGATCGCCGCTCCGCCCCATTCAAGAAGAGTCCGATCTCGATGTCATTCCCTCGGGCGGAAAGAAGCAGGCGCCCTTCGCCCGGCGCGTCCTCGATCCATTGAGGCCGCGCCCAATAGGCTTCAAACACGGCCTTCTCCGATTGTCCGCGCCCGTTATCGCGCTCGATAGTCAGTCGCCCATCGGCGAGCCTAACACGTTCAAAAGCGCGTGATGACCAGCGCGCGTGCGACGAAAGCAGCGCCAGGACGAGCAGGACCTCCACGCCTAGGAAGCCGAAAACGGGCCACGCACCGAGCCAGACGAAGCCGATGCCACAGATCAGTGCGGCCCCACCCAACAGCAGGCCGATACGCAGAATGGCGCCACGAGATAGTCCAAGTGGTGGACCGCTCAAGGCCTCGAACACCAGCGGTGCCGGGGCTGGCGCGATATCGTCGATCATTCCGCTCGGCCAGAACTGCTGCATAAGGAGTGTTCCATCCTGTCGCACATAAGGAAGCGCCTTGGAAAAACCAAGGTAGATATCGTCAAAGGCACCCGCCGCACGTCTCCGCACGGCACCGCCGCGACCCCGCGCCGGTCACGACGCATGACCTCGGCCCAGGCCCAGGCCTTCCTGCGTGCCCTGGCCGACGCCAACCCCGCACCGGAGACGGAACTCGCCTACACAGATTCGTTTACTTTACTGGTCGCCGTGGTGCTTTCAGCGCAAGCGACCGATGCTTCGGTCAATCGAGCCACCCGCGGGCTATTTGCTGCGGCCCCCGACCCAGCGGCCATGGTGGCACTGGGCGAAGGCGACATCGCAGCACACATTCAAACCATAGGGCTGTGGCGCAACAAGGCGAAAAACCTCGCACTCCTGTCAGCCCTGCTGATCGAACGCCATAGCGGCCAAGTACCCGGCGACCGCGCGGCGCTCGAAGCGTTGCCGGGCGTTGGGCGCAAAACGGCGAATGTCGTGCTCAGTATCGCCTTTGGCGCGGCCGCGATGCCTGTGGACACGCATATCTTTCGACTGGGCAACCGCACAGGCCTAGCCCCCGGCAAGACCGTCCGCGCGGTTGAGGACCTGCTGGTCGCCCGCTGCCCGCCCGACCTCATCAGCCCGGCCCATCACTGGCTGATTCTGCACGGACGTTATGTCTGCAAGGCACGATTGCCCGAATGCTGGCGCTGCATCGCATCCGAATTTTGCAACTACAAGACCAAGGTTGCAGCCCCTGGCGCCGCCTTATCGCAATCGGTGATGAAAAATGGCTCCGCGTGATGGTGTCGCCTGCTACCACGTCGTGATGACCCGCACCCTACTGCCCCTGCTCGCGTTCCTGCTGGCGCCGATGTGCGCAGGCGCGATCGAGATCGTCATAAGCCATCCGCACCAGGGCATAGAACGGTCGGTACTGTGTAAGCATCCGGTGAGCACCGCGGCATGACCTATCTGTTGGTCAGGACCTTCGGAAGCGCTCTACCTTCGGCGCGCTGGTCGCCGATAATGCCTCGCGGGCACGCGATGCCAAACGGCGTAAACGCGCGCCCGCCGTGTAC
>JBBRWI010000225.1:0-6137 GCA_038249305.1 Acetobacterales bacterium
ATGGTGGTCGCGACCGAGGCCGGGCGGCTGACCGTGATCTCCCGCGGGTTGCGCAGGAAGGCATCGGCCAGGCGGCGGATTTCCGGCGCCATGGTGGCCGAAAAGAACAGCGTCTGGCGCAGCGGCGGCAGCAGCGACACGATCCGCTCGACATCGGGGATGAAGCCCATGTCCAGCATCCGGTCGGCTTCGTCGATGACCAGCACCTTGCAATCGGCCAGCAGGATGCGCCCGCGCTCGAACAGGTCGAGCAGCCGGCCCGGGGTCGCGATCAGCACATCGACGCCACCGTTCAGCACGGCCTTCTGTTCGTCCATGCTTTCGCCGCCGATCAGCAGCGCATGCACCAGTTTCAGGTGCTTGCCGTATTTGACGAAGTTCTCGGCAACCTGCAGCGCCAGTTCGCGGGTCGGTTCCAGGATCAGGCTGCGCGGCATTCGCGCCTTGGCGCGCGACCCGGTCAGGATGTCCAGCATCGGCAGCACGAAGGAGGCGGTCTTGCCGGTGCCGGTCTGCGCGCAGCCCAGCACGTCGCGGCCCATCAGCACGACCGGGATCGCCTGTTCCTGGATCGGGGTCGGATGCAGGTAGCCGCTTTCGGTAACCGCGCGGACCAATTCATCGGACAGGCCGAGGTCGGCGAAGACCACGTTCGGCGCGGTCTCCACCTCGGGGGCGGGGTCGGTCACCGCCGCGTCGTCGTCCTCGTCCTCGTCTTCCTCATCATCATCATCGTCGTCGTCGTCGTCGTCGTCGTCGCCTTCTTCATCGCCGTCGTCGTCGTCATCATCATCGTCATCATCGTCGTCGTCGGTTTCCGACGCCACGGCCGCAAGCGCCGGCGGCGCGACGTCCAGGGGTTCCACCGGTGCGGCCTCGGCCGCCGCCGTCACGGCAAGGCTTTCGGGCGACGGCTGAACGGGCGCCGCGTGAACTGGCACCGTCTCTGGCGCCGTTGCGCCCGCGTCCTTGTTATCGGTCAAATTCATATGTCCAGTCGAAAATTGGGCGGGCGGGGCGATGTGGCGACCCGCCGCCAGGCCAGGGGTTCCGGGACCGTCCCGGCGCATGGGTGCTGGTTGCGGGCATCCCGACGCCGCAAGCAGCGTCCCGACCATCCGGCACTCGCGCCGGCATATGCGCCGTCATGCCCGCCAGCGCAAGGTTTTGGTCGCCCGGGGGGCCAGGTCCGGCGCGCGCCGGGCGCAAGGTTCCCCGCACAGCAATTTCGCCCTAAGCCGGCGCCGATGGCAAACCCGCCCACCCCGCTGCTGCTGCTGCCGGGCCTGTTGTGCGATGCGGCGCTATGGGCGCCGGTGCTGCCGGGCCTGGGCGAACTGGTCGAACCCATGGTCCCCGACCTGACCCGGGATGCCACGGTCGCCGACATGGCGGCGCGCGCCCTGGCCGCGGCGCCGGCGACATTCGCCCTCGTGGGGCTGTCGATGGGCGGCTATGTCGCGCTGGAAATCCTCCGTCAGGCGCCCGGGCGGGTGCAGAGGCTGGCGCTGTTCGATACCTCGGCCCGGCCGGACACGCCCGAACAATCCCGCCGGCGCCGCGGACTGATCGGCCTGGCGCAGACCGGCCGGTTCAAGGGCGTGACCCCGCGCCTGCTCCCGCAACTGGTGCATACGCGCCACCAGGACGGCCCGCTCGCCGCCGAGGTCATGGCCATGGCCGATCGCGTCGGGCGCGACGGTTTCCTGCGCCAGCAGGCGGCAATCCTGGGCCGCCCCGATTCACGCCCGCTTCTGCCCGGCCTGCGGATGCCGGTGCTGGTCGGCGTCGGCGCCGAGGATATCCTGACGCCGCCGCATTTGGCCGAGGAGATGGCCGCCCTGATCCCCGGCGCGCGGTTGGCGCTGATCGCCGATTCCGGCCACCTGCCGCCGATGGAACAGCCCGCGGCGGTGGTGGCGCTGTTGCGCTGCTGGCTCGGCTGACGGGGGCTGGCGCCAACCCGCTCGGGCAGGGATACTGCGCGGCACCGAAAGGAATACAATGATGTCCGAGACGGCTGTCGCGACGGCGATGGAAACCAAGCGGTCCTACGGGCCGCTGTGGATCGTGCTGTCCTTCCTGATGCTGGGGCTGCCTTTCCTCGGGCGGCAGAGGGTGCGCGTGACCAATGAACGCATCGTCATCGAACAGGGGTTCTGGACCAAGGTCCGCGACGATATCGAGGTGTTTCGCATCCGCGACGTGGTGGTCAAGCAGAACCTGTATCACCGCATGCTGGGCATCGGCGACATCGTCATCCGCAGCATGGAAGGCCGGTCGGAGGAAACCCATGTGCTGAAGGGCATCGCCAACCCCGTCGCGTTCAGCGAGACCATTCGCAACGTCTGGAACCGGGCGGCGCGGCCGAAGGGGCCGGCGACAACGCTGGATTGATCCGGCCCGGTTGGCGGGTTGCCGAGCAGTCGAGGATGCGCCGTGGAAGGGGCTTTGTCCCCTCCACACCTCCGCCACCAGGGGCAGCCGCCCCTGGGCCGGCAGAGTATCGGTAAAATAAAAGGGGGGCATGAAGCACCCTTGGTGAAGGGGACACGCGTGACGCCCCTCCCTTCATTTTACCATAAGCGTGGATGCCGGCAGCTCCAGATCGGCAGAAGCCGGCTTGCACTGCGGCTGCTCGTGCGGCGCGGCCCGCCTCGGTCAGGAACACCTGCTTGCCGCGGCCATCGCGTGGGTCGGGCGCGGTGCGGACGAGGCCACGAGCCTCAAGCCGCTGGATGGTGTTGGTCATGGCCGGGCGTTCGACCTGCACGGCGCGCGCGATGCGAACCAGGCTGCGCCCGTCGCCCATGCGGACCAGGTGGTTCAGCACGACTCGCGGGTGCGGCTGGCGGCGGGCCAGCGCGGGGTCGCGGGGGCCTCCGGGCCATAGCCGATGCGGGCAAGCATCTGCACACAGCCTGCCGGTGCCAGGGCCGCGTGGATTTCGGCGTAAGGCCCGGTCATTCGGGAACGCCTGCAACGCCTGGCTGACCGGTTGAACCGACAGGCGCAGGCCCGTCGCCGCCAGGTTCAGCCGCAGCCAGTCGCGCCCGGCCGCCAGCGCCTCGGCCGGCCGGGGGTGGTAAGCCAGACAAAGGCGGGCGTCGCGGCCAGCATCGCGGTGTAGCGTTCGACCATGATGGCAAAGCCGGCCCCACCGGGCAGCATCGGATCCCGTGTGATCAAACAAATGCAAGCGCCTTTTTCTGCTTCCGTCGGAGGATGGCGATCAGGCGCTCGCGATCATCCGCGCAGCGGCGGGCGAAGGGCTGGCCAAGCGCTGCACTGAATCCAGCCATTGCCGGCTGCGGTCGGGCGTCGGTTCGCCCCCCGCCACCTGGCGTTCCTGTTGGCTGAACAGCGCCACCATCAGGTCGCCGCTCAGCCTTGCGCCGGGGGAGGGTTGCCGCGGCCGCGCTGCTTCCAACTCGGCTTCGCTCAGGGCGCCGTTCTGGTTGGTGTCGATCTGGGTGAACAGATCCTGGGGCTTCGTTGCGGCAGATTGTGCCGGGGCGCCGGCAGGGTTTGCCGGACTGGCGGCAAGTCCTGCCGCCACGGTCGCGACACGATCAATTCCGCGGCCGGTATCGGCGTCGGCGCGGGCAGAACGCGGATCGCGGTTGATCGCGGCGTCACTGGCGCCGATGCTGCGTGTGGGGCCGACCATCTCGAACCTCCATGGTTCCGCGCCGCCCATCGGCGCCCTTTGCAATCAGCATACGGCGTGCCAACCCGCGGGCGTCACCCCAGGCGCGCGAACATCACCTCGTGCTTGTTGTGGGCGCCGTGGAACAGCATTGCCCCGGGGATCGCGGCAAAGCCGTCGAGGCTGGCAAAATCCGTCTCGCCCTGGAACTTGATGGTGCAGACGATGTTCCTGGCCGCCTCCATCCAGCGCTGCACCAGGCTCAGCAGGCGGGCCGGGTAGCAGATGACATCGCTGAACAGCCAGTCCACCTGTTCCGGCGCCAGGCCAAAGGCGCTTTCATGGCGTTCGGTCACGCCAGGCATGGCGGCGACCAGCGGGTCCAGTGGCGCCTTGTCCACCGCGACCACCGCGGCCCCCAGTTCCGCGAGGGCCCAGGTCCAGCCGCCGGGGCTGGCGCCGAGGTCGAGGCACCGCTCCCCCGGCCCCGGCCAGCGGCCGATCCGGGTCAGCGTCTCCCACAGTTTCAGATAGGCGCGCGAGGGTGGGCCCTGGCGGTCCTCGATGAAGCGCACGGCGCCGTTGACGAAGGGGCTGGTCTTGGTCGGGCTGGCCAGCAACCGGTCGGGGGCCAGCAGGGTCCAGCCGCCCAGGTGCCCGGTGGGGGCGGGTTCCGGGAACACCAGCGCACGCGCCTTGACCGGCGGCAGGGCTGCGTCGATCAGCGCCGCGCGGCGATGGTGCAGCACCGGCAGCAGCGCCCAGTTGCGCTGCATCCCGCGCAGCGCGGCGGCGGCGGTCTTGATGCTGGCAATGGGGATGGCGCGCGGGTCGGTCCAGACCTCCAGCGCCCAGATCGACGGGGCGGGCGGATCGGGCGACAGCGCCAGCGGACCATGCCAGGCGGAGATTTTTCGGCCGGTGCGGCTGAGTTCTTCGTCCAGAACGGCTTCGAACCCCTCGGCGGCCAGATAGGCAGCGGCGATCATTTTCTCAGCGCCCCGACGGCCAGCAGCAGCCAGCCGAGCATCAGCAGGCTGCCGCCGATCGGCGCGACCGGCCCGAGCGACACCCCCAACAACGCGCCCCACCAGACCGCGCCGCAGAACAGCACCATCCCGGCGGCAAAGGCGCCACCCGCGCAATGAACGACCCACCCCGCCCGCCGTTCGGCCAAAAGCCCGACCGCCAGCAGCGCCAGCGCGTGCCACCCTTGCATGTCCAGCGCATTGCCGACCGCCGCCCGCGCGGCATCGGGCCGCCCTGCCAGGCCATGCGCTGCGTAAGCCGAAAGGGCGACGGCCAAAAACCCCGCCAGGGAACCGATAACCAGCCAGATGCGCGCCATGCCGCACGCCATAGAGAAGATCAGCGCCCTGTGCGAGGCTGGCGCATGGATCGCGTCTGCGTCTTCGACCTGGAAACCGTGCCGGACATGGAGGCGGCGGGCCGCCTGCTTGACCCCGGCGGCGCGCTGGACGCCGTGGCGCTGCGTGCCGCGCTGGATGCGCGCTACGCCCGCGCCACCGATGCGCCCGGCAAGGCCTTCGTGAAGGCGCCGCTGCACAGGATCGTCTGCGTCGGGCTGTTGCTGGCCGAACGCGAGGACCCAGAGGCGCCCTTTCGCCCCACCCGCTTTGCGGTGCGCCACCTGGGCGACCACGACGAACCCGCGCTGCTGCGCCGTTTCCTGGGTGCGGTGCGCGACCGCCCGACCCTGGTCGGCTTCAACACCCGCGGCTTCGACCTGCCGGTGCTGCGCTGGCGCTGCATGGCGCATGGCATCGCCGCCCCCGCGCTGTTCCGGGGCGATCACTACACCAAGCGATTTTCCCCCCAGCACCTGGATCTTTGCGAGCTGCTGTCGGATTTCGGCGCCACCACCCGCCCATCGCTGGCCGAGGCCGCCGCGGTGATCGGGGTTTCCGCCAAGCCCGATGGGATGGATGGGCTGCAGGTGGAACCCCGCGCCCAGGCCGGGGATTTTTCCGGCATCGCGGCGTATTGCGCCTCTGACGTGCTGGCGCTGTGGCGGGTGTTCTTGGGCTGGCTCGCGGCCTGCGGCGGGATTTCGGCAGCCGATGCGGCAACGTCCTTTACGGCGCTGCATGATTTGCCGGAAGCCGATGAACAGCCCTTGGCGGGGTTGCTCGGGCGGGGATAGCGGGCAATTCAAGCGAGTTTATGTCATGTTATCCAAATTAGATAACTTCGCTAACTTTGCTTGATTTGGCCGGAGGCTGGGTGTTATCGAATCAAGATACCCCAGTAAGGGCGATTGCACTGGATCCGCGGTTGAACCCGTTTGCGCCGGGGGCGGGCTACCCCCCACCGGAACTCGCCGGGCGCGACGATCTCGTCGAGCGCGCCGCGATCGGCCTCGACCGCATAAGGGCCAAGCGCGCCGCGCGCAGCGTGATCCTGTATGGCTTGCGGGGGGTCGGGAAAACCGTGCTCCTGAACAAGATCAGGATGGATGCCGAGGCGC
>JBBRWI010000226.1:0-6113 GCA_038249305.1 Acetobacterales bacterium
GCAACGGGCGGCTCAAACGGCTATGCGCTGCAGCGCAATCACATTGCCCCCCTTGGCCTTGCGCGCACGCAGCCAGTCGCGCAGATCGGGCGCGGCCATGGCCCGCGCGTAAAGCCAGCCCTGGCCCATGTCGCAGCCGAGTTCTTGCAACTTGCGCGCTTGGGTCTCTTCCTCGATCCCTTCCGCGACCACACGCATGCCCATGCTGCCGGCGAGGCGGATGGTGCCCTCCACGATCCGCTCTGCCCGGCCATCCAGGCCCAGATTGCGGGTGAAGGTGCGGTCCAGCTTGAGCTCGTCCAGCGGCAGGCGGAGCAGCTGCGCGAGGCCCGATGCCCCGGTGCCGAAGTCATCGAGTGCGAGCCTCGCTCCCCCGCCACGCAGCGCCGCGAGGCGGCCGATGGTGGTGCCGGCCACGCGGTCCAGCAGAGCATCCTCGGTGATCTCGATGGTGATGGCCTCCATATCGAGGCCAAGACCGGCGCATTGGCGTTCCAGCCGCTGCACTACCCCATCCTGCAGCAATTCGGCCGCCGAAAGATTGATGGCAAGACGCCCCATCTGCAGCCCCTCGCGCCGTAGCCCCACATAGGCGGCCAGGGCATGGCCACGGGCCGCATCGGAGAGCTGTGCTGCAAGTCCGGCGCGGGCGGCGATGGGGAAGAACTCGTCAGGCGGCACCTGACCGAGCTGCGGGCATTCCCAGCGGGCCAGGGCCTCCACAGCAGCAACTGCACCGTCGTGCAGGCTGATGATCGGCTGCAGATGGGCGGTCAGTCCCGACAAACCTCCCCCGGCCAGTTGCTGGAGGTGGCGGATGATGCAGGCGTCACGCGCGGCGCGCGCTCCGTCTGCCGGGGTGGCGTGGCCGACGCTGCCACGCGCCTGGCGTTTGGCGCGGATCAGCGCCTCATCGGCTGCGCGCAGCGCGAGCTCGCCGGTTTTGGCATCCGCGGGCACGTGGGCGATGCCGATGGTCGCGCCGAGCCTCAGCAGGCCGTCGCCATGCGGCACCGGCAGGTGCAATGCGGCCCGGATCCGCTCCGCGACCTCCGCCGATTGTGCCTGGTCCGATATGCCACGCAGCAACACCACGAACTCGTCGCCGCCGATCCGACCGACCATATCGGTGGCCCGCACCCGGCTCTGCAGGCGCTGGCCGACCGCGCAGAGCAACGCATCGCCTGCGGCGTGTCCCGCCGCGTCGTTGGTTTCCTTGAAATGGTCGAGGTCCACGGCGAAGATGGCGACAGGCTCATCGGCTGCCACGGCGGCGGCGATCATCTGGGTGATTGCCCGCCGATTGGCGAGGCCGGTCAGCGGGTCGGTCGACGCCTTCCGCTCGCTGGTTCGGAACGCGCGCCGCAGCTCCAGGTTGGCGACGACGGCTCGGCCGAGGGTCTGCATCGTGCGGACCGCACGCGCATCGTGGTGCCTTGGGGCACGGTCGATGGCGCAGAGGGTCCCGAGCGCATACCCATCGCGATCCACCAGAGGCACCCCGATATAGGCCCGGATGTCGGGCGCGCCGGTGACCAGCGGGTTGTCGGCGAAGCGCCTGTCCTCGGTCGCGTCTGGAACCGAAAGCACCTGATCGGGCGTAAGAATGGCGTGCGCGCAAAAGGCCAGGTCGCGCGGCGTTTGCTGCACTGACAGCCCGCAACGCGCCTTGAACCATTGTCGATCGGCGTCCAACAACGACACTAGGGCGATCGGACTGCCGGTCAACTCGGCGGCGAGTGCCACCAATTCTTCGAAAGCAGCGTCGCTCGCGGTATCCAGAATCTCATAAGAGTGGAGTGCTGCGAGGCGAGCCGGCTCGTTGGCGGGAAGATGCGCGGCTGGCATGTGACCTGCTCACTTACGATGGGAGCGCTCAGTATCGACGCTAACCATTAACCATCGGCGAACCGTATCCTTCCGCCGAGCACTGAGGCAATCGACCGGTGCCGCGCTGGCCCCATTCACCGCTTCTGGTCGGCGATGAATTCCTCGACGAAAAGCCAGTTTAGCGCGGCCGTCGATGACGTAGATCCGGATCCAACCATCCTCGGCCTGAGCTGCACGGCGCGTTGGTCCGTCCTCTTTCAACATCTCGGCGACGCGGGCGATAGTGAAGACGAAACGCGGTATGGCTCTGGTCAGGCCGGTGCGGCATTGGTGACGTCCTGGGCTGCTTTCCAGCGAGACGCCGCATGGTCGGCGGTCCGCGCCAAGACATCGGCAAGCCAAGCGCGCGGATCGATGTCGGTGAGCTTGGCGGTAGCGATCAACGAATACGGGGCGGCAGCCCGCTTGGCGCCGCGATCGCTGCCCGCGAACAACCAGGCCTTCCTGCCCGGAGACACGCCGCGCATCGCACGTTCCGCCGCATTGGTGCTTCGGCGCATGCGGCCGTCGGTCAGGAACGGGATGACAGCATACCATGGCTGACGCACGGCATGCGCGACATGCGGGAGTTCGGCACGCAGGGCGACGATCCGATGGGCAGCCGTCGGCAGGACACAATTTGCGCGCTGCGCATCCTGATTTCTGGCGGGCCCCGGCGTGGCTCCGGCCCCTGGTCAGGCAATGCGCGAAGGTCGCGAGGCACCGGCCGTGGCATTCAAGGCATTATCATAAAAACTATCCTTCTTGCCGTCTAAATCGCTTGCCTGGGCAATGACATGCGGACGCAAAGGCCGCCCCCGGCGGACGCGGCGCCAAGTTCCAGCGTGCCGCCGCTTGCCTCGGCGAAGCGGCAAGCGATCGCCAAGCCAAGGCCGGAGCCTGCCGTCCCGCGCGCGGCATCAAGCTGCGCAAACGGCTCCAGCGCCCGGGCGCGGTCTTCCGCCGCGATGCCCGATCCGCCATCGGTGACGTCCACCACCACGCGTGCACCCTCGTCGCGGATGGTCAGGCGCACGGGTGGCGCACCATGCTTCACCGCGTTCTCGGCCAGGTTCGAGAGCGCCCGCTTGGCGGCCAGACGCCGCAGCGGCAGCACCGCGTGGGGCGGTCCGTCATAGGCAACGTCATGGCCCGCATCCGTGGCGTCCGAGGCCAGCGTCTGCAGGATTGCCGCGAGGTCCGCGGGGCGCGCCGGCTCGGCATCGCGCCCCTCGCGGATGTAGTCGAGGGTGCGGCCGATCATCGCTTCCATCTCGGCCAGATCGGCCTCCATGCGGGTGCGGGCCTCGCCCTCCTCCAGGAAGCCCGCGCGCAACCGCAGCCGCGCGAGCGGGGTGCGTAGGTCGTGGCTCACGGCTGCCAGCGCCTCGGTGCGGTCTTCCACCAGGCGTCGAATTCGCGCCTGCATGGCGTTGAAGGCCACGGCGGCATGAGTCACTTCGCTCGGCCCATCGGTCGGCAGCGGACGGTCGCCGAGGTCGCGGCCGATACTGTCGGCGGCATCCGCCAGGCGGCGCAGCGGGCGGGTTATCCAGCGCACCACCAGCACCGAGGCGAGCGCGATGCCGATCGCCATGGCTGCCATGGAGATCAGGGTGCTACGGTCCAGCGCATTGCCGGGACCACCGATCCAGCTGGCGGAGAAGACAAGCCAGCCATCCGCGCCCACCGGCACGCCTCCCATCGCGCGATGCCCCGGCTCTGCCTTGGGGTCCCAGGCCAGGCGTGCGCCCGGACCCAGGCGCGACCCGGCAGCGGCGAGCCGGGCTGGCACCGGCCCATCGGGGATCGGCGCGGCGCGGTCCCAGTGGATGTCGATCCCGGGCAGCGAAAGCCCGTGCGCCGCGGCGTCTCGCGACGGTTCGGGCAGAGTGGCGATCAGGGTGGCAGCAGCCGAAAGCCGCGCCGCCAGACGCTCGATGCGGGCCCCGCTCTCGGCGTCGTCCAGCGCGCTTTCATGTACCGCCATGCTGCCAAGATGCAGCAGCGTCAGCCCGCCCAGCAGCAGAAGGATGATGCGCCCGGCCAGGCTCTGCGGCCAGATCCTGATCCGAAGCAAAGTCATGCCCGGGTGACGTCCGCAACCAGCACATAGCCGGACCCGCGGACCGTCTTGATCAGCGGCGGGCTGCCCTCATCCGGCTCGATCTTGCGGCGCAGCCGGCTGACCTGCACGTCCACCGTGCGATCGAAGGGATCGACGCCGACACGGCGCTTCGCGACCTCCAGAAGTTGCTCGCGGGAGAGCACGCGCTGCGGATGCTCCAGAAACGCCAGCAGCAGGTCGTATTCGGCACCGGACAGGTCCACCGAGACGCTCTCTGGCGAAAGCAGTTCACGCCTCGCCGTGTCGAGCACCCAGCCGGCGAAGGCGAGCCGTCGCGAACCCGTGGCCGACCCCGCCTCGGCGGCCGGCGCCGCCCGACGCAGGAGCGCCCGCACCCGCGCCACCAGTTCACGTGGCGCGAAAGGCTTGGCAACGTAATCGTCGGCGCCGAGTTCGAGGCCGAGTACGCGATCCATCTCCTCGCCGCGCGCGGTGAGCATCATCACCGGCACGCGGCCCCGCTCGCGCAGACGGCGCAACAGGTCGAGACCGGATGCGCCCGGCATCATGATGTCGAGCAGCACGAGGTCGGGCGCCCCGCCGGCACCGTCCATGACCTCCCACATCTCCCGCCCGTCACGCGCGGCCGAGACCCGGAATCCCGCCTCGCGCAGCAGGCGCGCGACCAGGTTCCGCATCTCGCCGTCATCCTCGACGATCAGCAGATGCGACTGGGGGTCGAGCAGCCGACGCTCGGCGGTGTCCTCCATGGGTCAGCCGGCCGGGGTGAAGCGGGCCTGGCGCTGCGGCTTGCCGGGGAAGGTCATGCTGGCAACGATCCGCAGGCCGGGCGCGGCAGTGAATTCGCCGCGCGCCACCAGGAAGGCGCCGCCCTCGGCCGGTTCCAACCGCAAGGTCTGCTGGCGCCCCTGGGCCAGGATGATCAGGCTGCCGGTGGTGCCGGCGGCCGGGACGGGCCGATCCTGCGCATCCAGCACCCAGATGCGGATCTCACCATCGCGGGCGAGCAGCTCGATATGCTGGTCGCCGACCTCGCCGATGATGCCTCCATTGGGGCCACGGGTCGTTTCACTATGGGAGTATGCCGCCACCGGCAGCAGCGTGGTCACGGTGGCGAGAAGGGTTCGGCGCAACATCATGGCAGCTCTCCTTGGGATCAGAATGTCTCAGCGGACACGCCGAAGCCACCGGTCTGGCCTTCATCGGCACGCGCGGTCGCCTCCGCCCGCAGCCTTTCCAGCGCCGGTCGCCCGAAGCGGTGGAACAGGATGGGCGTCACGAAGGTGTCGAGCAGCGTGGCACTGACCAGCCCACCGAGGATGGTGATGGCGACAGGGTGCAGGATCTCCTTGCCCGGCGCCTCCGCACCGATCGCCAGCGGGATCAGCGCGAGGCCGGCCGAGAGCGCCGTCATCAGCACCGGCGTCAGCCGCTCGGCACTGCCGCGCAGCACCAGGGCAAGGCCCCAGCGTTCGCCCTCGTGCAGGGCCAGGTTCAGGTAGTGGCTGACCTTGAGGATACCGTTTCGGGTGGTGATGCCGGTCAGCGTCACGAAGCCGACCATGGTCGCCACCGACAGTGGCTGGCCCGCGATCCACAGCGCCGCCACCGCGCCGATCAGGGCGAGCGGCACATTACCCATGATGACCAGCGCCAGCACCACCGAACGGTAGCGCGAGTATAGCACCACGAAGATGAGCGACAGCGAGATCACGGAGAGGATGGCGATGGTCTGCATCGCCTCCTCCTGCGCCTGGAAGGTGCCCTCCAGGCTGGTGGTGTAGCCGGGCGGCAGGGGCAGGCGCGCGAGTTCGGCGCGGATGCCCGCGATGACCTCGGACATGTTGGCGCCTGGATCGGTATTGGCCAGAACCACCATGCGCCGGCGCGCACCCTCGCGCAGGATCTGGTTCGGGCCGTCCGACTCCTCGACGCGCGCCAGCATCCGCAGCGGCACCCGGCCGCCCGGCGTTTCGACCAGCGCCTCGGCCAGGCGCTGGGTGGTGCGGTCCGCGTCTGACAGGCGCATCACCACTTCGAAGCGGCGCGGGCCGTCCATGATCTGGCTGATCACCGTGCCGCCGGTGAGGGCTTCCAGGGTCTCCGTCAGCGACGCCGCGGAGACGCCGTAGAGTGCCGCCCGCTCATGATCCAC
>JBBRWI010000227.1:0-6087 GCA_038249305.1 Acetobacterales bacterium
CGGGGTGTTGCCATAGGCATCGGCCATCTCGGCGATGTCGCGCAGTTTCGCCGCGAACAGCGACCAGTCATCGTCCGCGGCGATCGGCGCCCAGATCGCCTCGACCTCCTCGATCAGCAGGGTGCAGGGTGTCGGCCGCGCAAAGTAAGGGTGGTTCAGGATGCCGTCGGCCACGAACCCATCGAGCGCCGCGCGGAAGGCGGCAAAACCGGCATAGGCATCGGTCGGGCGGCGCAACGCCCCGCCGCGCCAATCGAAGAAGGCCTGTTCGTAAGGAACCTGACTTTCCATCAGCGCGTCGTGGAACAGTCGCACCAGGGCCGCGTCCCGCACCGCCCCCTGCGAGCCTAGCCCAAGGCGACGCAGCACCGCCGCCTGGAACGCGGCATGGAAGGCATCGGCGAAAGCTGCCAGCGAGGCCTCCAACACCGGCTTCAGCCCATCGCCCAGCGGCAGCAGGCAGCCCCCGAGCCGCGCCAGGTTCCACACCAGGGTCTCGGGCTGGCGGCCAAAGGCATAGAGGCCGCTGTGATCGAAATAGGCCGCGGTGAAATCCGGCTGGTAGGTCGGCAGGCACCGCCATGGGCCGTAGTCGAAGGACTCCCCGGTGATGTTGATGTTGTCGGTGTTCAGCACCCCGTGGACGAACCCCGCCGCCATCCACTGCGCGCCCATCCTGGCCACGCGGGCGCAGACCTCGGCGAAGAAGTTTTCCGCCCGCGCCTCGACCCGCTCATCCCACGCCTGGGGCATGTAGTTGCGGATGCTGTGGTCCATCAGTCGCAGCACAGCCGCGGCGTCGCCCAAATAGGCATGGCGCTGGAAACTGCCGATGCGGATGTGGGAATGACTGAGACGGACCAGCACGGCGGACCGCGTCGGCGAAGGCTCATCGCCCCGGCGCAGCGGCTCGCCTGTCTCGATCAGGCTGAAGGATTTGGAGGTCTCGACCCCCATGGCTTCCAGCAGGCTGGTCGCCAGCACCTCCCGCACCCCGCCCTTGAGTGTCAGCCGCCCATCGGCGCCGCGCGACCAGGGGGTCTGGCCGCTGCCCTTGGTGCCGAAATCCAGCAGCCGCCCATCGTGCAGGTCATGCGCCTGGGCGAACAGGAAACCGCGCCCGTCGCCGAGGTCGGGGTTGTAGGACCGGAACTGATGCCCGTGGTAGCGCAGCGCCAGCGGCGTTTCGAAACTGCCCGGCAGTGGCAAGAAACGCCCAAAATGGTCGATCCATTCGGCGTCGCTCAGCCCATCCAGCCCGACCCGTGCCGCCCAGCGCTGGTCGCGGTGGCGCAGGATGTGTTGCGGGAAGACCGCCGGCCGCACCAGGTCGAAGAAGGCGCAGCCCAGGTCGGCGTGGCGGGTGGAGGCGCGGAGCTTCGGCATCGCCGTCATGTAGCGCGCCCGGCCGGGCGAGCCTACGCCTGCCGCTGTCGGTCGAGAAAATCGCGGAAGGCGGCCAGCGCCGCTTCGCTGACAAAATGCTCGATGCCTTCGGCGTCGCCCTCGGCGACTTCACGCGGGACGCCGACCGCGAGCAGCAGTTCGACGACGAGCCGATGGCGGGCGCGGACACGCTCGGCGAGGCACTGCCCGGCCTCGGTCAGGAAGACGCCGCGATAGGGCTTGGCATGGGCCAGGCCCTCACGCTTCAGCCTGGCGATGGAGTTCACGGCGGTGGCATGCGCGACGCCCAGGCGGCGGGCGATGTCGATCGGGCGGGCCTCACCCTCGGTCGCCAGCAGGTCGGCGATGAGTTCGACGTAATCCTCCAGCAGCGCGCCGGCCTGGGCGCGGCGGGCGCGGGCATGGCGGGCGGCTTCGGCAGGTTCGTTGTTGGCCTCGGGGTCCGGCAGTGCCGGGTCCGGTTCGATCACGGATTGCATGCCCCTAGAATGAGCGCCCGTTGCCGCCGGGGCAACCGGCATTTAGGGACTCTTGCAAAAGTAAAGCCATCGCTACATCATAGAGTGATATAACGAACCTATACGACACACCCAAAGGAGCCCCTGGATGCTGCCGCTTCGCCGTTTCGCGCTCTTGCTCCTCGGCCTGATGATCAGCGGCTCCGCCCTGGCCCAGGCGCCACCCAAGCGGGTGGTGACAACCTTCACGATTCTCCAGGACATGGCCCAGAACGTCGCCGGCACCGCCGCCATCGTCGAAAGCCTGACCGCGCCGGGCGCCGAGATCCACGAATACGAACCAACGCCGCTCGACGTGGTGAAGGCGCAGGCGGCTGACCTCGTGCTGTGGAACGGTCTTGGGCTGGAGCGCTGGTTCGAGCGATTCTTCACGCGGGTGCGCAACGTGCCGAGCGCGGTGTTGACCGACGGGATCGAACCGATCGGCATCGCCGAAGGCCCTTATCTGCGCCAACCCAACCCGCATGCCTGGATGTCGCCGGCGAATGCGGTGATCTATGTCGAGAACATCCGACGCGCGCTGGGCCGCATGGACCCAGGCAATGCGTCCGTGTTCGATGCCAATGCCGCCCGCTACACCGAAGCCTTGCGGGCGCTGGACGCGCCAATGCGCCAGCGGATTGCCAGCATCCCGGCCGAACGCCGCTGGCTGGTGACCTGCGAGGGGGCGTTTTCCTACCTCATTCGCGACTATGGCATGCGCGAACTTTACCTGTGGCCGATCAACGCGGAGGAAGAAGGCACGCCCCGCCAGATCCGGCGTGTGATCGACACGGTGCGGCGCGAACGCATCCCCGTCGTATTCTGCGAAAGCACGGTGAGCGAACGCCCGATGCGCCAGGTGGCACGGGAAGCAGGCGCGCGCTTTGGCGGCGTGTTGTTCGTGGACAGCCTGAGCCCGCCCGACGGCCCGGCACCGACCTTCCTGCGCCTGCTGGACGCGAACGCGACGCGCATCCTGGCCGGTTTTGCGCCACGATGAGCGCAGCCCTGTCCGTCGATGTTGCGGGGCTGACCGTCGCCTATGCCAATGGCCATGTCGCGTTGCGCGATGCCTCCTTCCGGCTGGAGGCAGGGACCGTCTGCGGCCTGGTCGGCATGAACGGCAGCGGCAAATCCACCCTGTTCAAGGCGATCATGGGCCTGGTGGAACCGGCGGCAGGGTCGGTCCGCATCGCGGGGGCGCCGGTGCGGGACGCGCAGCGCGCCAACTGGGTCGCCTATGTGCCGCAGTCCGAGGATGTGGACTGGGCCTTTCCGGTCAGTGTCGGCGACGTGGTGATGATGGGTCGCTATGGCTTCATGTCGATCCTGCGGCTGCCGCGCGCCGCCGACCGGGTGGCGGTGACCGAAGCCCTGACCCGGGTCGGCATGCTGGACTATCGCGACCGCCAGATCGGCGAATTGTCGGGCGGCCAGAAGAAGCGCGTCTTTCTCGCCCGCGCCCTGGCCCAGGGCGGGCGGGTCATCCTGCTGGACGAGCCATTCACCGGCGTCGATGTGACCACGGAAAACGCCATCATCGACCTGTTGCGCGGTCTGCGGGACGAAGGGCGTATCGTGCTGGTCTCGACCCATGACCTCGGCTCGGTGCCGACCTTCTGCGATCATGTCGTGCTGGTGAACCGCACCGTGCTGGCCGCCGGCCCGACCGAGGAGGTCTTCAACGCGCAGAACCTGTCGCGCGCCTTCGGCGGCACGCTGCGCCAGCACAGCGTGGATGCGCCGGCGGGGCAAGCCGCAACCGTGGTGCTGACCGATGACGAGCGGCCGCTGGTTATCGCGCCCGATGGGCGGGTGCTCGGGCGCCTGGTGACCGACGCATGATCGAGGCGCTGCTGGTCCCCTTCGCCTATGAGTACATGGTCTCGGCGATGTGGGTCAGCGCCATGGTGGGCGCGGCCTGCGGCCTGCTGTCCTGCTACATCACGCTGAAGGGCTGGTCGCTGATGGGCGATGCGCTGTCGCATGCCGTGGTGCCCGGCGTGGTGGTCGCCTGGGTCGTGGGTGCGCCCTTTGCCGTGGGCGCGTTTGTCTCCGGCATGATGGCGGCGGGGGTGATGAGCTTCATCCGCAGCCGGACACGCATCCGGGAGGACGCGGTGATCGGTATCGTCTTCACCACCTTCTTCGGCGCGGGGCTTTTCCTGCTGTCGATCTTTCCCTCCAACCTGCGGCTTCGCACCATCGTGTTCGGCAACATCCTGGGCATCGCCGATGCCGATGTGGTGCAGATGATGATCGTCACCGGCATCGTCCTGGCAGTGCTGGCGGTGCGGGGCCGTGACCTGATGCTGGTGATCTTCGACCCGTCGCATGCCAAGGCGATCGGGCTGAACCCGGGACTGCTCAATGCGCTGCTGCTGGCGCTGCTGGCAGCCATGGCGGTGGCGGCGATGCAGGCGGTCGGCGCGGTCCTGGTCATCGCGATGCTGGTGACGCCGGGGGCGACCGCCTATCTGCTCACCGACCGCTTCGGAAAGATGTGCGGGATCGCGGCGGGGCTTGGTGCCGGCACCGCCTTCGCGGGCGCGTATCTGTCCTACTTCCTCGATGGCTCCACCGGCGGGACCATCGTGGTGTTGCAGACCCTGTTCTTCCTGGCGGCCATGGCCTGGGCGCCGCGCCATGGGGTGATGGCGGCACGCCGCGCCCGGCGCGTTGCCATGACGGCGCGTGCCGCCGAATGACATGGCTGCTCGCCCCGCTCAGCCATGGCTTCATGCTGGAGGCGCTGGCCGTCGGCACGCTGGTCGCCGTTACCTGCGCGCTGCTGTCCTGCTTCATCGTGCTGAAGGGCTGGTCGCTGATGGGGGATGCGATTTCCCATGCGATCCTGCCCGGCGTGGTGCTGGCCTGGCTGATCGGGCTGCCGCTGGCGATCGGCGCCTTCGCCGCCGGGCTGATCTGCGCCATCGGCTCGGGCATGGTAAAGGCGCATAGCCGAGTGAAGGAAGACACCGCGATGGGCGTCGTCTTCACCGGCATGTTCGCGCTGGGCCTGGTAATGATCTCGCAGATCACATCCGACCTGCATCTGAGCCACATCCTGTTCGGCAATATCCTGGGGATCGAGCGGGAGGACCTGTTCCAGACGCTCGCCATCGGCACCGTGTCGCTGGTGCTGGTCGGCGTGCTTTGGCGTGACCTGCAACTGTTCTGTTTCGACCCGGGGCATGCCCGGTCGATCGGCATCAATGTCGGGCGGTTGCGGTTGATCCTGCTGGTGGTGCTGTCGGGCGCGATCGTTGCGGGCGTGCAGGCCGTGGGGGTGATCCTGGTGGTCGCATTGCTGATCACGCCGGGCTGCATCGGCTATCTGCTGACCGACCGCTTCGGGCGGATGACGGCGATCGCGATGGGATCGGCGGCGGTCTCCACCGTGGTCGGCATTTTCATCAGCTACCACGCCAATGCTTCGACCGCCGGCTCGATCGTGCTGGTGCTGTCGGGGCTGTTTGTCGTGGCTCTTGTGCTGGCGCCGCGGCATGGGCTGCTGGCGCTGGGCCGCGCGAGGCGACGGGCGCTGGCCTCGGATCGATAGCGCGTCTCTTTGCGCGGCGGTGCCAGCGCCTACATGAAGCCGCAGTTCTTGGAGGCCGCGATGTTCCTCACCATACGATGGCGGCGCCTGCCGCAGTTGGTGCGCCTGCTGATACTGCATGGCACGATCGGCTTCGGTATCGCCGCCCTGTTCATGGCCAGATTCCTCGTGGTGGATCCGGGCGACGCGCGGCATCTGCTGCTGGGCTCCGCCGGGCACTGGTGGCCGGCGCTTGTCTTGTGGTTCTTCCTCGGGCTGACCTTCGGCAGCGTGCAGATGGGCGTGGCGGTGAGGCTGCTGGCCGATCGCCCGCCGCCACCAGGGGGTGGCCACCGCGCGCGCATTCTGCGGTTGGAACTGGTGCCGATCCCGATAACGCGGTCGCGGCGCGGTTGGCAGGCTTTCAAAGCGCCGCCCGATTTTTCAGCAGCCTGTCAGACCTTCTCCACCAGCGCGGTGGAGTGCGGCGCCTCCGCCTCCCGCTTCAGCCGCAGGTAGGACCGTGCCGAGAACGGCAGCATGCCGGCGTAGATCAGGCCGGCGGCGGCCAGCGCCGCCCAGGGTTCGGCCACCAGCAGCGCCACGTAGCCGCCGATTCCCAGCAGCAGCGGCAGCACG
>JBBRWI010000228.1:0-6069 GCA_038249305.1 Acetobacterales bacterium
CCATTGCCGCCATTGGTTAAGTTGGGATCGAAGCTCCGCCTTTTTTGCCGCAGCCCTTTGTCGCCGCCCGCCAAGGGTCGATCCTTGCATCTTGGCTTGAGACTGCGCCGCGTGCGGATGGCAACCGCGGCTCGGCGCCCCCTTTCCAAGTCCATCGGCCAAGTCCATCGGCCAAGTCCATCGGCCAAGTCCATCGGCCAAGTCCATCGGACGGTGTCGCCAGGCCGCGGCAGGGTCCGATCCAACGAGGCAACGGACGACATCGATGTGACGCGCGTTCAGCGAAGAAACCCATGGCGCGGCCGGCCGTTTGGAATGCAGCGGTCCTCGATGCAGTTTTGGGGACGCTCGCCGAACGAAAGGAACAGCCAATGCCGATCACCCTCGATGACCTTTTCCTTCTGACATTGAAGGATATCTATTACGCCGAACGGCAACTGCTGAAGGCGTTGCCGAAAATGGCGAAGGCGGCACAAAACGCCAAGCTCAAGCAGGCGTTCACGGAGCACCGGCAGCAGACCGAGGGCCAGGTCGAGCGGCTGCAGCGCATCTTCGAGATCATCGGCAAGCGCGCCGTGGGGCAGACCTGCGAAGCCATCCAGGGCCTGATCCAGGAGACCGAGGAACTGCTGGAGGAGGCGACCGAGCCCAGCCCCGTGCGCGATGCCGGCCTGATCGCCTGCGGCGAGGCGGTGGAGCACTACGAGATGGCGCGCTACGGCTCGCTGCTCGCCTGGGCGGAGGTGCAGGGGAAGGACGATGTGGCCGCGCTGCTGCGCGAAACCCTGGAGGAAGAGACAGCCGCAGCCTCCATGTTGCACAAGATGGGCAGCAGCACGATCAACGCCGAAGCCCGCGCGGCCGCATGACCAGCGCGTGACCGGCGCGCAACCGCGCGCGCCGGTCACACGTTTGTGGCCGGCAGGAGGGTATCATGGCAGCGCGTTCAACATGGCAAGGACACCTCAGGCTTTCTCTCGTCGCATGTCCGGTCGAGATTTATCCGGCCACGACATCCGCACATGACGTGCGCTTCAACCTCATCAATCCGAAGACCGGCAATCGCATCCGCACCCAGACTGTCGATCCGCAGACCGGCGAAGTCGCGCGCAGCGACCTCGTGCGCGGTTTCGAGGTGGAGCGCGACCGCTACGTGCTGCTGACGGATGAGGAGATACGCTCGGTGCGCCTGGAGAGCACCCGTACCCTGGATATCGAGCGCTTCGTCGAGGCCGCGAAGATCGACCGGATCTGGTGGGATTCGCCCTATTATATGGTGCCTGACGGCAAGGCCGGCATCGATGCGTTCAACGTCATCCGCGCCGCCATGGAAGCGGCCGGCCGCATCGCCTTGGCGCGCCTGGTGATGGGCACCCGTGAGCGGGTCGTGGCGATCGAGCCGCGCGGCCGCGGGATGCTCGTCACCACGCTGCGCTCGCATGACGAGGTCCGCGATGCCGCCGAAGTGTTCGACGACATTCCTGAGGGGCGCACCGACAAGGGAATGATCGATATTGCCGGACGCCTGATCGAGCAGCAATCCGGCGCCTTCGACCCCAGCGAATTCAATGATCGCTACGAGGACGCGCTGCGGGCGCTGATCCAGGCCAAGCAGGATGGCGGCGATGGCGGCGTGGCCGCGGCGAAACCGCCGCAGGACAATGTCATCGACCTGATGGAAGCGCTGCGCCGCAGTCTGGAGGCGAAGCAGCCGGCAACCCGGGCACCGGCCGCGCGCAAGACCAAGAGTGCCAAGGCAAAGCCCCAGCCCGAGCCGGCGCCCAAACCCCGCAGCCAGCGACGGCGGGCTGGGTGAGCACCGACCGGCTTTCGGCCTATCGCGGCAAGCGCGATTTCGACCGAACGCCGGAGCCGGCCGGCGCGCCCGGACCCCACGCAGAGCGGTTGTCCTTCGTCGTGCACAAGCACGCGGCACGGCGGCTGCACTACGATCTTCGGCTGGAATGGGGCGGCGTGCTGAAATCCTGGGCCGTGACCCGCGGCCCCTCGATGGACCCGCATGACAAGCGCCTCGCGGTCGAGGTCGAGGATCACCCGATCGACTACCGCACCTTCGAGGGCGTGATCCCGCAAGGCGAGTATGGCGGCGGCGTCGTGCAGGTCTGGGATGCCGGGTATTGGGGGCCGCTCGACCCGTCCGGCATGGTGGAGGATCTGGATCGCGGCGAGCTGAAATTCGTGCTCGCAGGGGAACGGCTGCGCGGCGGCTTCGTCCTGGTCCGCATGAAGCCCAAGCCCGGCGAGAAGCCAGGCCATCCCAATTGGCTGCTGATCAAGGAGAAGGACAGCCAGGCCAGGCCCGGCGAGGGTGATGCGGTGCTGTTGGCCGATACCTCCGTGCGCAGCGGGCGGACGCTGGATCAGATCGGGGCGGGCAAGCCGCCGGCGGTAAAACAAACAGCGAAGGTTGGCAGGCCGCCCGCAGACCCGGCACCTGTCTCGGCGATGCCCGAATTCGTCGCGCCGCAACTCTGCCGCCTGGTGATCGTCCCACCGAGCGGCGAGGGCTGGCTGCACGAGGTAAAATTGGACGGCTACCGCATCCAGATGCGCGTCGAGCACGGCCGCGTCACGCTGCGCACCCGCACCGGCCTCGACTGGTCCAGGCGCTTTCCTGCGGTCGCCGAGGCCGCCAAAGCACTGCCCGACGGGCTGGTGGATGGCGAGGTCGTGGCGCTCGACCCGAAGGGCATGCCGGATTTCAACCTGCTGCAGGCAACGCTCGGCCGTCAGGCGAGCGCGCCGCTGGTCTACTTTGCCTTCGACCTGTTGCATGACGGCCGGGGCGACCTGCGGGCCGTGCCGCTCACGCAGCGCAAGGACGCCTTGCGCGCGTTGATCCCCGCCGATGCCCCCGCGCTGCGCGTGCTGGAGGGGTTCGACGCCCACGGCGAAGCCGTGCTGGCTTCGGCCTGCCGCCTCTCGATGGAAGGCATCGTCTCGAAGCGCCGTGACAGCCCCTACCGCTCGGGCCGCGGCGAGAACTGGACCAAGGCGAAATGCCGCAACCGCGACGAGTTCATCGTCGGCGGTTGGACGGCGGCGAAGAAGGGAGGCGGCATCGGCGCCCTGCTCATGGGCGCGATGCAGGAGGGCCGGCTGGTCTACAAGGGCCGGGTGGGAACAGGGTTCTCGCGCGGCAACGCCGAGGCGCTGCGGGCATCGCTGAAACCGCTGCAACGCGCGACTTCGCCCTTCGCACCCCCGAGGCTCGGCAGGGTGGACCAGGTGACCTGGGTAAAGCCCGTGCTGGTGGTCGAGGTCGCCTACGGCGGCACGACCGAGGACGGCCTGCTGCGCCACGCGAGTTTCCAGGGCGTGCGGGAGGACCTGCCCGCAAAGCTGATACAGACACCGCCCAAAGCCGTGGCACCACCGGGCGGCCCGCCGTTGCGCATGACCCATCCCGAACGCGTGCTGTGGCCGGCCACGACGGACACCCCCGCCGTCACCAAGGCCGAGCTGGCCGCCTATTTCACGCGCTTCGCCGATCGCATCCTGGCCGACGCGGCCGGCCGGCCGCTCTCGGTCGTGCGGGCGCCCGATGGGCTGGGCGGCGACACCTTCATGCAGCGCCACGCCATGCCCGGTCAGTCGCCGCGCATCGGCAGCGTCACGATGCCCGGTCAGAAGCGATCCTTCATGCGGATCGATGACCTGCCCGGCCTGCTGGCGCTGGCGCAGATGTCGGTGCTGGAGCTGCATGTCACCGGCGGCCATGCCGATGCGCCGGAGATACCCGACCGGCTGGTCTTCGACTTCGACCCGGCGGAGGGCCTCGACTTCGGCGCGGTGATCGACGGCGCCCAAATGCTGCGCCGGCGGCTGGAGCAGGCGGGCCTGGAGTGCTTCCCCCGAGTGACGGGCGGCAAGGGCGTTCACCTTGTCGTGCCGCTGGCGCCACCCAGGCCGGGCGATAACGCGGGTTGGCCGGAAGCGAAGCAGTTCTGCCGGTTGCTCTGCGTCATGCTCGAGCGCGACATGCCGGAGCGGTTCACGACCAATATGGCGAAGCGTGCGCGGGAAGGGCGGATCTTCCTCGATTACCTGCGTAATGACCTGCTTGCGACTGCCGTGGCCACCTGGTCGCCACGTGCCCGCAGCGGCGCCCCGATCGCCCGGCCGCTGAGCTGGGCGGCGCTGAAGCCCGGGCTTTCGCCGAACGGCCTGAAGCTTACCACCGCGCTGGCTGGCCGGCTGCCGCCCGACCCCTGGAGAGGCTTCGAGGCCGCGCGCGCGCGGCTGGCGGATGCGATCGGCGCTGTGACCCGGGCGTGACGGGGTGTCATCGCCGATGCTCGAACGCCTCGATCGGGACAAAGCACAGCCAGGGCGAAGTCCAGAGCACCGCCGCACACGGCGGAAACGTGGCGCGCCAGAAGTCTGACGCCGGGCAGCGCGAAATCCGCTGATGGTCGCGCCGCCGATCTGGCACGGGAGATACCCTCATCCTCGGAAAGGTATCGCCCCTGCTGACGAAACAGCCGCCCGGCCATCGGGCCTGGCGGCTGTCCTCGTCACTGACCGACCGCGGTCAGCGGCGGTCGGTCTGGTTCTCCGGTCGGGCACCGCTCACATTGGTGCCGGCCACGTCGTCCAGCCCACGCGAGGCCGCCGTCCCGGGCGGGTTGTTCGCGCGACTGTCGCTGTTCTGCGGGCGGGCGCCCGAGACATTGCTGCCGGCCACGTCGTCCATCGCGCGGCTGGCCGCGGTGCCGGGCGGATTGTGCCGCTCATTCTCCGGCCGGGCGCCGGAGACGTTGCTCCCGAGCACGTCGTCAGTGGCGCGGCTCGCCATGGTGCCCGGCGGGTTCTCGGCGCTGCCGTCCGGCGCATAGCCGGTCCAGCCGCCCGCACGGTATTCGCTCGCGCGGGCCGTCTGATCCACCGGCCCGTGCAGGTTCATGATCTCCTTGGCGTGGGCGATTCGGCTGGCATCAGCACGCACCGTGACGAGGGTGCCGCCGCGCTTCACACCTTCGGCGTAAACATGCGCATCGGTCTCGTCGACACCCGCGCTGGTCAGCGACCCGAGCAGGCCGCCTGCCGCCGCGCCGGCACCGGCGCCGGTAAGTGCCGCCACCAGCCAGCCTGCGGCCACCACCGGGCCCACACCGGGGATGGCCAGGGCGCCGAGGCCAACCAGGAGGCCAGCGCCGCCGCCGACGATTGTGCCAATGCTGGCGCCGGTACCGGCCGCCGACCCGTCGGTGGCGTCGGAGTTGGCATCGCTCTCATTCTGCCTGCCAACGACGGACAACTCATCTTGCGAGAACCCGGCGGACTCGAGCGCCTGAACGGTGCGCTGGGCGGCAGCGTAGGTGTCATAAAGGCGGGCATAGGTCTGTTCGCTCATGGCGAGTACTCCGTGATTGATGGGGTGGCCCGCCCGGAATGGGCGGGCCGTTCAGCCGAAACTCAGCGGGACGGGACGGGACCCGCACCAGGCGGGTTGGTGCCCAAGGTGCGATCAACAGCGCGGCCCGCGGCGGTGCCTGGCGGGTTGCCCGGGGCGCCATCCGGCGTGGTGGGCCGACCCTCGACCCGATCCACCGCGCGGCCGGCCGCCGTGGATGGCGGGTTGCCTGGCGTGCCGTCGGGTGCGCGGCTCGTACCAATCGGGGCAGTGCCGGCCGGGACCATGGTTGATGGGACCGTGGTGCCAGGGACCGTGGTGCCAGGGGCCGTGGTGGTCGCCCTGGTGGCAGCCGGGCGTGTGCCGATTGTCGCCACGCCCGCGCCGTGCGCGATGCGGCCCTGGAAATCCATTGCCACATCGCCGGTCGCACCGCTGCGCATGGCCGTGGCGCGCCAGAAGCCGTTATCGTCCTTGCGCAGGAAGGTGATCGCTGTGAAGCCGTTGGCTTCGAGTCTCGAGCGTGCCTGTCCCTCCGTGTAGCTGTTGGCACCGGCCTCGAGCTGAGCCGCCGGTACGACCGCGCTGTCGCTCCGCTCGGCCGTGCGCGGGGTGGTGGTGACGGTGCCGGTGGGCGCAGTCGTCTGCGCGCCAACATCGGGGGCGATGGCAAGGCCGGCCGCCAGGCCGCC
>JBBRWI010000229.1:0-6054 GCA_038249305.1 Acetobacterales bacterium
AAGGTATTGGTGGCGGAGACGACCTCATAGGCTTCCTCCAACCGCCCCTCGGCGGTCAGTTTCAGCCAATCGGGGATGTTGTTCGTAAGCGGGCAATGCACCTGGCAGAAAGGCACGCCGCACTGACTGCAACGGCTGGACTGTTCGGCGGCGCGGTCGGCGGTGAAGCGGGCGTAGATTTCCCCGAAGTCGGCACGACGCAGGTCGGCCTTACGCTTTTCCGGCGTGCGCTGGGGGGTCGAGACGAATTGCAGCATGTGGTCGGCCATCACGACACTCCTTACCGGCCACGCGCGCGTCATCTCCCGCCGGGGCAGCCCTTCGACGGCGCAGCAATGCCATGGCGCAATCGAGGCAGAAAGTGTTTTTGTGCTAAAAGGTCAGTGAAACTGACATTATACCAGCCATGCGATTTCTAATGGCAACGATCGGGACGGTATGTTCCGCCAAAATGGACCAGTTCGGCCATATCAGGACGGTGCCGCATCCCGGCGACCGCCGCCCACCCGGAACCGTGCGAGATAGCCCGGCACCACCGCCTCCATCGGCGTCGCGGTGAGCCCCAGGGCCGCCAGACCATCGGCTCCCTCGGACACCACATTGTCGCGCGCCAGCAGTTTCAACTGATCGGTCGTCAGCGGCGGGTTCGGCAGGCGGTCGCCGATGCGGGCCTGCAGCCGCACCAGCCCCATCGGCAGGTCGATCATCCGTCGCCGCCGCCGCGTCGTCGTCAGGATGAAGGACAACAGGTCGCGGAAGGTCGCGACCCGCGGCCCGCCCAGTTCGAAGACCCGCCCCGCCGCATCCGGCCGCGCGATCGCCGCCATCACCGCATCAGCCACGTCGCCGACATAGACCGGCTGGAACTTTGTCTCGCCATGCACCACCGGCATGAAGGGCAGCATCTGCGCCAGCCGCGCAAAGCGGTTGAAGAAGGCGTCCTCCGGCCCGAATACCAGCGACGGGCGCAGGATCACCGCGGCCGGGAAGGCCGCACGCACCACCGCCTCGCCCTCGGCCTTGCTCCGCGCGTAGAGGCTGTCGCTGCCGGCATCCGCGCCGATCGCCGAGACATGGACCAGATGCGCCACACCCGCCGCGGCCGCAGCACGGGCAATTCGCCCCGGCGCCTCGGCCTGGATGCGGGCAAAATCGCCGGGCCGGCGTTCGAACAGGATGCCGAGCAGGTTGATCACCACATCGCAGCCGGCGATCGCCTGCCCAACCGAGGCGTCATCTCCGATCGCGGCTTTGACCGCCACGATCTGGCCGACTCGGCCCTGGGTCATCAGCGGCCGGGCCGCTTCGGCATCGCGCGTGATGATGCGGACGATGAAATCTTGTGCCGCCAGGCGTTTGACCACCTGGCGGCCGATGAACCCCGCGCCCCCGAACACCGCAGCGATACGACCCATGATCCTGATCCCCCTACCCCAAGCGGGACAGGTGGCAACGCCGGTCGCCCCCGCCAAGCACCCTCGGCTTGGCTTGACGCCGAACCCGCCAGCCCATACGAAGCGCCCCTGCCCCGTGCCCAGGTGGCGGAATTGGTAGACGCACTGGCTTCAGGTGCCAGCGATCGCAAGGTTGTGAAGGTTCGAGTCCTTTCCTGGGCACCAAAATCTTAGTGTATGATGCCGTTCAGATGGTTCACTGTTAGATTGATCGCCCTTGGATGAGAGCAGACATCCTCGTTGCTGTGGCTTCGCAAGATTGCATTCGCCCGAAGCGGTCGTCGCGAATCGCACCACCCGGCGGAAGCACGCGGTCCCCACTCGGCTGATCATTGCCGCCGCAGCCGGCAGCGGCGCCGCTCTTCCCCTCTATACCGGTGGTCTGGTGGCGGCAGGAACGCTTGATCAGCAAACGCGTGGAGGACCTGCAGCGCAGTAAGATGCGCAAACCCGGCAAGCGCCGCTTTCTGCTCAAAACGTCCAATGCGTGAGCGAATTGACCTTCGCCTACCCGCCCAGCAAGACCACGCGTGGGAGCGACCGCGCGATGGCCAGGACGGTCGACATCGGCGCCGTCAGCGTCTGGCGCGCCAAAGGCCCGACGCCGCGCCAGATAACGACGTGCAGGTTTCCGCCGAAACGGCCCGACGTCCGCACTCCGAGCCCGCTGGGCGAACACTACCGGATCGCTCTGCATCCCTGTCGCTTCGCGAGGATGGATGCCTCTTTGAGCTCACCACCCGCATTTCCATTCTGGATGTCCGCAGCATGAGCGGCCCGGCAACCTTACTGCCCGATCACTTCCATGGCGATCGGACATGATCCATGCCGTCAATCGTCCCCAAGCGACCCCCACCAAGCGACCGGCGCGCAACCTTAGCCAGGAGGCGCGGCGATCAGTGGAGGAGTTACAAGCGTCCCCGCGACGCGTAACGCCCGTCGCGCTCGTTCGCACGTGGGCATCGGCCATCGCCGTTTCCGCAAGCAGGCCGGGATGGGACACAAGTGAGGATCGTTGCAAATGCCCTGGCAAAAATCCCTTGAAAGGCAGCGCGTCCGCACAGTAGGCTTTATCCCAATGGCCGCGGCGAGCAGCTGTTAGCGGGGGGGTTGTTACGGCCATGTGCTTCGCACGGCATTGTAACGAAGTCGGCCATGCCTCGGCCCAGGTTGTCGTCGGCTGATGCTTACCACCGTCGGATCGGCGCTCGACGCGCTGAGCGGCGAAGTATTTGCTTTGCTTACCCAGCCGGTCGTTCCCTCGTTGGCGCCTCAGGTCACGGTGCAGGCTGCGCGCGCCGGCTTGGCCGGACTTGGCGGGTTCGTCGGCGTGCAGGCCTCGCCGCGGGCCGAGATCCACGTCCGCCGGATCGACGCCGAGGTCGTGGTCCGCGTGCGCGCCGTCGATCACTCCGGGCTTCTCGCTGCGGAGGCACTGGCTGCCCGCGACGTTGGCGCAGCCGATCCAGCCTTCCTCCGCCGGCGCGGCATCCTGCGCCTCGAGCGTGTGACGGATGCGGCGCCAACGACCCTTGCCGCGGAGGACGGCCTCGGCGCACCATTCGCGCGCGATCTCCGCTTTGCCGTTCGGTTCGAGCACCAGCCGCCGTCCACTGCCGGTGAAGGCGTCATCGGCGCCGTCCCGCAGGGCGTGACGCTCGCCGACGGGCTCACGCGCGCAGGCGGCCTGCGCTACGCGACGGAGATGCTCACCGACCCGCTCGGCGACTTCGAGGTGGTGACCGCCGGCAGCACCGGCACGGCCGGCGCCTGGGCCCATGACGCCGTGGCGCAGGAGGTGGTGCAGACAGGCACCCGGCGCGGCGGCTCCGACGGCCTGTCCCCGGACAAAACCGGCACCTGGCTGGTGCTGCGCAGTACCGCCGCGGGCGGCGACCTCTCCGATTTCGTGCTGCATGCGGAGATGCGCAGCGACGGGCCGGGCGGCATCGGCCTCGTCTTCGGCTTTCGCGGGCCGCAGGATTTCGCATTCGCGCTGCTGGAGGAGCCTGCCGGGGTGCGTATCCTCGGGGCGCGCGCGGGCGGCGTGGGCGCCTTCTTGGCGCAGGGCGGGCAGGACCCGCTGCGGGGCTTGCCGACCGGCCAGTGGCTGCGCCTGCGGCTTCTCGTCGTGGCGGGGCGCGTCGAACTCGCGGTGAACGAGGCGCCGGCTCTTGTCGGCACCGATCGGGCTTTGGCCTCCGCGCCCGGACGGGTCGGTTTTTTCTGCCGGGGCGGCGGGACCGCCAGGTTCCGGCACTTCAGGTTATCGAGCCTCTGAGACGAGACGGAAGGAGACGCCATGACGGAGACGTTTGTCAGCGGAAACCTGATCCTTCCGGGGACCTACATCCGGGTCAATTCGGACGGGCTGATCGGGGTGCGCGGCATCTCGGCCGGCAATATCGGCATCGTCGGCCCGACCGCCGCGTCGCGGGCGGGCGTCACGCGCACGCTGTCGAGCGCCGCCGAAGCCGAGGCCTTTTTCGATCTGCCGGCGGTGAACGGGGCGGGTTCGCTGAACCTCACCGCGATGATCGGCGAGCTCTACCGAAACGGCGCGCGCACGGTGTTCGCCCGCGGCGTCGGCGACGCCTCCGACCAGGCACTGCACACCGCCGCCTTCAATGAGTTGGTGAAGGACGACGTGCAGATCCTGGTCGCGCCGGGCCTGTCCACGGCCGCGGCGCTCGCCGTACTGCCGCCGGTCCTGGAGACGGCGGAGAACAGCCAGCAGGACCTGATGGCCGTGATCGGCGCGGACGGGACGGACCCGGCGGCCATCCAGGCGCAGGCCCAGACCAACGACCGGCTCATCCTGGCCGCGCCGGGCTACTTCGTGTTCAACCCGGCAGCGCCGGACACCAACGTGGCGTTGCCTGGCACCTACATGGCTGGGCCAGTCGCCGCACTCGTCTCCTCACTCGCCCCGCAGGTCAGCCCGACCAACAAGGTGCTGCCCGGAGTGACGCGCCTGACCCAGCGCTTCTCGTATGCCGAGCGTACCGGTCTGGTGCAAAACCGCATCCTGGCGCTCGAAACGCGCAGCGGCATCCGCGTGGTGCGCGGGCTGACCACCGACGACGGCGGCTTCACCCAGGTCACGACGCGCCGCATCGTGGACTTCGCCAAGGCCGGCATCCGCCAGGTGTCCAACGCCTTCATCGGGCGGCTGAACAACGTGCGCGTGCGTGCGGCGCTCCAGAGTGCGATCGACGGCTTCCTGACGACCATGCTGGTGGACGAGCAGCTCACCGCCTACCGGCTGGAGGTGACGGCGACGCGGCGCGACGAGATCGAGGGCCGCGCGATCGTCAACGTGCTGCTGCAGCCGACCTTCTCCATCGACTTCGTCGCCGTCACCATCACGCTCCAGTAGGAGGTCGCGCCATGAACACGGATGTCTACACCGGCGCGGACGGCGCGATCGTGCTCTCCTCCCCGCAGACGACGGAGGGCACGTCGGCGCAAGGCGTCCTGGATCAGTACGAGATGGCGACCGTCGGCCGAGTGCAGGACGTGCGAGTGCAGGTTACCGCCGACGTCCGTGCCTACCACGAGATCGGCCAGCGTTACGCGACCCAGCTCCGTCCCGGCAACGTCACGGTGCGCGGCACCATCGGGCGGGCCTATGTGAACGGGGCGATGATCGGGCTGCTGCTCGGCGAGGCGCGCGGCGCACGGCCGGCGGCCGCTTGGGTGCAGCCGGCCTTCAACATTACCGTCCGCCTCGCCAACGGCGCGAGTGGATCGGTCAACACGCTCACCCTGCACGATGTCAAGCTGGAGAGCTGGTTCTACACCCTGCCGGAGGACGAGTTCGTCATGGAGCAGGTGGCCTTTCAGGCGCTGTTCCTGACCATTGCGGAGGAATGAGGCCGTGCTGACGGCCGATGCGCTTCTTGCAGGCGTTGGGGCCGAGCGGGAGGTCGAGGTGCCCGAACGCCTGCTTCCGGCGACGGCGGCGGGCCAGGACCGGCGGGTGCGGCTGCGCCCGCTGACCGTGCGTGACCTTCGCCTGATCGCGCGCGCAGCGAAGGAGAACGAGGACCTGACGGGGGCACTGATGGTGCGTCAGTCCCTGGCCGAGCCGACCCTGACCCTCGACCAGATCGGCGCGCTGCCGGCAGGCCTGCTGCAGTTCCTTCTGCGCGAGGTGAACAGCCTGTCGGGCATCACCGCGACCGAGGACGAGGTGCTCGCCGCGCTCGAGGATCCGCTCGCCAGGGCCACGCTGACCTTGGCGCGCGAATACGGCTGGACGCCGGAGGAGGTCGGGCGTCTCACGCTTGGCGAGGCGATGCTGCACGTTGCGGCCCTTAGGGGCCGCGGTTGACGAGGTTTCCATGGCAGGATCGGGCGGTATGGCGGAGGTGAAGGCGGCGTTGGCGCTCGCGCGTCTCATGCGCCGTCCGGCGCCGCTGTTCAGCGCCGCGCTGCTGGCCGCGACAGGGCGAGGCCGCCTGCCGGGCGACGAGCCCGCGGTGGCCGCTCTGCTGGCCGGGCCGGAGGCCGGGATGGCCGTGCTGGCGTCGCTCCTCGCGCAGACCGGCCTCGCGCAGACCGGCCTCGCGCAGACCGGCCTCGCGCAGACCGGGCC
>JBBRWI010000230.1:0-6029 GCA_038249305.1 Acetobacterales bacterium
CGTCGCCCGAGACGTCGCCCACCGCGACCAGCGCCGCAATGCAGGGTTCGGCCGGGCCGGTACAGGCGGCCTCCAGCCGTTCCAGGGCGCCGAGGAAGGCCAGTCCCTCCCCATGCAGCGCCGCCAAGGCGGCGGGCTGGGCTGGGCAGCGCTGCCAGTTGTCCACCAGGGCGCCATCACCCGGCAGGCGATCGTCGCGGACCTTGGCCGATGGCGTGGTGGTCACCAGCCCGGGCCCTTCGGCCCGCAACGCCAGGCGGGGCGCATCGGCACCACGCCCGGTGCCGATGGTCCAGGGCGCCTGGTCGCGGATATCGACGAAGCGCAGCATCCGCGCATCGCCTTCCACCGGCAGGGCGACGGCGGCGCGCGCCGTCACGAACAGCATCGATTGAGGGGCCGCGCAATCCGCGCCGAACCAGGCCCCGCGCAGTGGTTCGGGAACGCCGTCCGGGCTTTGGGCGACGGCGGGCGCTGCCAGCAACAGGGCAGTCAGGACGTATCGGATCATGGCAGGCTTACCTCCTGGCCGGCGCAGAGGTCGAGCGCGGGGCGCGCCACCTCGCGCCCATCGCGGAACACGGCCACCAGGTCGGCGTTGCAGCCGAGCCCGGGCGGCGGGCGGAAATCGAGTGACGTGCCCGGGGCCAGCACGGCATCGCCAAGCCGGTCTGGGCCGCGGAGCGCGTCGGGGGCATCGCCGCGGAGCGCGTCGGGGGCATCGATGAAGAGTGCGACGATCGGCAGCGGCCCGGCGTTGCGCAGGCGGATGCTGCCTGGCGCGGGCGGGGCGATCGGGGCGGGGTCGCCGCCGGCGCCTTCGCCCAGCCGGTCGGCGATGGTCCATCCGGGGCGCACCACGACGATGGGCACCGCGCAGACATCGACCGCGCGGCGTTCCTCGGCGCCGCCATTCGGGAAGACCACGCGCAGATCGACCTCGCAGCCCGACCCCAGGGTGACCACGCGGCGCTGGCCGATCTCCAGCACCCCCGCTTCCAGGCGGTCCGGTCCCCAGTCGTCGCTGTCGGCGGCCGAGGCATAGGCTTCCTGGATGGTCGCGCCATGCCGGTTCACCAGCGTCACGGATTGTTCGACGACAGGCGGCAGGCGCCTGCCATCGAAGGCGATCCGCCGGGTGGTGCACAGATCGACGGCCGGCAGGGTTTCGATGCCGGCGGCGTATTCGGCGCGCAGCTCCAGCACGCAGTCGCGCGTGCGGATGGTCATGCGGAAGGCTTCGCCGGGCGCCAGGGTGGTGGCGCCCAGCCGGTCCGGCCCCGGCCGCGCGGCGCCCGGCGGGGCGGCGAACAACCGCTGGATGATGGCCTGGCCGTCGTTGACGACCTCGACCTCTCGCACCGGGGTCGCGGGGTCGCCGAAGCCTATGCGCTGGCTGCGGCACAGATCGGCACGGTCGCGGCGTTCCTCGGTGTCGTCCTCGAACACGGCGATGACATCGAACACGCAGTCCCGCGTGCGGCCGAGGCGCAGGCGGAAGGTCGCGCCCGGGGCGACGATCTCCGACCCCAGGCGGTCCGCGCCGCGATCGCGCGCGCCGGGCGGGGCCGCATAGAGGCTGCGCAGGACAAGGTCGGTGTCGTTGGCGATGGTCGCCTCCCGCAGCGGCGCCGAGGCGTCGCCGAAGGTGACGCGGGTGACGCTGCACAGGTCGATCCCGCGCCGATCCAGCACGCTGTTGTCGGCGAAGACGCCGCGCAGGTCGAACTGGCATCCGGCCTGCCGCACCAGGCGCAACCGCCAGGTGCCGCCGGGCGGGATGGTATCGGCACCCAGGCGGTCGTTGGTGTCGGTCGCAGCCCCGGCCGGCGAGACATAGAGTTCGCGCAGGGTCAGCCCGGTTTCGTTGACGATGACGGCCAACCGGTCGGCCGGGGCGCGCGGCTGGCCCTGACTTTGGGCCGGCCCGCACAGGCCCAGCAGCGCGAACAGGACCGGCAGCAGGCACGCAAGTTTGGGGCGCATGGTCGGTCTCCGCTGAGGCAGAGTGTGGCGCAGCCACCGATCCGCGCAAGCGCGCTCGTCGCGCGTTTGCCGATCGGTGCGGGAGCGGCTTATCATTTTACCAATCACAAACGCGCGCGGCCGAACCGCCGTGCCCCAGGGATAAGGACCAGCCATCATGACGCACCGACGCACGCTGCTTGCCGCCGGCATCGCAGCCCCCGCCGCGCTTGCCTTCGCGCCTCCGGCACAGGCGCAGCAGCGCTTTGCCAGCATGTTCGTCTTCGTGCCCGCCGGGCCCGGCGGTGGCTGGGATGGGCTGGGGCGCGCGATCGAACAGGTGTCCCGCGCGACGGGCCTGGTCGGCACCTTCCAGTTCGAGAATGTCGGCGGCGCCGGCGGCACCGTGGGCCTGCCGAGGTTTGTCAGCCAGCGCCGCGGGCGGCCGGATGCGATCTTTGTCGCAGGGGCGGTGATGGTCGGCGCGGTGCTGGCCAACCGTTCGCCGGTCGGGATCAAGGACGTCGTACCGCTGGCCCGCATGACGACGGAGTCGGGGGTGATCGTGGTCCCCGCCAATTCCGACCTGCAGAACATCGGCCAGTTGCTCGCGGCCTATCGCGCCGCACCCGGCGCGGTCGCGACCGGCGGCGGCAGCGCGGGGGGTATCGACCACATCACGCTGGGGCTGATCCTGAAGTCGCTCGGCCGATCGGCGCGAGAGGCGTCCTACGTCGCCTTCGCCGGCGGCGGCCCGGCGCAGGCGGCGCTGTTGGGGGCGCAGGTGCGGGCCGGGATTTCCGGCGTGTCGGAATTCGCCGAGCAGATCCGTTCGGGCCGTCTGCGCGCGCTGGCGACGACCGGCGAGACGCGCAGCCTGCCGGATGTGCCGACGCTGAAGGAAAGCGGCGTCAACGTCGTGCTGGGCAACTGGCGCGGCGTATTCGGTGCGCCGGGCATCAGCCCCGCCCAGCGCGAGGCGCTGGTCTCCTTCTTCACCGCCCTGAACGCGACGCCGCAATGGGCCGAGCTCCTGGCGACCCGCGGCTGGGACAACGCCTTCCTGGCGGGCGAGGCGTTCGACGCCTTCCTGCAGACGGATGAAGCCGAGACCCTTGGCGTGCTGCGCGACATCGGGTTGGCCGCGTGACCTTGCGGCCCGCCGGCGCCGACCTGGGCGCTGGCGCCTTTGTCGTCGGCCTCGGTGGGCTGACCGTTTGGCAGACTTTTGTCGTGCCGCCATCGCCACTCTATGCGCAGGTCGGGCCGACGCTGGTGCCCTACCTGGTCGGCGGGCTGCTGGTGGCGCTGGGCGCGGGCCTGTGCCTGGTGGCGCTGCGCGGCGGCTGGAGCCATGAACTCGATGACATGCAAGACCCGGTGCCGACCAACTGGCGGGCGCTGGGGTTCCTGCTGGCCGGGCTGCTCGCCAATGTCGCGCTGATCGAATGGCTCGGCTTCATCATCGCGGCCTCGTTGCAGTTCACCCTGGTCGCGGCGGCGTTTGGCAGCCGGCGCCTGTTGCGGGACCTGGGTATCGGGATCGCCGTGTGCCTTGGCGCGTATCTGATGTTCTCGCGTCTGCTGGGGGTGAATATCGGCGCCGGCATCCTGGAAGGGATCCTGTAGCGGCATGGAAAGCATCAACAATCTGTTGGGCGGTTTTGCCAATGCGCTGACGCTTGCGAATCTCGGCTGGGCCGGGCTTGGCTGTTTCCTCGGCACCGCCATCGGCGTGCTGCCCGGCATCGGGCCGGCGCTGACCATCGCCCTGCTGCTGCCCATCACCTTCCAGGTCAGCGCGACCGGCGCCTTCATCCTGTTTTGCGGCATTTTTTATGGCGCCATGTATGGCGGGTCCACGACATCGATCCTGCTGAACACGCCGGGGGAATCGGGGTCGATCATCACCTCGCTCGAAGGGGCGAAGATGGCCAAGAACGGCCGCGCGGGGCCGGCGCTGGCGACCGCGGCGGTGGGGTCCTTTGTCGCGGGCACCATCGGCACGCTGGGGCTCACCTTCCTCGGGCCGGTGGTGGTGGAATACGCGCTGCTGCTGGGGCCGGCCGAGTATTTCTGCCTGATGGTGCTGTGCCTCGTGACGGTGTCGGCGGTGCTGGGCGGGTCGGCGCTGCGCGGGCTGACGTCGCTCGGGGCCGGGTTGATGCTGGGGCTGGTCGGCATCGACCTGCAATCGGGCCAGCCGCGGCTGACCTTCGGCGTCCCCGAACTTTTGGATGGCGTCAATGTCGTCCTTGTCGCGGTCGCTTTGTTTGCCGTCGGTGAGACGCTCTACCTTGCGTGGCGGCACATCGAAGGCAAGCAGGTCATCCAGCCCGTCGGCAAGCTGATGCTGTCGAAGGAAGACTGGAAACGCAGCATCGGCCCCTGGCTGCGCGGCGCCGGGATCGGTTTTCCCTTCGGCGTGATGCCGGCGGGTGGGACCGAAATGCCGACGATGCTGTCGTACTACATGGAGCGGAACCTCGTCGCCCCGGAACACCGCGCAGAATTCGGCACGACCGGCGCGATCGAAGGTGTCGCAGGGCCCGAGGCCGCGAACAACGCCGCCGCGGCGGGCGTCCTGGTGCCGATGCTGACACTCGGGCTGCCGACGTCGGCGACCGCGGCGATCATGCTGAGCGCCTTCCAGTCCTATGGCATCCAGCCGGGGCCGATGCTGTTCACCCAGCAGGCCGACCTGGTCTGGACGCTGATCGCCAGCCTGTTCATCGCCAACGTGATGCTGGTGGTGCTGAACCTGCCGCTGGTCGGGCTCTGGGTGCGCATCCTGAAGGTGCCGACGCCGCAACTCTATGCCGGCATCCTGGTCTTTGCGACCATCGGCACCTATGGCATCAGCAACAGCGTCACCGACCTCGTTTTGCTCTATGGCATCGGGATCGTGGCGATGTTCATGCGGCGGTTCGACTTCCCGACCGCGCCGGTGGTGATCGGGATGATCCTGGGGCCAATGGCCGAACAGGCGCTGCGCCAGGCGCTGGTGATCAGTCAGGGCGATTGGACGACGTTCATCACGCGGCCGATTTCGGCGGTGCTGTTGGCGGTGGCGCTGGTCGCTCTGGTGGGGCCGCGGATTTGGACCTTCGCCGCACGACGCCGCACTGCACGCCTCTGATCCGTGATCAGTCCCGTTCGGACAGCAGTTTAAGCGCGTCGCGATAGGTCGCGTCGAACAGCGCATCCAGCCCGGGGTTCACCCCGCGCAGCCCCGCGGCCACGCGCCCCGCCCAGCCGACATATTCGACCATGCGTGCATGCGGCCAGCCCTTGGGCGGGGCGGCGGCGATCGCGCGCAGGTTCGAAATCTTGTCGGCCAGTTTCAGCATCTTCGCCGCATCGGATTTCTTCGGTGCGTTGCGGACCTGCAAGGCTTTCCGGGTTTCCTTCGGCAGGGATTTGTCGTCCGTCGCCTCGGCCACCACATCGGCCACGTCGGCGCCGAATTCGACGATCAGGCGGTCGTGGGTGATGGGGTCGGGGTCTTCGTCGCTGTCCTCGACGGTGTCGTGCAACAGCCCCGCCAGGATCGCGGCGCGCGGGGCGCCGGCTTCGGCCAGGATCGTGGCGACCTCGATCACGTGGTTCACATAGGGTTCGCCGGCTTCGCCCTTGCGTTTATGCGTCGCATGGACGCGGGCGGCAAACAGGGTCGCGCGGAGCAGCTCCGCTGGTGACGGGGTGTCGGTGGTAATCTTGGGTTCTCCAGGGTGGCCGGGCGGCGCCGAGACGCCGCCCGGTTGAGCATCAGGTGTTCATGGCGTCGAAGAAATCCTGGTTGGTCTTGCTGTACTTCAGCTTGTCCAGAAGGAATTCCATCGAATCCTGCGTGCCCATCGGGTTCAGGATGCGGCGCAGCACCCACATCTTCGACAGGCTGGCACGATCGACCAGCAGTTCTTCCTTGCGGGTGCCGGATTTGGTGATGTCGATGGCGGGGAAGACCCGCTTGTCGGAGAGTTTCCGGTCGAGAATGATCTCGCTGTTGCCGGTGCCCTTGAACTCTTCGAAAATCACCTCGTCCATGCGGCTGCCGGTGTCGA
>JBBRWI010000231.1:0-5961 GCA_038249305.1 Acetobacterales bacterium
GTCGCGCCGCCGCCGCCGCCCGGGTTCTGGATGCCGCCCGTATTCGCCGCGCCATATCCGGGGCCGAGCCAGGCGCCCCCCTTCCAGCCCGGCTACCACGCACCCGGCTATCCGCCCCATGGCTACCTGCCAGCGGGTTATCCGGCGCCGGGTTACCCCGCACCGGCATCGCCGCCCCTGCCCTACGCAACACCGCCTCAAACCCCTCCGCCCGCGCCCGCCGTGCCGGCGCGCGGCCAAGCGCCGGCATCGGCCATGCTGCGGCTGCGCGCGGCGACCGAAGACGGCATCCAGATCGCCGCCCCCGAAGGTCCGCGGGCTTTTGCCCTGATCGATGAGACGGCCACGGCCTTCCTCGACGCCGCCCGGTCCGTGCCGCCCGACGCCGTCGTGCCGTCGAAACCAGCGCCGGGGCTTCGCCGCCCCGCCCCGCGGCCCCGCCCCGACCCCGCCGCGCCGCCGGGTCAGCGATGAGCGCCGTGCCCCGAATCCCATGCCGCTGATCGCCATGACCTCGCCCAAGGGGGGCGTCGGCAAGACGACGCTGGTCGCCCAGATCGCCGCGATCCTGGCCCGGCGGGGTCATGCGGTGCTGGCCATGGACATCGATCCGCAGAACGCGCTGCGGCTGCACTTCGGCCGCACCTTGCGCGACGAACAGGGCTTCATGGCCGATCTTGGCCAGCGGCAGGGCTGGCAGACCTCGGTGCGCGACACCGCATCGGGTGTGCGGATACTGGCGCATGGCACCGTCGATCAGCGCCGGGTGCTCGATCTTGGCGCAGCCCTGCTGGGCCAGCCCGAACTGCTGGCCGGGCCGGTGCGCGAGATGCTGTCCGACCCGGACCTTGTGGTGATCATGGACACCCCGCCCGGGGCGAGCGCCGCACTCTCGGCCATCCTGCCGCTGGTGGACATGCTGGTCGTCGTGCTGCTGGCCGATGCCGGCAGCGGATCGCTGCTGCCAGAAGTCGCGGCCGGTCGCCACTTCGGGCGCGGCACGCTCGCCGCGCGCGCCGCCGGGCGCACCGCGGTGGTGTTGAACCAGGTCGATCTGGACAGCCCCCTCAGCGCCACGGTGATGGACCTCGCCGTGCGGGCACTGGGCGAACGGCTGCTGGGCGCCGTCTGCCGTGACGAGCGCGTGGCGGAGGCCCTGGCCGAGAAGGCCATGCTCACCGACCAGGGTGCGAACCCGGGCGGCGCGATCGAGGACCTGCACCTGTTGACCGATGCGATCGCCGTGCGCGCGCGCCTGACACCCGGCGGCCGCCGCCGGTCCGCCTATCCCGCCTTGTTCGACTGGGGACTACGCTGATGTCGATGGCTTTGCCGGCCCAGGCCAGCCTCTCCGCACGCTTGCTCCGCGCCGGATCGCTGCTGCTGGGCGGGGCCCTGGCGCTGGTCGTCGTCACCATGCCGATGACCGCCGCCGAACAGGCGGTGCTCACCATTGCCGGCATCATCGCCTTCCTGCTCATCAACCGCAGCCAGTCCCGCGCGGCCAGCCTGACCCTGATCATGCTGTCGCTGATCGTCACGTCCCGCTACCTGTTCTGGCGGCTGACCGAGACCCTGGAATTCGAAACCGCCTGGCAGACCGTGATGGGCGTCGGGCTGGTGCTGGCGGAAATCTACGCCGGCGTCCTGCTGGCGCTGTCCTATCTGCAATCGGCCAGCCCCCTGAACCGCAAGCCGGTGCCGATGCCGCGCGACCCCGCGACCTGGCCGGTCGTGGATGTCTTCGTGCCGTCCTACAACGAAAGCCTGGACCTCGTGCGTCCGACCGTGCTGGCGGCGATGAACATGGACTGGCCGCGCGACAAGATGAACGTGTGGATCCTGGACGACGGCCGCCGCCCCGAGTTCCGCGCTTTTGCCGAGGAATGTGGCTGCGGCTACATCATCCGGCCGGACAACAAGGGTGCGAAGGCGGGCAACATCAACCACGCCCTGAAGTATACGACGGGCGAGTTCGTCGCGATCTTCGACTGCGACCACGCACCGACCCGGTCGTTCCTGCAGATGACGGTCGGCTGGCTGATCCGCGACGCAAGGATCGCGCTGGTGCAGACGCCGCATCATTTCTACAGCCCCGACCCGTTCGAGCGGAATTTGGCCCGGAAGCATCCGGTGCCGAACGAGGGTCTGTTGTTCTACGGGCTCATCCAGCAGGGCAACGACCTGTGGAACGCCGCCTTCTTCTGCGGCTCCTGCGCCATCCTGCGGCGCACCGCGCTGGAGGAAGTCGGCGGCGTGCCGAGTGCGACGGTGACCGAGGATTGCCACTGTTCCTTCCTGATGCAGCAGAAGGGCTGGCACACCGCCTACCTGCGCGTGCCGCTCGCCGCTGGCCTGGCGACCGAGCGCCTGGCCCTGCACATCGGCCAGCGGATGCGCTGGGCGCGCGGCATGCTGCAGATCATGCGGCAGGAGAATACGCTCTTCGCCGCCGGGCTGAACTGGTCGCAGCGGCTGTGCTACTTCACAGCGGGGTTCTCGTTCCTGTTCTCGCTGCCGCGGATCGTGTTCCTGACCGCGCCGCTGGTTTATCTGTTCCTGGGCGAAAGCGTGATCGCGGCCAGCCCGCTGGCCATCATCGCCTATGCCGGATCGCACCTGTTCCACGCGATCGCGACGACGGCACGCCAGAACGGCCGCTTCCGCCATTCCTTCTGGTCGGAAATCTACGAGGCCTCGCTCGCCGCCTCGCTGCTGCCGGTCACGCTGCTTACCCTGTGGGACCCGCGAAAGGGCAAGTTCAACGTGACCGACAAGGGCGGCACGCTGGATGCCGGCTACCTCGACCTGCGGGCGGTCTGGCCGGCGCTGATGGTGTTGGCGGCGCTGTCGGTCGGCTTCTGCATCGGCATCTGGGGCTGCTTCACCAGCGAACGCGGCTCGCTGGAATTCCAGGCCTATCTGCTGAACACGATCTGGGCCGGCATGTCCCTGATCCCCGTCTCGGCCGCGGTCGCGGTTGGGCGCGAACGCCAGCAGGGCCGCACGCGTGCCCGCGCCCCCGCCGACATTCCGGTCGATCTGCACCGGGCCGACGGCAGCATCATCGCCTGCCGCACGGTGGACATCTCCCTCTCCGGCGCCCGGCTGAAATTGGAACGGCCGCTCGGCATCGCCGATGGCGCGTTGGTCCGGGTCGATTTCCATTCCTGCGGCGACGTGATCCCGCTGCGCGCCCGCGTGCTGCACTGGGAGGGTGACGAGGCTTTCCTGCACTTCGAAATCGAAACACTGGCCGAGGAAGGGGCCGTGACCCGCCTTTTCTTCGGCCGTCCGGATGCATGGCTGCACTGGGATCACTGGCCGAAGGATCGCCCCTTGGTAGCGTTGAAGGATGTGGTGGCAGCGACCGCCGCGGCGGTCTTCGTGAAGTATCGTTTCGGTGTGCTGAAGGCACCGCCCCGCAAGCCGCAGCCGCAGTCTGGTACCGGTCCGGCGCGGGTATCGGACGTGTTGCCGCCCAAGCGCGCGGCGGTTCGGGTCGCGGCGGGCCTGGCCCTGGCGTTCGCCGCGATCCCCGCGGCCGAGGCGCAGACTGCGCCACCGCCCGGGCCACCGCCCGGGCCACCGCCCGGGCCACCGCCCGCGGTGCGCCCCGATCCCGGACCGCTGCCGGTAGGCGCGCGGGATGTGCGCCTGCTGCTGCGCGACCTGGGCTTGCGCAGCCCGATGCAGTTGCGCGGCATCTCCGACCTGCAAGGCGTGCTGTTCGGCCTGCGCGCGGATGAGGTCGTGACCGCCGGGCGGCTGTCGGTGTCGGGCGGGGCATCGCCGTCGCTGATCGCCTCGCTCAGCCAGATCGCGATCTCGTTGAACGAACAGGCCGTCGGCACGGTCATGCTGGACCCGGCGCGCCAAATCTTCGGGCCGGTCGAGTTCGAACTCGATCCGCTGTTCTTCAGCGAGATCAATCGGCTGAACTTCCGGTTCTCCGGCCGCTATGCGCAGGAATGCAACGATCCGCTTTCCGGGTTGCTGTGGGCGACGATCTCCGACCTTTCGACCGTCAGCCTGCGGATCGAACGGCTGCCGCCGGTGCGCGACCTGGCGCGCCTGCCCGAACCGCTGTTCGATCGGCGCGTGCTGCAAGGAAGGCTGACCCTGCCTGTGGTGCTGGCCGAGGCGACCGGCCCCGCCGGGCTGCGGGCGGCCGCCATCGCGACGTCCTGGTTCGCCGTGCAGGCCGATTATCGTGGCGCCAGTTTCCCGGTGGAACGTGCGCTGCCGACGCAGGGCAATGCGCTGGTCATCGCGGTCGGCGCCGACGTGGTGCCGGGGCTGTCGCTGCCGCGCATCGAGGGCCCGACCCTGGCCCTGGTGCCCAGCCCGACCGACCCCTTCGGTACCGTGCTGGTGATCGCCGGCCGGACCGAGGCCGAGGCCGTCGCCGCCGCGACAGCCCTTGTCGTCGCGCGCGGCGCGATGGCGGGCGAAACCGCGCGGGTGGCGGCGCCGGTGCTGCCGGCGGCGGTGCCCTATGCGGCGCCGCGCTGGCTGCCGCCGGGCGGGCCGGTACCTTTCGGGCGGCTGGTGGACCGGTCCGAATTGCAGGCGTCCGGCTATTCCTCCGGCACCATCCGGTTGCCGCTGCGCACGGCCCCCGACCTCTACACCTGGCGCAACCGCGGTGTACCGGTCGATCTGCGCTGGCGGGCGCCGCCGGGACCGGTGTTGGATGTTGGCACGTCGCGGTTGGACGTATCGGTGTCGGACACCTACCTGCGCTCCTTCACCCTGGGCCAGGCGCCGCTCTGGTGGCCACTGCAATGGGTGGTGGACCGCACTATCGGCAGTGATGGTGCTGCCGCCGGCCGTGTCGTCGTGCCGACCTACCTGCTGCTGGGGCGGGAGGAGTTGCAGATGCGCTTTGACATGCGCCCTTTGGCGCGCGGCGATTGCGTCGCCGTGCCGGGCGATGTGCGGGCTGCCATCGATCCCGAAAGCGTGGTCGATATCAGCGGCGCCTATCGCTACGCGCGGCTGCCCAGCCTTGGGTTTTTCGCCAGCGGCGGGTTTCCCTTCACCCGCCTGGCCGATCTGTCGGGCACGGCGGCGGTGCTGCCGGAGCGGCCGAATGCGATCGAGACGGGGGCCTTCCTCGACCTGATCGGCCAGATCGCCGCCATGGTGGGGCAGCCCGCGACCGGGTTGCAGGTGGTGACGCCCGCGGGCGTGAACGCCGTCGCGGGGCGCGACCTGCTGGCGATGGGCGCCTTTGGCCGCCTGGCCAATTTCGGCAACCTGCTGCGCGAGGGCACGGTGCGGGTGGAGGGAGCGCGTCTGTCGCTGGCGCTGCCCGACATGCTGCAGGATTTCCGCGCGCTGTTCATGGATGCGCCATCATCCGACGAACGCACGCGGGCCAGCGTCGCCCTGGCCGATGCCGGCGACGGCATGGGCGTGCTGCTCGGCGTCGAAAGCCCGTTGCAGGCCGGCAAATCGGTGGTGGTCGTCAGCGGTGCGACCCCCGCCGCGATGGCGGCGATGGTCGAGGCCCTGCGTGACCCTGGCCTGCAACCCCGCATCCAGGGCGACATCAGCATCCTGTCCGGCGGGCGCATGCAGTCCTTCCGCACCAACGCGTCCTATGGCGTCGGTGACCTGCCGCCCTGGCTGATGGCGCAGGTCTGGCTCGGCAACCAGCCGTATCGCCTGCTGATCGTGATGCTGGCCGCATCCTTTCTGATCGGGCTGCCGCTGTATTGGATCTTGCGGCGTCGCGTCGCAAATCGCTTGCGTGCAAGAACGCCCCCAGGTCATTAAGGAAATGGGGGTGATAGTGGAGCCGGGGGGCTTTGCTATCGTAGGTTGGTCAGGGGGTTTCATGGTTCGCCGGATTACGTGTGCCGGGCGTGGCTTGCCGGCTGCCGTGCTGCTCGTGCTGCCTTTGGCCACGACGCCCGCGGCGGCGCAGGACACGACGCCCGGGGCGGCGCAGGA
>JBBRWI010000232.1:0-5956 GCA_038249305.1 Acetobacterales bacterium
ATGCCCCGCGCGGTGCTGCCGGGCCTGCGGCTCTGGCGCAACGGGCCGTGGCTCTGGGCGCTGCCGGTGCCGGGGGCGGCCAGCCACAAGTACGCGCGCGGGCATGTCACCGTGCTGGCCGGGCCGGCGATGCCCGGGGCCGCCCGCCTGGCCGCCGCCGCCGCGCGCCGCGCCGGCGCCGGGCTGGTCGCGATCGAGGCCGCCGATGCCAGCACCGCCGCCATCCTGCGCGGCGCCGAGCCTGGGCTGCTGGTCACGGACGGGCCATCGGACGATCCGCGGCACCGTGTCTGGGTGGTGGGGCCGGGGCTGCCGCCAAGCCCGGAAACCTTGGCCCGCGCCACCGCCCTGGTCGCGGCGGGGCGGCTGGTGGTGGGCGATGCATCGCTGTTCGCGGCGGCCGGGGGGCAGTCTTCGGCGCTGGCCGGCATGGCGGTGCTGACGCCACATGCCGCCGAGTTCCTCCGGGTGTTCGGCGATCCGGCGCCCGACCGGGTGGCGGCGGTGCGCGCGGCTGCGGCCGCGACCGGGGCGGTGGTGCTGCTGAAGGGCGCCGATACGGTCATCGCGGCACCGGACGGGCGGGCCGCGATCAACGACAATGCTCCGCCGAGCCTGGCCACCGCCGGCGCCGGCGACGTGCTGGCCGGGATCATCGCGGGCTTGCTGGCCCAGGGGATGCCGCCGTTCGAGGCCGCTTGCGCCGGCGCCTGGGTGCATGGCGCGGCCGCCCCCCCGGGGCCGGGGGTGCTGGCCGAGGATGTGCTGGCGGGCATAGGCGCCGCGATGGCGGCCACACTGCGCGATTGAACCGGCGGCGCGGCGCAACCAAAGGCCGCGCCAGTGGTTCTGCTTGCACGGCCCCGACGCCGGGCCGATGCAGGAGGAACCACAGATGACGCAGCGCTTTCGCACGATCGGGGTTCTGGCCGCGGCCAGCCTTGCCCTGATGCCCGTGGCCTTTGCCCAGACCGCGACGCCGGCCCGAGAGGCGGCGACCAGCGTGAATCCCACCCCGATGCCGCCTGGCAGCGTCGCCCGCGACGCGCTGGGGATGGGCGGGGGGCCGGCGAGCCCCCTCATGCGGTCGCCGGTCGCCACGATGCCCGTCGCCACGATGCCCGTCGCCACGATGCCGGGCGCCGTAATGCCCGGCTTCTCCGCACCGAATGCCGCGATGCCAGGCACCGCTGGGCTTGCGCCGGTCGTGCCACCGGTCACACTCATCGATCCCCGCCTCGTCGATTTGCCGGACGCGGCCGAAACAGCGCGGCAGCGTCAGGCCGCCGATCGCCAGCGGTCGGAGGCCGTGCCCGCTCTCGGCACCCCTCCCGGCACCCAGCCGGCAACTACGGGCGCAGTGCGCTGACACCATGCCGCGCGGTGACTAGTCGGCCTACACCGACCAGCAGAAGCGCCAGGCTGCCCATATCGCCGAGGGCTACGAGGCCCGCGGCATGTCGGAAGATCGTGCCGAAGCCGTCGCCTTGGCGAGCGTGAACAAGGAGTCCGGCGGCGGCAACCTCAGCGGTTCCGGGCGAGGCGTGCCTGACACCCAGGTCGCGGCGCAATCGGGCGGGGCCGCCGCCGCCGTTCGCCCGGCCGCCAAAAAATCCGCCGCGGCCCCCAAGGGCGCGGCCAAACGCGGAAAATCGGAGAAAACCACATGACCGAAGCCAGGAACGACGACGAGGCCCGCATCAAGGTGCGGTCGCTGATCAAGGATATCGGCACTGCGATGATGGTCACCCAGGGCGCGGGCGGCGGCCTCTCCGCGCGGCCGATGCAGGCGGCGGCGCAGGATGAGGACGGGGTGACACTCTGGTTCTTCACCCGTGCCGACACCCGCAAAACGCAGCAGATCGCCGAGGATGCGGAGGTCCTGCTCTGCTACAGCGACCCGCGCCGCCAGGACTATGCCGTGGTGCATGGCCAGGCCCGGGTGACGCGCGACCCCGCCCGACAAAAGGCGCTGTGGTCGGCGGCGACGCGCGTGTGGTTCCCCAAAGGCCCGGAGAGCGAGGACCTCGCGCTTGTCGCTGTGCGGATGACCGGGGCGGAGTATTGGGACAGCCCGGCGTCTTCGGTCCTGTTTGCCTATGGCTACGCCAAGGCGGTGCTGACCGGCGAGGCACCCTCCGGCGGAGAGCATCGCGAGGTCGCTTTTGGCGGCGGCACGGCATGAGGCGCGGCGGTCCCTGCCTGGCCGCTTTGTTCCTGCTCGTCGCCGCGCCCGCCGGCGGTCAGCCAGCCCCCGTCGTTCCACCACGCGACCTGCCGGGCCCACCGCCCCCGGCCGGCCCGACGCCGCCGGAACGGCTGGAAGGACGGCGGGAGGGCGTGCCTGACAGCGGCGTCATTCGCCCGCCTGAAACGCCCGGCGCGGTGGTGATGCCGCAGGTTCCGGCGCCCGGGCAGAGCAACATGCCGGTGATCCCGCCACCGGGCACCCCAGGCGGTGCGGCGGGTCCGCCGGCGCGATAGGCGGGGCGGTGGCGGGCGTCCGACCGGGGCGGCACAGGGATTGCTGACAAACCGGCTTCTCCGGGAGCCCCGTTTCCATGCAGCGTCGCCTTCTCCTTGCCAGCCCCGCCCTGATCGGCCTTTCCGCGCGGGGCTTCGCGCAAAGCCCCTGGCCCAATCGCCAGGCCATCCGCTTCGTCGCGGGCTTTCCCGCGGGCGGCCTCGCGGACGCGATAGGCCGGCTCTACGCTGCCCCGCTGGGCGAGGCCCTGGGCACGTCGCTGGTGGTCGAGAACCGCACCGGGGCGTCCGGTACGCTCGGCGCCGATGTGGTGGCCAAGGCCGCGCCCGATGGCTTCACGCTGGCGATCTCCCACGCCATTCCCTTCGGCTTTGCCCCCGGCGTGCTGCCCGGCATGCCCTATGACCCGGTGGCTGATTTCACCCATCTGGCGATGCTGGCCGAGGCGCCGACCGTGACCGTGGTGCTCGGCCGTTCGCGCTTCACCAGCCTGCCGATGCTGCTGGAAACCGCGCGCAGCCGGCCGGTCACCTATGGCTCCTCAGGCGTCGGTTCGGCCGAGCACATCATGGGGGCCGTGGTCGGCCGTGCGGCCGGGGCCACGCAGTTGGAACACATCCCCTATCGCGGCACCGCGCCCGCGCTGCAGGACCTGATGGGGGGCCAGATCGATGCGCTGAACGCGCCGATCACGACCCTGGTCGGTCCGTTGCGCGATGGTTCTTTGCGGATGCTTGCGACCTCGGGCGAAACGCGGGTCGCGGCCTTCCCTGATGTGCCGACCCTGGCGGAAGGCGGCTACGGTGGGGCGACCCATACCCAATGGATCGGCATCAGCGCCCCACGCGGGCTGCCGCCGGCGATCGCCGAACGGATCATCGCCGCGGTGTCGCCGATCGCGGCGCTGCCTGCGATCCAGGCACGGCTGGCCGAATTTGCCTCGGCACCGCGTGATCCGGCACCGACCGGGGCCGCCTTCACCCGCTTCGTCGCCGGCTTCCGCGACCATTGGGTGGCGATGGCGCGGGCCGAAGGGATTGTCGCAGGCTAGCGCTTTCCACGCACGGCCCGGGGCAAACGGGCGGCCTGGATCACGTCGCCTGAGGCACGCGCACCGAGCGGCGCCAGCCGATCACGGCGCCGCTGAGCAGCCCGATCAGCATACCGGGCAGCAGGAAGCCGAAGACGACCAGATACCCCGATGCGCCTTCGTGGCTGCTGACCTGGCCGATTTCCACCACGGCCAGACCCAGCCCCAGCCCGACCACGCCGCCCAGGACCGCGCCCAGCACCGCCCCAAAACCGCTACGCACCAGGCGCACGGCGACGCTGGCCGGGGCCGCGGCATCGCGCGCCGCAAGCCACGCCCGCAGGCGGAACGCCGCATAGGCGGTGCCAAGCGGCGCCAGGATGCCGGCCGGCGCCAGCCATAGCACCCGCTCCGCCCCTGGCGGCAGCGCTTCCGTCAGCGAGAGGCCGAAATCCACGGCGGCGATGACAACCGCCCCCGCCACCACGACCCAGGCCCGCCGCGCCCACCACCCGAGCAAGGCGGCGGGAACCAGGATCGATGGCCTCAAGGCGCTCCACAGGACGCTTTCGACAAGGGCGCCCAGCAGGTCCACCGCGCGCTACGCCAGCGCCGCTACGATGCGTGCGAGGCTTTCCTCGCGCCCAAGCGCCACCAGGGTCGCATCCAGCGGCGGGCTTTGCAGGCTGCCGGTAAGGGCCGCGCGAAGCGGTTGCGCGAGGTCCTTCAACTTGACCCCGAGGAATTCGGCCTGTTCGCGCAGCGCGGCCTCCAGCGCCGTCCGGCTCCAATCCGTCGCGTCAAGGGCTTGCGCCAGGGCGGGCAGATGGGCGCGGCCGGCCGTATCGAGGGCGGCGGCAGCCTTGGCGTCCAAGACAGGCATCGCGACCACGAACGTCGCCTGTTCAGCCAGTTCCACGAGGTTCCTCGCACGCGGGGCGAGGTCGGGCACCAGCGCCGCCACCCGCCCAGCCGCGGTGGAGGAGGGCGGCAGGCCGAGCCGGCCCAGGACCTCGGCAACCAGGCGATCGGGCGCGGCCTGGCGGATCCACAGCCCGTTCAGGTGGCTGAGCTTGGCATAATCCATCCGCGACGCCGCCCGCCCGACCCCTGGCAGGTCGAACAGGTCGATCGCCCGCTCGCGGGTCAGGAATTCCTCGTCGCCATGGCCCCAGCCCAGGCGCAGGAGGTAGTTGCACACCGCTTCCGGCAGCAGCCCCTGTTCGCGGAAATCCAGCACCGAGACGGCGCCATGCCGCTTCGACAGTTTCGCGCCATCGGCGCCATGGATCAGCGGGATATGCGCGAAGGCGGGGCGGTCCCAGCCCAGCGCGTCATAGATCAGGCATTGCCGAAACGTGTTGGTCAGGTGGTCGTCGCCGCGGATCACATGGGTGATGCCCATGTCGTGGTCGTCCACCACCACCGCATGCAGGTAGGTCGGCGACCCGTCGGAGCGCAGCAGGATCAGATCATCCAATTCTGCATAGCCGACGCGGACATCGCCCTGCACCAGGTCGGGCACCAGCATCTCGCCGGCCAGCGGCGCCTTGATGCGTATGACCGGGGCGATGCCGGGCGGCGGCGGAGCACCTTCGCGCCAGCGGCGGCCATCGTAGCGGAAGGAGCGCTTCTGGGCCTCGGCCTCGGCGCGCATCGCGGCCAGTTCCTCGGGCGTGTCATAGGCTTCATAGGCGTGGCCATCGGCCAGCAGGGCGCGGGCGATCTCCGCATGCCGGGCTTCGCGGCTCGATTGCAGCACCGGCGGCTCGTCGGGGGTCAGGCCGAGCCAGTCCAGGCTTTCCAGAATCTGGGCGACGGCGGCCTCGGTGCTGCGGGCCTTGTCGGTATCCTCGATCCGCAGCAGGAATTGCCCCCCGTGATGGCGGGAAAACAGGTAGTTGAACAACGCGGTGCGGGCGCCGCCGATGTGGAGGTAGCCGGTGGGCGAGGGGGCGAAGCGGGTGCGGATGGTCATGGCGGGTGTCGCGAGGGTCCGGACGATGGCAGGCCGGCCTAGCACGCGCGGCGCCGGCTGTCCCGGCGGGGCACCCGGCTGAGCCAGGTCCTGATCACGTCGGCGCGGCGCTGGCCCGCGAGCCTGGCGCTTCGCGCCGGGCAGTCGCTGGCCGAGGCATGGCGGGATTTGCCGCCCTTCCTCGCGGTGGCGATGGGGGCGGGGGTGCTGCTGTATTTTGCGGGCACGACCGAGCCGGACCCGGCCTGGATCTGGCTGCCATTGCCGTTAATGGCGGCGGCGCTGCTGCTGCTGCGGCGGGCGCCGCTGGCAGCGCTTGGCATGGGCTTGCTGGGGGCGGGCGCCTTGGGGTTCTCGGTGGCCCTGTGGCACGCGGGGCGGGCGGCGCCGGTAGTGCCGCTGCCGACGCGGGCGGTGGTCGTCGCCGGCGTGGTCCAGGCGGTGGACCTGCTGCCCGAGGGCC
>JBBRWI010000233.1:0-5903 GCA_038249305.1 Acetobacterales bacterium
GCGGCATCCGGGCTGGTCGGCACCTTCGACCAGCCGCGTTTCATCACCTTCGATGCCGGGCTCTGCGCGCATAGCCGCAACAAGCGCATCGGCTGCACGCGCTGCCTTGACCTTTGCCCCGCCGGCGCGATCACGCCGGGCGGCGACAGCGTGCTGATCAGCGCCGAGATTTGCGCCGGCTGCGGCGCCTGCGCCGCGGTCTGCCCGACCGGGGCCGCGCGCTACGCCCTGCCGCCGGCCGATGCGCTGGCACGGCGGGCGCGCACGTTGCTGCTGACCTATCGCGAGGCGGGCGGCGCCACACCCGTGCTGTTGCTGCACGACGGCGCGAAAGGCACGCCGCTGATCGAGGCCCTGGCCCGCCACGGCGACGGCCTGCCGGCCAATGTGCTGCCCTTGCAGATGAACGAGGTTTCGGCCGCCGACCTTTCGCTCTTCGCCGGCGCCTTCGCCTGGGGGGCCACGCGCGTCGTAGCATTGCTGCCGGCCCGCCGCCCGCATGGCACCGAGGGGCTGTTCCGATCGATCGACACCGCCAACGCCATCCTGGATGGGCTGGCGCTGGGCGCCCGCGCCGGCACGATCGAAACCGACGATCCCTTCACGCTGGGCGAGGCCTTGCGCGCACTGCCGCCGCTGCCTCACCGCTTCGCACCCGGCACCTTCCTGCCGCTGGGGGCGCCGCGCGAAATCGCCCTGGCCGGCTGGCGCGCGCTGCGCGAGGCCGCCGCCGCCCCGGTCACCACCATCGCCCTGCCCGCGCTCGCCGGTTTTGGCGCGGCCGAGGTTGAGGCCGATGGCTGCACCCTGTGCCTGGCCTGCACCATGGTCTGCCCGACCGGCGCCTTCGCCGCGAACCCCGACACGCCGGAACTGTCGTTCCTGGAGGACGCCTGCGTGCAATGCGGGCTGTGTGTCGCGACCTGCCCGGAGAAGGTGATCAGCCTGGTCCCGCGCCTGGACCTGCGCCCCGAGGCGGCGCAGCGCCGCATCGCCAAGGCCGAGGCCCCCGCCGCCTGCACAAAATGCGCCAAGCCCTTTGGCACGCGCGCCAGCATCGACCGCGTGAAGCAGAAACTGGCCGCGCATTGGATGTTCGCCGACCCCGCACGCTTCGCAATACTGGAAATGTGCGAGGACTGCCGCGCGGTGGAAGCGACACTCGGCGGCGTCGATCCCTATGCCGGCCCGCCGCGCCCGATCACGAAGACGACCGAGGACTGGTTGCGGGAAGCGGAGCGGGACCGGAAGGGCTGACCGGCGCGGCCTTGCGCGCAAGAAAGTCGAAAGTCACACTATGATGATCAACCTTGCATGCGTGTGGCGTGGTGCCTCGGGCCAGCGACACGCACGCAAGCTTACCGCCGCCGCCCAGCCCGCGTAATTTCGCCACGGCGATCGTGCGGTCCATCGGCGCCATGCCGCAGTTCACCGCTCCCCGCGATCCCGGCAAGACGAGGCCCCACATGACCGAGACCAACCTGCGCATCCTGCTCGCCCGACGCCCCCAGGGCGCCCCGGTGCCCGAGGATTTCTCGATCGAGGAGGCCCCGCGCCCCGAACCCCAGGATGGCGAGGTGCTGATCCGGCATCGCTTCCTCAGCCTCGACCCCTATATGCGCGGGCGGATGTCGGATGCGAAATCCTATGCCAAGCCGGTCCCGATCGGCGGCGTGATGGAGGGCGCCTGCGTCGGCCATGTCGTCGAAAGCCGCGATCCGCGCTTCGCCCCGGGCGATGCGGTGCTGGGCGGCTTTGGCTGGCAGCGGTTCTCGGCGGTGCCGGCCGGGCGGTTGATCCGCATCGATGAGGCGGAGGCGCCACTGTCCGCCAACCTCGGCGTGCTCGGGATGCCGGGGCTGACCGCCTGGACGGGGCTGGAGGACATCGGCCAACCGAAGCCGGGTGAGACGGTGGTGGTGAGTGCGGCCTCCGGCGCCGTGGGCCAGGTGGTGGGGCAGATCGCCAAGCGGCGTGGCGCGCGGGTCGTGGGCATCGCCGGGGGACCGGATAAATGCGCCTTCGTGACCGGCACATTGGGGTTTGATGGCTGCCTGGATCATCGCTCGGACCTTGACGCCCAGTTGGACGCGGCCTGCCCGGACGGCATCGATGTGTATTGGGAGAATGTCGGCGGTGCCCTGCAGGCCGCGGTCTTCCCGCGCCTGCGCGATTTCGGGCGCATGGTGATGTGCGGCATGATCAGCCAGTACAACGTTTCCCCCGGCGCCGATGCCTCCGGCGCACCGCCGGGGCCGAACCTCGGCCCAGTGGTACGCAAGCGCCTGCGCATCCAGGGCTTCATCGTCAGCGATACCGGATGGCCGCGCTACGCCACATTCCGCGCCGAGATGCTGGGCTGGCTACGCGATGGTCTGGTGTGGCGGGAAGATGTGGTCGAGGGCCTGGCTCAGGCGCCGGCGGCGTTCATCGGGCTGTTGCGCGGGCAGAATTTTGGCAAGTTGGCGGTGCGGATCGACTAGAGAAATTTGCGATCAGATGGAATTATTCCATCGCAATTCTTGTTCTGGAATCAAATGCGTCCAGAGCACGGGATGCGTTCAATGGCACGCATGGTGCTCTAGAAGCCGTTGAATCTAGAGCAAGAAATCGGATCAGATGATTCCATCTGATCCGATATTGCTCTAGCGGCAGTCCAGCACGCGAATGTCGTAAACCGGATGCTCCAGCGTATGCACGCCCGGCGCGCTGGCGAACATCCAGCCGCGAAACGCTGGCGGCGCATCGGCGCCGGCGCGTTCGTCGGTGATCTCCATCCATGCGGCGGCATCCGGCACCTCCTCCGACGGCCGCCCGTGGCAGGCGCGCACCGCGATGGTCAGGGTGCCAAAGCGCACCGGCGTGCCGACCGTGGCGCGAAAGGTGCTGACGCGGGCCGTCACCTTGTCCAGCGCCTGGAGTTCAGCGGTGCCGCGGCGCGGCCAGTCCTGCGCCAGGGCGGGCGGTGCGGCCAACAGCGCCGCCAGCAGCAGTATGGCGCGCATCAAGACCCGCGCCGCCCGGGCAAGGCATCGACCAGCGCATGCAGCACTTGGCGCATCGCGGCCTCATCCACGCCCATCAGCAGGGCGTCCTCCATCGCATCGGCCAGCACCTGCGCCGCCTCGGCGTGGTTTTCGGCCAGCACCTTGATCTTTTCCCGGCAGGCGATCGGCGCGCCATCTGCGCCGGGCCATTCAGCCGGGGGGGGGCTGGTCACGGGCGCGCGGGCGCCGCGGCGTCGGCGGGGCGCTGTCCGGCCAGTTCGGTGACCGAGAAGATGAACCGCCCCAGCAGCGCCTCCAGGCTGACCGCCGAGGCGGTGATGCGTATCTCCTCACCCGGGCGCAGGATGCGATCGGCCCCGCCGGGCACGATGGCGACATATTTGCCGCCGAGCAGCCCTTCGCTGGTGATCTCGGCGCTGCTGTCCTGCGGGATGCGCAGCGACGCATCGATCTGCAAGGTCAGCACCGCCAGAAAGGTCGTGGGGTCGATCCGCTGGGCAGACACCGCCCCCACCTTGACCCCGGCGATGCGGACATCGGCGCCCGGTGCCAGCCCGTCGATGCGGTCGAATTTGGCCGTCAGGGTCAGCCCGCCGGTCGGCGCGCTGCGCCCCGTGCTGGTCACGGCATAACCGAGGAAGCCGATCGCCGTAATCAGCACCAGGGCGCCGACCAGGACTTCGAGATAGGAACGTCCCTTCATGGTCAGGGGGTCCAGGCATCATAATCGCCAGCACTTTTCTGGCGCGCGCCGCCGCGGCTGTCATGGCCGGGGGGCTTCCAGGCCGCGGGCGTGCCGGTCAGATTGGCCTGGTGCTCGCGCTGCCAAGCATAGAGCCTGACTTCCGGCAGGGGGGCATCGGTCGTGTGGTGCAGCCAGGCGTGCCATTCGGACGGCACGGCGGTCGGGTCCGGCGCCCCCTTGTAGAGCACGAAGCGCCGCTTGCGCGGATAGCCCGGCATATCGGCCCGGCTCTCGTAATAGGCATTGCCGAAGCGGTCTGTGCCGACCGGGCGGCTCGACAGGCGGGTGAAGAAGCGGGTCAGGAAAGACATACGGGCGACCCTGGCAGGGGGAACAACGATGGCGTTCTGGCACAGGCGCGCCGTTCGCGCAAAAATCCTGGCACCCAGCCCCGCTTGTCCACAATTTCTTGTGGGTCGCGTGACGCCGGACCACCATATGCGGCTTTCGCTGCGGGGCGGGTGTGGCTAAGGTCTGGCTATGACACGCGCTGCCACGCTCTGGACCGGTCTTGCCCTGCGGCGCACCCGTGCCGGGGCGGACCCTGATGCCGACCCGCGCGCGATCGCCCTGCCGGCGCATTGGGAGGATGCCGCCGCGGCCGCACTCGCGGCCCTGGCCCCCGGCGACGGCCCGGTCTCGCTGCCCAGCCTGGCCGAGGGTTGGATCCGTGGCCTCGCCGCGCGCGGCCGGCGGCTTGGCGTGCTCGGCAGCGCCGAAGCGGCCGAGGCCCTGGCGCAAGACCTGCGCGCCCTGCTGCTGACCCGACGTGGCGCACCGGGGGCCGCGGTCTGGCGCCGCGAAACGCGCGCGATCCCGCGCTTCGTGCTGAACCTGCCGGCCTTCCTCGATGCCGCTGGCGGCTTCGACCTCGAAGCCTACGCCCGTGCCGTCGAAACCGGCGTGCTGGCGCTGGAGATCATCGGCGGCGGCAAGGCCAGCCGCCTTGCGCTCGGCTTCGCCGACCTGTCGGGGCTGCTGGCAGCACTCCGCCTGCCCTACGCCGGGGCCGAGGCGCGCCAGGTCGCGGCCGGCATCGCGGCACTGACCCGGGGCGCTGCCGAAGCCTGTTCGGGGCGCCTGGCCGAGCGTTTCGGCGCCAGGGAACCGGTCGCGCTGCTGTGGCCCGCCCCGCCCGGCCAGACCCCGGTGCCGGGCCTCGCCGCCGCCGCGCGGGCGGCCCTGGACGCCGCGGCCATGGCGCCGGGGCTTCGCCATGCGGTGATTTTCGCCCTGACCCCGCCGGACGCCGCCGAGGCGCTGCTTGGTGCAGAAACCGGCGGCCTGGCCCCGGCCGCCGGCCCGACCCGCCCGGTCTGGGACCCCTCGGGGCGCATCCTGGACCTGCCGACCGCCGCCGCTCGCCGGGCCGGCGATCACGCCGCGATGCTGCTGGGGCATGCCGATGACGCGGCGCGGGCCGCGATGGCGGCCGCGGTCGGCCCTTTCCTGCACGCCCTGCCGCCCGTCCCGCCGGCCACCGCGCGCGTGCCGGCGGCAGCCCCCCGCCGGCCGGCGCCACCCCGGACCGGCGGCACCATCTGGCGCGCCACCGTCGGCGGCCAGCGCATTGCGATGAAGATCGCGACCGGCCCGACCGGCGTCGCGGTGGAGATCGGCTTCACCGTGCCGCGCGAAGCAGTGCTGCTGCGCGCCATGCTGGACGCCACGGCCCAGGCGGTCAGCGTCGGCCTGTCGATGGGCGTGCCGCTGGCGGACTATGTCGAGGCCTATGCCTATGCGCCCTTCGGCCCGGGTGGGCCGGTCGAGGGCGATCCCGGGATCAGGCGCGCGACCTCAGTGCTGGATTGGGCGTTCCGTCGCCTGGCGGCCGATCTGCTCGGCCGCGCCGACCTGCCGGACCCCGGCGAGGAAGCCAGCCCGCAGGATGCTGTCGCGCCCGGCCCCCTGCTGCCGCTGGACTTGCCGCAGGCGCCCTCGCCGACCGGGCGGCGGCGGGCGTTCCGGCTGGTCGGCTAGAGCAAGATCGATCCTAGTGGATCGATCTCGTGCTCTTGAAGCCGTTGAATCTAGAGCAAGAAATCGGATCAGATGATTGCATCTGATCCGATATTGCTCTAGAAGCCGTTGAATCTAGAGCAAGAAATCGGATCAGATGATTGCATCTGATCCGATATTGCTCTAGCCCA
>JBBRWI010000234.1:0-5898 GCA_038249305.1 Acetobacterales bacterium
CCACAACCTGCGCCGCCGCCTGATGCGCAAACTTGTGTCCATTATTTCCATCGTGGACACTTCCTGACCGACGTTGCGAAGACCAGAAGTGTCAGTCAGACCGAACGGGAAAGGTAGGCGGCCTACGCCGGAGGGATACAGCGCAGAGGCGAAGTCCGCGTGATCCATGTAGGCCATTCCCCCATTATGCCAGCCGGCGCGTCCGCGCCTGAGCCCTATGCTTCAATACATTATGGGAAACGAAAGCCGCGATCCTGCTCTAACTGCCGCGCGATCTCAGTCGATTGAACCCCGCGCGTCACACCTCCCACCATTCGCCATCCTTGCGCTGCACGACATCGCTAAAGAACTCGCCAAACCTTTCGGGTTGGAAGCTGTGAATCGGCACCAATTGCTTCGCTGCAATAACATCAGCCAAACGTTAAAGATCCGGAATGCTGGCGTGACCTGAGGTGTGCAGAACCTCCATTTCCACGCCCTGCCCGTTCAGCGCACCCCAGGCAGTTGCCCCGTAGGTTTGCGCCGGATATCCAGCCCACTGTGACCAGATGCCAACCGCGCCGCTCAGGCACTGGGCCCGCACCAAATCCTGGTGAAACGCGTGGCGGTAAAGCATCACGAAGCGGTCGGGCCGCTCTGCCAATTGCTCAGGGAACACGCGGCCGGCCTTGTGATGGTCCAGGAGGTGGAACAGTTCTCTCTCCCTCACCATGATGCGCTGCCTGTGTCGAGTGAACAGTGCAACGTCTGGCCAGTGCGTCTGCGGGATTGATGCATGCCCCGTCCCGCGCAGAATTTCCGCCGCGTAGAGGTCCACCACGAGCGTCCGCCCCGTTTGCTTCGCAGCGCGGTAGATGCTGACCACGCGATCGATGTTCTGCGCAGATGCCGCCACCAGCACGATTCCTGATGCTGCGCGAATGCGGGCCACGAGTGCCTGCTCGATCTCCTTCTCAGTCGGGAAAGATTCGTGTGCCGCCAAGCGCCCGATGCTCGATCCCTCCATCAGCATCGCATCGATCTGGGCTGGTGGATGGCGCAGCATGCGGTCGAACAATCCACCTTTGCGCCCATGCGCGCGGAGGTCGCCCGAGTAGAATAGGCGCTTCCCGTCAGCTTCGATCAGGAGGGCGTAAGCATCGAAGGCCGAGTGATCCACGAGGTAGGGCGTGACGGTGAAGGGCCCTATGTTTCGGGGTTGCCGATCCATGAGATGCCCGGCAGCCGTTATCGCAACGGCATTCGGCACGAAGGGTGCTGCGGCGCCGAGGATACGCTCGGTCGGCGCGCCCATGAACAACGGCAAATTCCCCCGTACCTTGGGGATCAGCCCCCAGTGGTCGCGATGTCCGTGAGACAGCACGATGCCCAGCAGGGACGGATCCTCCGTACGGAGACCCGGCATGTCGGGCAGCAGGCCCTCGTCCTCCGGATCGCCGTCCAGCGGCAGACCGCATTCGAGCAAAAGGCGCTTGCCAGCGGCCTCCACTTCGACAGCCGAGCCACCGATCTGGTTGGCGCCACGATGGATACGAACGCGCATTCACCTGCCCTCCGCGCCATTGGCCAACAGCCCTTGGTCATCAACCGGCCCGCAGTCGCCTGTGATCAGGTGAAGTCTTTTCGCCATGGCTTGATGGAAGGCCTCGGCGCCCGCCGCCTGTGTCTGCTCTTTTTCGGGCTTCGGCGCAGCAGTGCACTCGATATCCACAACATTGCTGATGCCGGCTTCAGGGGTCTCGGGTTCGACGGGTGAAAAACCATCAAATTCACCAGGTGCCAGGGTCTGCAGCCACCGCCCCCGGCGACCAACCATGAGAACGCCGCGCCGTCCGCTCACTTCACTCATGGTTGCCGCGAACCCGGCAGCAGCCCCGCAGGCGCCTTTTGTAAAGTCGTCGTCTGTGTGGAGAGAGAAGCGCAAACCACCAAGTTTCTGCTTCACTGAAGACGCAACAGCGCTTTGCGCATGCGCGGATATGACGGCAGCGAGCGCATCGACAATCGCGAACCATCCGTCATCGTGCTGGAAACCCCAGGCCATACCGGACTCGGTTGCGTCGAGGCGATGCTCCGCAAACAAGACGGGGTAGCGAGTGTAGAGAAGTTGCGTGAGTGCCTCGCGCATCAACGTTCTCCAGCAGCGACGCGAGGGGCGTCAATCGGCGGCTTTCGCTTCGCGCGGTAGTGCGGGTCCGTCATGACGAGCGTGTTCGCCACGGGCAGGCTGAAGCAGGCCATCACGTGAGCGACCCAACTTGGCCGGCGAAGCGTCGGGTCGAGAAGCAGCAGGAAGCGCTGGTCTTCCTCACGCCAGATCACCCTACCCCGCGGATAATCTTCGTATTCGCCAGCAACCTCTGGCCCGGTCTCCCATCGGATACGCGACCAAAGGTCGACATGGCCCGCCTCAAGCGTTCGGAAGCCGCCGATCTGAGGCACTTCGGCAAAGGGGCATGAAACCCCTACGATGTCCCAGAAATCTCCGGAGAGCGGCAAGGCCCAGAACAGGCCAAGTCGCGGGATGCCGGTGGATGCTGCGTGTGTGTCGGTCGCGTGCCAAGGATTCTCGCGGAAAGTGACAACGCTAAATATTCACAAGGCACCGTCAGAACCGGTCGGCGCTGCGACCTGCGACCTGCGACCTGCAAGCTGCAAAAAGGACCCGTCTTGCCTACACGCCACGAGAAACTCGCCCGCTCACTTGAACTCATATTGACACTGACAGGGACACGGATGGGTCGCACCGTGCGGTAACTGGCCGAAGAGATGGCCTGCGTTCCTCGTACCATGGAGCGGATGCTGGCCGCCATTCGCCAGGTTTCGGGGGACAGGCTGGAAATGCTCGATACTGACAGCCGCGAAAAGCGCTATCGGCTTCGTGGCAGGCCGTTCCTTGCTGCGACTACTATCCACGCCGACGAGATCACCGAGTTGGACCTGGCCGTGCGCCGGCTTGACGTCGAAGGGCACCAAGAACGTGCCGCGTCGCTGCGTTCTACCGCGCAGAAGCTCCGCGCCATTGCCGCGGAGGATGCGCTACGCCGGTCCGAACTCGACGCCGAGTTGCTTCTTGAGGCAGAGGGGTTTGCTGCCCGCCCCGGCCCACGCGTCACATTACCTGCGGGGGTTCTGCCGGTGCTGCGGGCTGGGATACTCGGCTCTCGTGCCATCCGCGTGCGTTACCATGCTGGCAAGGGGAAGGAATCGCGGGATCACGAGATTCATCCGCTCGGGTTGCTCTACGGCACGCGCTTTTACCTGGTGGCCGTTCTGCCAGGTAAGCCAGACCCCTTCCTGTGGCGCCTGGATCGGATCGAGACGGCCACACCCACGGATGTTGCGTCCATTCGCCCAGCGGATTTTGACCTGGCAGCCTTCGCTGCTCGGTCATTTGGCCTGTGGCAAGGCGAGCCCGAAGAGGTGATGCTGCGCTTCACCGGCGATGCGGCGGCCGAGGCGAATCATTGGTGCTTTCACGCCACCCAAACTGTGGATGTTCAACCGGACGGTAGCACTGTTGGCCGATTTTCCGCCGCGGGCAGGTTGGAGATGTGCCTTCACCTTTTCGGCTGGGGCGAAGCGGTCGAGATTCTGACACCCGAAGGGCTTCGGGAGATGCTTGCCGAGCGCGCTGCGGTCGCAGCACGTCATCATCAGGAAAGACCGAGAAGTCGGTGACCATCATGCGGGGATTGAGCGCCCTTTTCTCTCTCGCCGCAGCTCGCTCCAGCACACCAGAATTCGGCGCATCGCTCATCCTCGCGATCTTGCCGATATCCGCACCGCCATGAGTGCCTCCGCCAAAGCGGGCAGATCATCGGGCCAATACCGCTGCGGCCGCGGCTGGCCCACACCAGTCTCCGCCAGCGGCCGGCACGCCAGCACCGCTATCCCCCAGCGCGTCGGGATCGCCGCACGCCCCTGCGCTGCCCCAAGCAGCGCGCCGCAGATCGCCCCATTGGTGTCGGTATCGCCGCCGGCGCCGACAGTCTCGATGAGGGCGTCCTCGATGGGCGTTCCGACGGCCAAGTGACGAAACGCATTCTGGAATGCGATCAGAACCCAGCCTTGCTGGCTCATGAAGTCTCCGGGACCCTCGCCAGCCCGCGCGCGTGCAAGCGCTGCATGCAGTGGCGCCGCGTCCGGCTCTGGCATCGCTGCCTCCGCCGCCGTCAGCATCGCCCCCCGATCGCCGCCACCGATGCCGGTCGCGATCGCTGCCACAAAGGCTGCCGAAGCTGCCTGGCAGATCGGATGCGGGTGGGTCAGCGCTGCGTCCTGGCGCGCGGCAGCCGCAGCCTCGGCCGCGTCGCGGGCCCAGACGCCGATGGGCGCGCAGCGCATGAGAGCGCCATTCGCCTGGCTATCTCGGTTCGAGGCCGCCCGGGCCGAGCCGGCCTTGTCCTGTGCAGCGGCGGCGGCGGCGGACAGTGCCTGCCGCGTGGTGCCCCCGATGTCGAAGGGCCGCGAGGCGTACCAGCCGGCATAAGCCGCGGCGACCGCCTCGGATGACCAGGACGTCTGGCTCACCAGCGTGCGCGCCAGGTCGAGCGCAAGCTCGCTGTCATCAGTTGGTTGCCCGGCGATGGTGTTCCATGTGCCGCCATCCGCGAGGTCACGCACGCCGTCGGGATATTGGCGTGCGATGTCCCGCGGCGATCGGAATTCAACCAGCGACCCGAAGGAGTCCCCCACCACCTGCCCGAGCAGGCAACCAATGGCGCGATCCAGCGCAACGCCTTCAGGCGGGCGGGGCCATCCAAGTGCGACCCGATGCGGTTGGCGCCGTCCGCTGCGGACCGTGCCCCAATCCCGCGCCGCGAGTGCGCTGGCCGCGATCGGAGCACCGCCGAAGCAGCGCCGCGTGCTGCTGCGACCGTTCAGCGTGTAGGTCACCTCTCGCGCCGCTTCATCGAGAAGCACGCCACCGGCGCCGCGCAGCAAGGCATGACCCGCCGCATAGTCCCAGCCGCAGGGGGCGTTGAGCGAGACGGCCGCTACGCCATCGCCCGCCGCCACGCGCGCCAGCCGATAGGCGATCGAGGGCAGCGCCACGAAGCGCGCCGGCGCCACGGCCTGTGCGTTGCCGATCGGCCATTCGGGCGCGGCCTGGCTGACGAAGACGATCGCTCCGGCTGAGAGCGCGCCCTCGGCCAGGCACGGCGTGACCTGCGCTCCGTTGCGCAACAGATGGTCGAGCCCCTCTGCCCAGGCGATGGTGTCTGCGCCGCGATCAGGCGAGAGCGGGGCATGCACGACGCCCAGCACCGGCACCCCCTCGTGGAGCAACGCGATGGACACAGCCGAGCCGCGATGCCCTTCTAGGAATGCGCTGGTGCCGTCATGTGGATCGACCAGCCAGCACCAGGCGCCTCCAGGGCCGACCTTCTCGCCCGTTTCCTCACCCAGCCATCGCGCGGGCATTAGCGCCAGCAACTGCTCGCGCAGCATCACCTCGATCTCATCATCCACGTCCGCATGACTGCCGGAGCCACGCGGGCCGTCAGGCCGCGCGAACTCTGCCGCAAGCAGTCGCCCCGCCGACTCCGCCATGGCGATCACGGGTTGGAGCAGGCCAGGAAGGTCGGCGAGCGTGGTCATCAAAGGTGAAGCCTGCACGAGAGGGGACGGGGTGGGCGTTCAGGGAGACTTCGGCGGCGACCGAAACCGCTCGGTGAGCGTGGCGCGCGGCGCCGCGCGCAGGTCCCGCTCGGACCGCGACGACTTATAGGAAGCTGCATAGACCTCCTTGCGGGTCCGCTCGTCCCATTCCTCACTGACCCGGCGCTGCACAAGGATCAATTCTGCCAGCAGCGTCTCGGTGCCGAAGATGCCCCGTGCATAGGGCTCCATCCAGCGCAACTCACGCTCTAGGAAGTGCTTGGCCGCCCGGCG
>JBBRWI010000235.1:0-5852 GCA_038249305.1 Acetobacterales bacterium
GCGCGGCCGACACCCTGCACCCTGCTGATCGAGGAGGTCGAGGCGATCTGGGCGCCGATCGCCGCGGACGATGACTGGTCGCTGTTCGCGGCGAAACTGCGCGACATCGCCGAGATGGCCGATGCCTATGGCAACACCCCGGCATGATCCGTGACCGGCGGCTCTGGCTGGCCGCCGCCGTGGCGCTGGTCCTGGCGTTGCGCTGGGCCGGGGTCGGCGATTGGCTAACGCTCGACACGCTACGCACGCATCGCGGGGCGCTGACGGGGTGGGTCGCTGCGAATTTCGCGGCGGCGGCAGTGTCGTATGTCGCCGTCTATGTCGCGGCCGTCGCGCTGTCGGTGCCGGGCGCCGTGTTCCTGACCCTGGCGGGCGGGTTCCTGTTCGGCGCCGTGCTCGGCACGCTGCTGACCACGATTGGCGCGACGATCGGGGCGATCCTGGTGTTTCTTCTCGCACGCGCCATCTTCGGTGCGGCCGCTCTGGACCGCTTCGGCCCGCGCGCGGCACGCCTGGCCGAGGGGATACGCCGCAACGCCTGGTCCTACCTGGTGGTGCTGCGCCTGGTGCCGCTGTTCCCGTTCTTCCTCGTGAATTTGGTGCCGGCCTTCGTCGGGGTGCGGCTGGGGGTCCATGCGCTGACCACGTTCGTCGGGATCCTGCCGGCGACGGCGGTGTTCAGCCTGTCGGGGGCGGGGCTGGGGTCGGTGCTGGATGCCGGCGGCGCGCTGGACCTGCGCAGCATCCTGACGCCGCAAATCCTCGGGGCGTTGGTGGGCCTGGCGGTCTTGTCCCTGGCGGTCTTGTCCCTGGCGGTCTTGTCCCTGGCGGCGATCCCGTTGCGGGCGCGCTTTGCATCCAGCGGCGCCCCGCGCACGTAGGGGCGGCATGATCATCTCACGCCGCCTGGCCCTGCTCGGGGCTGCGCTGTCCACAGCCTGTTCGCCGCTGCGGTTGCTGGACGCGACCGTGCCGCAGGGCGACCTGCGGATGCGGACGGTCGCCTACGGCCCTGGCCCGCGCCGGCAACTCGACCTGTATGAGCCAGCCGCCGCCGGCGGGCCGCTGGTGGTGTTCTTCTATGGCGGCGGTTGGCGCAGCGGGGATCGCGCCCAGTACCGCTTTGTCGCCGAGGCGCTCGGCGCGCAGGGCCTGCGCGTGGCCATCCCCGACTATCGTCTGTTCCCCGAGGTCGCCTTCCCCGGCTTTGTCGAGGATGGGGCGATGGCGCTGACCTGGGCGCAACGTGAGGCCCGCGGCCCGGTGTTCGTCGCCGGCCATTCCGCCGGCGCCCATATCGCGCTGATGCTGGCGCTGAACCCGGCCTACCTCGCGGCCTCGGGCGGCGATCGGTCGGCGGTTGCCGGGGCCATCGGCTTATCCGGGCCTTATGATTTCGACCCGGCGCAATTCCGCCGCACCCGGCCGATCTTTGCAGGGGCGGCCGATCCGCGGGCGACCCAGACGATCACCTTCGTCGATGCCGGGGCGCCGCCCCTGCTGCTCGCGACCGGCACGGACGACACCACGGTCGAACCGCGCAATACCCTGTCGCTCGCCGCGCGTGTCGAGGCAGCCGGCGGCCGGGTACAGACCCGGCTATATCCTGGCGTTGGTCATGCCGGCACGGTCCTGGCCATGACCCCGCTGTTCCGCGCCAGGGCGCCGGTCGTCGAGGATATGACACGCTTCATCGGCGCCGGACGCACCGCCTGACCGGCGTGCGGCCGCATCGATCCGGGCGATGGCGCTTCCGGTCGCGGGTCCTTCGTGCGACGCTCAACCCTGCAGTAGCCCGGGAGAGAGCATGCACCAGACCCCGCCCGGGTATGAGAGGATCGGCTTCGACGGGGTGATGGCGCCGGTCACCACGCCCGATCGTCGATCACCTGCATGCCGAGATCAAACGCACCCTGGCCGAACCGCGGCGCCTTCGCCCGGGTCGGCGCCAAGGTCGCGGCGATGACCATGATGCGCAATTGCCCGCGGACATCATCCAGCGCCGCGCATTCATCCGCATCGCAGGAATCAAGCCCGAATGACGCTTCCCGGCAGCCTTGACGCCAACCCCCGCCTGTCACGCTGGCTGCTGATCGGCAGCGACGGGACGGTCACCATCAGCCCCGGCAAGGTCGAGATCGGCCAGGGCATCCTGACCGCCCTGTCGCAGATCGCCGCTGATGAGTTGGACGTCGCCCTGTCCCGCGTCGGGGTGCGGGCCGTCGCCACGCCCGACAGCCCGGATGAGGGCGTGACCTCCGGCAGCCTGTCGGTGCAGAACAGCGGTGTCGCCTTGCGCCATGTCTGCGCCGAGGCGCGGGCCATCTTCCTGCAGGTCGCGGCGCAATCGGCCGGCGTGCCGGTCGAGGATTTGCGGGTTGAGGACGGCGTCTTCATCGGGCCGGCCGGGCCCGTCGGGTCCTATTGGGCGCTGGCCGATCGCGCCCTGCTGGACAGCGACGCAACGCCCGGCGCCCGGCAAAAACCCGCGGCGGCGCGGCGCATCGCCGGCCGTTCCGTGCCGCGCATCGACCTGCCCGACAAGGTCTTTGGCCACGCGCGGTTCCTGCACGATATCCGGCTGCCGGGCACGCTGTCCGCCCGCGTGCTGCGCCCGCCGTCGCGCGGCGCGACCTTGGCCGCCGACCCGGTTGCTCCGCCCGGCGCGACCCTGGCGCGGGATGGCGATTTCCTGGCGGTCTTGGCGCCGAACGAGTGGGCCGCGGATCGCGCTCTCGCACGGCTTGCGCGCGACACCGCCTGGACAGAACGCGATACGCTGCCGGACGAGCACACCCTGTCCGACTGGCTGCGCGACACGCCGGAGCCGCGGGAAGCAGTGGCCGTGCAGGGCGACGCGCCTGGGGTGCCTTTGGTCACCGCGACCTTCTTCCGCCCGCCGGTCGCGCATGCCTCGATCGGGCTGTGTTGCGCCATCGCGCAATGGGACGGCCCGCGCGTCAAAATCTGGTCGCACACCCAGGGCCCCTACAACCTGCGGATGGACCTGGCCAAGGCGCTGCGGATGCCGGAGGCCGACATCCTGGTCCAGCACGTCGAGGGTGCGGGCTGCTACGGCCACAATGGCGCCGACGACGTCGCGCTGGATGCGGCGCTGGCGGCGCGCGCGGCACCTGGCGTGCCGGTGCGTCTGATGTGGACGCGCGCGGATGAACTGGGCTGGTCGCCGTTCTCCTCCGCGATGCGGGTCGAGGTCGCGGCCAGCCTGGATGGTGCCGGCGCGGTGTCGGGCTTCAGCCTGGATGTCGCCAGCAACGGGCATTCGTCGCGCCCCGGTCGCGGCGCTGTGCCGACCTTGCTGGCCGCGGCCGATCTGGCGGAGGGCTTCGCCGTGCCGACCGCGATCAATGGCGCGCTGAACACCGGTGGGGGCGCGCATCGCAACGCCGTGCCGATGTACCGCATCCCCCATCTGCGGGTCGGCATGCGCACGGTCGTGGCGATGCCGATCCGCACCTCGGCGATGCGTGGGTTGGGCGCGCCGCTCAATGTCTGGGCGATCGAAACGACGATGGAGGAACTGGCGGCAGCGGCGGGGCAGGACCCGCTGGCCTTTCGCCTGGCGCACCTGGACGACCCGCGCGCCGCCGAGGTGCTGCGTGCGGCAGCCGAGATGGCCGGCTGGGCGGGCCGCAGCCGGCGCGAAGGTTTTGGCATGGGCATGGGCGTCGCGCGCTACAAGAACTTTGGCGGCTGGTGCGCCGTGGTGGCCGAGGTCGAAGCCGCCGAGGTGATCCGTGCCCGCAGGCTGTGGATCGCGGCCGACCTTGGGGAGATCGTGAACCCCGACGGCACCGCCAACCAGTTGGAGGGCGGCGCGATCCACGCGACCAGCCAGGCGCTGCTGGAGGCGGTGCGCTTCGACCGCCGCCGCGTCACCAGCGACAGTTGGGCGGCCTATCCGATCCTGCGCTTTTCCGATGTCCCGAAGGTCGAGGTGCGGCTGATCGATCGGCCGTCCGAGCCGCCACTGGGCGCTGGCGAACCCTCCTTCGGGCCGACCGTCGCGGCACTGGCCCATGCGATCCACGACGCGCTGGGCGTGCGGCCGCGCAAGATGCCCTTCACGCCGGAAAACCTTTAGCTTGGCGCATCCGTCGCAAACCGCAGCGACGCTGACAGGAGAGCCCCGCATGCCCCCCCTGACCATCGCCGCCACCGACGGCAGCGGCAGTTTCGGCGCCTATCTGTCCGTGCCCAAAGCCCCGCGCGGGGGCACGGTGGTGCTGATCCAGGAGATCTTTGGCGTGAACCAAGCCATGCGTTCGCTCTGCGACTGGGTCGCCGACATGGGGTTCTTCGCCGTGGCGCCGGACCTGTTCTGGCGCATCGAACCCGGGCTTGACCTTGACGACACGGTGGAGCCCGAATTGGCGAGGGCCTTTCAACTGTTCGGCCAATTCGACCAGGCGAAAGGGATCGAGGATTTGACGGCCACATTGGCCATCGCCCGCAAGTTGCCGGGCGCCGATGGCCGCGTGGGCACCATGGGATTCTGCCTGGGCGGCAGGCTCGCCTACAGGATGGCAACGGGGTCGGATGCGGAGTGCAACATCTCCTACTACGGCGTCGGGCTGGAGGGATTGCTCGCCGATGTGCCGCGCGTGTCCGCGCCGCTGCTGCTGCATATCGCGGCCGCTGACCAGTTCGTGCCACCTGCCGCACAGATCGCGATCCTGGCCGGGGTCGCCGGCAACCCGCTGATCGCGGCGCATGTCTATCCGGGGGCTGATCACGCCTTTGCCCGGATGGGCAGCCCGGCCTGCAACGCGCTGGCCGCGACCATCGCCAATGGCCGGACGGCCGAGATGCTGGAACGGTGCCTGGGCTGATGGGAGCGGTTTGGCCGCGTGGCCTCGGGTGGCTCGCGGCGGCCTTGGTGCTTGCCTATACGGCGGCCTACCTCGGCCATCCGGCGCTGCCGGGCAACAACATCGACTATCCGCTCGGTTGGTGGGGATGGTGGGATCAGTCGCTTTACCTGAAGTCGCTGCGGGGCTTTGCCGGCCGCAACCTGGCGCCGGCCGAGCATTGGTATCCGCCCGGCTATGCCATGCTCGGCGCGCCGTTTTCGCGCCTTTTCCGAATGCATCCTTTCTTCTTCCTGGACTTGGCATGCCTGCTGGCGACGGCGCGGCTGTTCATGGCCTTTTCCGGCCGCGTGGGGGTCGGACCGCAGGTGGCCGGGGCGATCTTTGCCGGCGTGACCCTGCTGGACTGGCGGCTGCTGGATGCCTGGGCGGTGCCCTGGAGCACCACCCCGACGGCGGTCTGCCTCTGGGCGATGCTGGTGCTGGCGGCCGACCACCTCGCGGGGCGGGCTCGGCCGCTTTTGCTGGGGCTGCTGCCAGCGGCGGTGCTGCTGCTGCGGCCCTCCGACCTCGTGGTGCCGGGCCTGATCCTGGCCGTGGTCGGACTGCATGAGGCGTCTTGTTGGTGGCGCCTGCCGGACCAGCGGGGCCGGGTGTTGCGCCGGCTGGGCTGGCTCGCGGCGGGGGGGGGCGCCGGCGGCGCGTTCGCGGTTGGGGTGCATGTGGCCATCCATGGGGTCGCGGCCTCACCCTACATGCTGCACTCCGCGAATCTGGGATTCGACTGGCATGCCTATGGCTGGAAGGCCTTTGTGCTGCTGGTGGAACCGCGGGGCTGGTATGGCGACGGCACCGGCCTGATCGCGCGCCATCCTTGGATCGCCTTGAGCGTGATCGGGCTGCCCTTCGCCCTGATGGCCGGCCCGGCGATGCGGCTGCTGGTCCTGGTCGTGGTCGGGCAGTTGGGGCTGTATGTCGCCTATGTGGACCTGTTGCCGACCGGCCTGTGGCGCTACGGCA
>JBBRWI010000236.1:0-5736 GCA_038249305.1 Acetobacterales bacterium
CGTTGCGAGCGACCTGGGTCATGTAGTCCGCATTGGAATGTTCGGTGACGCCCAGAATCTTCACCTGCCGCGTCTTCACATGGATGGCGAACAACACGTCGTAGGTGGTCTTGCCCAGCCAGCCCCAGACATCGACAGTGAAGAAGTCGGTGGCGACCAGTGTGTCGGCCTTCTCAGTCATGAGTGGCTGTAGCAAAACCCGATTGGCCTGTTTTTCACCGTCAATTCCACGCAACGCCGCAGCGAGGATGTCCGTATGATCGTGGGAAATCGCGCTGAATTGCGCCCTACCCCGGGAATCTTCCCATGCGAATCGACGATCCTCTGGCCCAGCAGCGCATTGACCAGACCCCGCTGATGTCGGTGACCTTGAACCCGCGTAGCCGGGACGAGACGGTCAAGATGATGCGTGGGCTGCAGGCGGTCTATGCGGACGTGGTGACGCGGCAGGCGATTCTGGCGCTGATTCGGCGCGATGTGCTGGGCGCTGTCCGTGATGATGTGGGGCGTCCGGGGATGGATCTGTGGTCGATTTTTGTGCTGCTGGTGTGCCGGGAGGCCTTGCGGCTGGACTATGACCGGCTTGAGGATTTGGTGGAGAATCATCGTCTGGTACGCGCGGCGATGGGCATCGGCGAGTGGCAGGCGAAGCATGTGTTCGACTGGACGCGGATCTGGCGCAATGTGCACAAGGTTGGTCCTGAGACGCTGGCCGAGATCAATCGGAGGGTGGTTCATCTGGGGCATCAGGTCGCGCCGACCGCGTCCGCCAGTGTCCGGGTCGACAGTTTCGTGATGCAGACGAACGTGCATCACCCCAGCGATATCCGGCAGGTGGCCGACGGGCTGCGGGTGGTGCTGCGCCATGGGACGCGCTTGGCAGAGGTCATCGGCAGCACGCTCATGCGCCAGCATGGATATCTGGAGCGCCGCTCTCGAAGCCTCGTCCTGACGGCAAGTCGGGCGTCGGCCTCGAAGCACCGGGATCGCGAGGAACGCCTGGCCCAGGCCGTCACCGTTCTATGCGATTTCGTCGACGAGCGCTGCGTGCAGGCTCTGACGCTCTGCGACCGGTTCCGAGCGGTCGAGCATCAACTCGACACCATGGCCCAGGCCCAGGCCGCCGGCGAACATCAGATGCTGATGTACTATCTCAGTGCCCTGGCGACCTGCGCTCATGTGGCGCGTGAGCGCCTGGCGCTCGGCCGCACGGTCGAACTCTCTGACCGTCTGTTCAGCATTTTCGAGCCACACACCGAATTGATCTACCGCGGCAAGGCCCGCGCGGCGGTGGAGTTTGGCCACCGCGTGCTGATCGCCGAGGATGCCGCCGGCTTCATCGTCTCCGCCACCGTGATGACCAACGGCCAACAGGACCGCGAAGCCGCCATCCCACTCGTCGAACGTCTGAAAACTGCGCACCCGGCGCTGGCGCGCATGTCCTTCGACCGCGGCTTCCACAGCCCCGACAACGCCCGCCGCATCGCCGAACTCCTACCGGACGCCTGCCTGCCCAACTCCGGCGAGAAGGCCCTCGCCGCCCAGGCCGCCACCGCCAGCGCCTCGTGGACGTGGCAACGCCGCCACCACCCCGGCATCGAGGCCGCCATCGGATCCCTACAGGACAACCGCGGCTGCCGCCGCTGTCCCGACAAAGGACGTCGCGGCTACGAGCGCTTCCTCCAGACCGCCGTCCTCGCCAACAACTTGGTCACCCTCGGTCGCCTCTGCTGGGCACAGGATGATCCCGACGCGCTACCCGCACAGACGCGACGCAAAGCGTCGTAGGCGGTCCGCACATCAGCGACACGGCGCACCCAGGGGCGCAGCCTGCCCTGTCCTCATTTCGCCACCCATTTTCACGAACAATGAGCCCGTGCGCCGGCTCAAAAACGCTAGCCAGCACCCCTGGTGGAGGCCTGGGCGACGCGCCTGAGGGAGAGATGAGAGGCGTTGGGGGGTTTTGCGACTGCCACAGTTTAGAGAGCCAGCCCGCAGTGAATGGAAAATCAAATAGATGTCCCGCGACTACTACGCTGACCACCTATCGACAAACACCGTCTGTCGCCCTCACCAGAATGCATCGTCTTAAATTCCTAGTGGTCCTGGTCAGTCTGTCTGTAACTTATCCAATCGGTTTCTGGCGCGCTTGGCCTTTTCGAGGATGTCGCCGGCCTTTGCAGTCCAGATGAATGGTTTGGGCTCGCGGTTGTGTTTTGCGAGGTAGTTGTCGATAGCGGTAATCAATTGGTCGACGCTGGCAAAGCAATCTCGCTTGAGTCGATTCTGCGTGATGTCGCGAAAGAATCGCTCTACCATGTTGAGCCATGAGGCGCTGGTGGGAGTAAAGTGCATGTGAAATCTGGGGTGACGCTTCAGCCATCGTTGCACCGCTGGGTGTTTGTGGGTCGCATAGTTGTCGGCGATCAGATGGGGTTGCTTCTCGGCCGGCGTTTGGTCATCGATCAAGCGCAGGAATTTCAGCCATTCCTGATGTCGATGCCGTTTCATGCAGGTGCCGATCACCGTCCCATCCAGGGTATTGAGGGCGGCGAACAGGGTGGTGGTGCCGTTACGCTTGTAGTCATGGGTCATGGTTCCGCAGAGGCCCTTCTTGATGGGCAGGCCGGGCTGCGTGCGATCGAGTGCTTGGATCTGTGATTTCTCATCGCAACTGAAGACCAGCGCGTGCTCGGGCGGGGACATGTAGAGGCCAACGATGTCTTCCAGTTTCTCCGCAAAATTCTTATCATTCGACACCTTGAAAGTCTTCACTAAATGGGGCTTCAACCCGTGTGCACGCCAGATTCGCCCCACCGATGATGGGCTGATCTTCATCTCACGCGATAGACTGGGGGTGCTCCAATGAGTCGCGTTGCCTGGCAGCTCCTGCGTCGTCTTCCGCACAACCTCACGAATAACTGCGGGAGAAAGACGATTCTTCGTGCCAGACCGGGGAGCATCCTTTTCGATGCCGGGAATACCCAGGCGGATGAAGCGAGCTCGCCAACGGGCTGATTTCTGGCGGGTTATCCCCAGCAACTCAGCGATTTCCTTATCCTGGCGACCTTCGGCCGCCAACAGCACCGTGCGAGCGCGCTCTGCTACGCGCACCTGGACACGACGCCCGTCAGCCAACAACAGCAATGCATAGCGTTGCTTCAAGACGCGGCGCCCCAACGCCGCTTTAACGCGGTCGATATCCTTTCGCCGCGGGTTGAAGCAACGTGTTGTTGGGCATGGCCATTACCCAGGGAGTTCGCTCCCGGCGGCGGCCCGTGGTGGTGATGGCCCTGGGTGACGCCAGGTCATGCCGTCCCCGTGCCGCGTCCGTGGTGGATGCGGCGGGTCGTTGGCGCAGGTCTTGTCGGTCACGGGTTCATGCGGTGGTGGTGGCCTGTGATGGTGTGTTCGTGCGGAGTCCTTGTCGCATGGCCGCCAGCAGTCGTCGTCGTTCGGCGGATGATGGTCGCGGGCTGGGGCCGGGGCGGCGTTGGTAGTGGCCCAAGCCGCAGCAGGTGCAGGTGGTGCCCGGGGGTGATGGTGTCGGTGTCGGTGGCGGTGCTGGTGGAGTGGTCGACGGTTGCGGTCGTGTGGCGAGATGGCGCTGGACGTGGCGGAGTTTGGACTCGCGGTGGGCCGTGCTCCACAGGCCGACGAAGCGGATGCGCTGGAAGCGCGGGGGCAGGATGTGTTGCGCGAAGCGCTGCAAAAATTCGACCGCTGGGATGGTGGCGTGCTGGGGCTTGTCTGGTTCGGCGTTGGTTCGCCAGGTATAGGTGACCGTCTCGGCTTCGAGGTCGTGGGCGAGGATGCGCTTGGGGGTGATCGCGACGCGGCCCACATAGGCGCCAAGGTATTTGAGCACCTGCACCGGTCCGCCAAATGGCGGCTCGATGCGCACGACCCATGGGCGGGCGATGCTGGCGTTGAGTCGTGCCGTGAAGGCATCGAGACTGGTCAGTTCGGGGAAGGTCGTGGGGCCGTCGATGGCGAACGCGTCCTCGCGATAGGCCTTCAGCAACAGGGTGCGCATCCGTCGCTGGAAAGCCGCTCGTAGCAGGGCGACCGGTAGGAGGAACGGCGTCTGCGCCGGCCCATGTCGATGGGCCGGCAGCCAACGTTTGCGGGAGGCGTCCCAGCCGCCGGCGGTGACGATGAGATGGACATGGGGATGCCAGCCCAGGTCGCGCCTCCAGGTGTGCAGGACGGCCAGTTGCCCCACCTCCCCACCCAGATGCTTGTCGTCCCGGCATAACGAGGCGATGACCTCCGGAGCCGCCCGCATCATCGCGCCCAACACCACCCGTGGAAATACCTTGGCCAGGGCGCGCAGTTCCGGCGCCAAGGTCATCACCACGTGAAAGTAACCCACCGGCAACAATTCGTCAGTGCGGTCCTCAACCCATTCGGCCCGCACCCGACCCTGACAATGCGGGCAACTGCGATTCCCGCAGGTATTGGGAACCAGACGACGATCCCCGCACGCATCGCAGGCGTCCTCATGGAAGCCCATGGCCGCCGTACCGCAGGCCGCGATCGCCTCCAGCGTCTTCACCTGATACGACCGAAGGAGCGACCGAAGTCCAGGATCGTCACCGTGCGCCAACGCGATGGCGCCGATCATGGGGCCACCCCCAGATCCACCAACAGATCGACCACGACCCCAGGCCTGATCAGGTCCGGCGTCAAATAGCGGGCGGTCGAATTCAGCCAGCGATGGCCCATCGCCTTCTGCAATGTCACGATATCCATGCCGCCACGCAGACTGTGGATCGCAAACGAATGGCGCAGCCGATGTGAACTCACCTGCCCGGCAAGACCGGCCCGCACCCCCGCACGCTGCAAGGCCGCATTGACCGTGGCCGCCAGCATCGGCCGATCATCAACCCCCGGACAACGCTGAAACAACACCCCGGTCGGACGAAATGAACGCCAGTAATCGCGCAATCGCCCATGCAGCACCGGCGGCATCAACACCACCCGCCCATCCCCGCCCTTGCCGCACCGCACCCGAAGCAGCGGCCGATCACGATCCAGATCAGCCATCTGCACCGCGATCACCTCCGACACCCGCAGGCCAGTCGCCAACATCACCTGGAACAGCATGCGGAAATGTCGCTGCTCTACCGCACCCAGCAGCGACCGCACCTCCACCGACGTCCACCACCGCGGCGGCTGCAACGGCACCCGCTTCGGCCGCAAACCCTGCAAATCAATCGACAACCCACGCATCGTCAGCCACGCCACCACCGCGTGGAACATCACATTGTACCAAGCCGAACCCACCCCTGACGCATTCCCACGATTGACGAGAAAATCATACGCATGGGCCACCGTCACCTCCTCGGCCGGCACCCCGGCCTCGCGAATAAACCGATCGACAATGGTCGTGTACTGATCCACCGTCCCCGGGCGCTTGCCCTGGGCAATCAGGTGGCGTTTAAAGAAAGAAATGGAAGACTGGCTCATGGCCGCGCTCCGTGGCCCGGATGGCGGTGATTCACCATCAAAGGGCCACGGCAGCGTGTGCCGTTATGCGAAGACGCCTCGGCCGACTGAGCGACGCCAAACGGGAACCAGGTCACTCCAGGGGCTTGGGGCGGCCGGCACGGCTATGTCCAACAATAGGTTACGCCAATTGGTGCAACGGGTGGTGCAATGGTATGTCAAATTCGACGGCCGACCTTGAGGTTGCAGCGTGGGCAGTACTGAGTGTATCCGGTGGTGAAAAGC
>JBBRWI010000237.1:0-5669 GCA_038249305.1 Acetobacterales bacterium
ATTTGCGGCGGAGCCGCGTGACGCCCCGCGTGGACGCGACCCGCCCTGCCCGGTAGGGTTCTTCGTACCATGCATTTGCTTCTCGTCTTGCTCGTCCTGCTGGCCTCTCCCGCGTTTGCGCAACGCGGGTCCGCGCCGATTCGCCCGATCCCCTCCGAACCCGCCGCGGCCCCGCCCGCCGCACCGCAACTGGCCGCCACCGCCGCCCCCTCGCCCACCGCGCCGCCGCGCCCGATGCCGCCGGTCACTCTGGCGGCGGGGATGGAAATCCTGCCGGGGGGCGGCTGGCGCATGCTCGGCGATGCCGCGGCGCGCGAACGGCTCGACTCGGCCGCGACCGTGGCGCTCGCCGAGATCGCGAGCCACCTCGCCGAACGCACCACCGGCCGCGTTACCGTGATCGCCGAGGTCGCGGCCCCGGCGGATGATCGCTCGGCCGCCCGCCGTGCCTCGCTGGTCGCGGCGCGGGTGGTGAAGCGGGCGTTGGAGGCCGGTGGGCTCGACCCGACGCGGATCGACCTGCGGCCGATGGGCCGCACCGCCACGCCGCGGACCCTCGTGGATGTGCTGCCGCCCGGGGTGCAGCGCGACGTCGCGGCGGCGGCGCCCCCCGGCAGGTCGCCCACCCCGCCGCCCACTTCCATCCCGCCGGGCCGATGACGCGACCCACGACCTTCCTGTGGCGGATGCTGGCCTTCCTGGCCGCGGTCACGATCCTTTGCGTGGTTCTTTCGGGCGAACTCGCGCACGCCTTCGCGGCCAACCCGGTGCTGAACGCGGTCATCTTCGGCGTCCTGCTGCTCGGCATCGCGTGGAACATCCGCCAGGTCGTCTGGCTGGAACGCGAGGTCTCCTGGCTGGAGGGCTTCCGCATGCCGCGCCCCGGCCAGGCCGCGCGGCGGCCGCCGCAATTGCTCGGCCCCATGGCATCGATGCTGGCGGCGCGGCGCAGCGAAAGGCTGTCGCTATCCGCCCCCGCGATGCGCTCGGTGCTGGACGGGATCGGGTCGCGGCTTGACGAAAGCCGGGAGTTGTCGCGCTACGTCACCGGGCTTTCGATCTTCCTCGGCCTGCTCGGCACCTTCTGGGGGCTGATCATGACCATCGGCTCGGTGGCCGAGGTGATCAACGGCATGTCGGTCGGTTCGGGCGACCTGAACGCGCTGTTCAACCAGTTGAAATCGGGCCTGGCGCAGCCGCTGACCGGCATGGGGGTCGCGTTCTCCTCCTCGATGCTCGGGCTGGCCGGGGCGCTGGTGCTGGGCTTCCTCGACCTGACCGCGGGCCAGGCGCAGAACCGCTTCTACAACGAGTTGGAGGAATGGCTCGCGGGGCTGACCCGCCTGTCCTCCGGCGCGCTCGGCGGTGGCGAGGGCGAGGGCGGTTCCATCCCCGCCTATGTCCAGGCCCTGCTCGAACAGACCGCCGAGAACATGGAGGGCCTGCAGGCGGTGCTGGCGCGTGGTGAAGAGTCGCGCATGCAGGGCAACAACGCGCTGCTGACCCTGACCGAACGGCTGACGGTGCTGACCGAACAGATGCGCGCCAGCCAGTCGCTGATGCAGCGCATCGCGGAGACCCAGGCCTCGCTCGCACAAACCCTGACCCCGGCGCTGACGCGGCTGGCGCAAGCATCCGGCACCGTCGTGCTGGATGAGGGCAGCCGCGGGCACCTGCGGAACCTCGAACTCTACCTCGCCCGGATGCTGGAGGAGACGGCGGCCGGCCGGGCGCAGAGCACCGCCGAGATTCGCAACGAAATCAAGATCCTCGCGCGCACGATTGCTTCCCTCGCGGAAGAGCAGCCGCGCGGATGAAGGCGGGCTGAGCCGTGGCGTCCTTCGGCCGCCGTCGCGAACGCGAACCGCTGAACCCCTGGCCCGGCTATGTCGATGCGCTCGCCACGCTGCTGATGGTGATCATCTTCGTGCTGCTGGTCTTCGTGCTGGCGCAGGGGTTCCTGTCGGTCACGCTGTCCACGCGCGACCGGGCTTTGGACCGGCTTAACCGGCAGGTGGCGGAACTGGCGGAATTGCTGGCCCTCGAACGTGGCCAGGTCGGCGAATTGCGCGCCAGCCTGGGCCGCACCCAGGATGAGCTGCGCGGTGCCACAACGTCGCGGGACGCAGCCCAGGGCCAGGTCGCGGCGCTGCGCGACGCGGCCGCCCGCGCCGCCACCGAGCGCGACGCGGCCCGCACGGATGCGCAGCGGCTTGCCGCCAGGCTGACCGACCTCGACCTCGCCGCCCGCGGCGGCGCCGACCGTATCCAGGCGCTGGAGGCGCGGCTGGCCGAGGCCCTGGCCCGGGCCGAAGCCGTCGGCGGCGATGCGACCCAGGTCGCCCGGTCGTTGACCGAGGCGCGCCGCGCCCTGGCCGCCGAACGCTCGGCCCTGGAACAGGCGCGGCGCGACATCGAAGGCCAGAGGGCCGCCCGGACCGCCGCCGAAACCGCGACCGTAGCTGAACGCACCACCCGCGAACGCCTGGAACGCGACCTGACCGGGGCCGCCCGCGACCTGGCCGCGGCGCGCGTGGAAATGACCGAGGCGCAGCGCCTGATCGCCCGGCTGCGAGAGGAAGCGGCCGCCCTCGACCGCCAGGTGGTGGTGGGGCGGGACACGATCGAGGCGCGCCTGGCCGACCTCGCGCGGTTGACCGAACAGACCCGGGCGCTGACCGCCCTGCGCGACCAGTTGGAGCGCCAGGCGCAGATGGCCCTGGCCCGGGCCGGCGATGAGGAACGCCGCCGCGGGGTGGCCGAGGCCGCGGCGGCCGAGGCCAACCGCGCCCGCGCCGCCGCCGAAGGCACGACCGCCGAGGCCGCGCGCGCCCGCACCGCCGCCGATGCCGTGGCCGCCACCGCGATCGCCGCCGCGCGCGATGCCGCCGCCGGCCGTAACGAGGCCGCAGCCCGCGCCGGCGAACAGACGCGCCTCGCGGAAAGCGCCCGCGCCCAGGTCGCGCTGCTGACCCAGGCGACCGAGGCGCTGCGCGCCGAACTGGCCCGGATGGCGGCGATCCTGGATGCCGAGGAACGCGTCGGGCGCGACCGTGATGCCCAGATCACGTTGCTCGGCCAACGCCTGAACGCGGCGCTCGCCGCTCGGGTCGAGGAGTTGCAGCGCTACCGCAGCGATTTCTTCGGGCGTCTGCGGCAGGTGCTGGGCGAACGGCAGGATGTGCGGATCGTCGGCGACCGCTTCGTGTTCCAGTCCGAAGTGCTGTTTCCGGTGGGCTCGGCCGAATTGTCGCCAGCCGGCGAACGCCAGATACGCGACATCGGCCGCGTGCTGCTGGACATCGCGGCGCGCATCCCGCCCGAGGTGGAATGGCTGCTGCGCGTTGATGGCCACGCCGACCGCGCGCCGATCCGCGGCACCGGGCGCTTTGCCACCAACTGGGAATTGTCGTCGGCGCGGGCGCTGTCCGTCGCCAGCGTGCTGATGAGCGAGGGGCTGCCACCCGACCGCGTGGCAATCACGGCCTTTGCCGAATATCAACCGCTGGATGGCGCCGATACGCCCGAAGCCCGGGCGCGCAACCGGCGCATCGAATTGCGGCTGACCGATCGATGAACCTGACTGTGCCGCGCCACGCCTTGCTTTCGCATCGCATGGCGGCGCTGCGCGATGCCGCGACGCCGCCCGAGACCTTCCGCCGGCTGTTGTCGGAAATCGGCACCATCCTGACCGTCGCCGCGACCGCCGACCTGCCGTCGGGCATCCGCGATGTGGCGACGCCTATGGAAACGGTGACGCACCCGGTGCTGGCCGGGCCGGAACCGGCGCTGGTGCCGATCCTGCGTGCGGGGCTCGGGCTGCTGGAGGGCGCGCGCCGTGTGCTGCCGGATGCGCCGGTCGGGCATATCGGCCTGGTGCGCGACGAACACACCCTGCAGCCGGCCGAGTACCTGCGCCGCCTGCCGCCGGATGCCGCGGTGCGCGGCGTGCTTCTGCTGGACCCGATGCTGGCCACTGGGGGCAGCGCCATCGCCGCCTGTACCCTGCTGAAATCAGCCGGGATCACGACCATCCGGATGGTGGTGGTGGTCGCGGCGCCCGAAGGCGTGGCCGCCATGCAGGCAGCCCACCCGGATGTGCCGATCTGGGCCGGGGCGCTGGACCGGGGGCTGAACGCGCAGGGCTTCATCCTGCCGGGGCTCGGGGATGCCGGGGATCGCTGCTTCGGGACCGAGGCGGGCTGAGCCGCACAGGCGGTGCTGAGTTGCTGAAAAACCGGGCGGCGCTTTGGGAGGGGGCCACGCCCTCTCCACGGCGCCTGTCAAAGCAGCCGCGCCTCGAACGGCGGTTGCAGGTCGGGCGCCTCAAACTCCACAACCCACAGGTCCGGGTCGCGTTTCACCGCGCGGGCGACGTAGGCGTCCAGCGTTTCCTGATCGACCGGGGCCGCGCCGGTCGCCCGCAGCCAGGCCGGCCGGCCTTCCGCATCCCGCACCTGCGACAGCGCGACCTGCCCTTCGCGCCCCAGCAGCACGGCCAGGATGCCGCCGCTGTCGGGGTCGCCGCGGCGCAGCACCGCGGCCGGGCGCCCGGCGATGTCGGACAGGCGCACGGCCATCTGCACCCAAAGGGCGGCCTTGATCTTCGGTTCCATCGCGGGGACTCTGCCAGCAGCGGCGCGCCGCCGCCAGCGCCCCCCTTGCCGGCAGCGCTGCCGCTTGCGACATCCCTGCCACCGAGGGGGGTTCCGATGGCCGAGAGCAAGACGATGACCGCAGCCCAGCGCAGCTATGAGGAGAAGCGGGCCAAGAAGGCCGGCATGACGCTGGATCGCTGGCTCGCGACCAAGCAGGCCGAGCGCGTGGCCGAAGCCCGTGCCGCCGCCCCGCCCCCGCCGCCGAAGCCCGAGAAGAAGCCTGGATTCTTTGGTCGCCTGCTCGAACGGGCGCAAAAACCGTTCTAGCGTGACCACGCCTCGGGATGAATTTGCTCAAAAATATCTCGGCGCGTCACACCATCCGCAGCAGCATTCCGTCGCGACGGATGGCCTGGTGGAAGATCACCGCCCCGATATGTATCGACAGGGCCCCGACCATGACGTAGGCGATGGTGGTGTGGCCAAGCGCCAGCCATTCGGCCAGGGGCACATTCGCCTCCATGAACTTCGGCAGGTTGAACAGGCCGAGGTAGGCTGTGGACCCCGCCATCGGAAAGCCCCAGGCGTTGGTCGCCATGAACCCCAGGATCGGTTGCAGGATCAGCGCCGCGTAGAGGGTATGGTGCACCACGGCGGCGGCCCTGCGCATCGGCGCCGGCACGCTGTCGGGCAGCGCGGGCGGGCGGTGCATCAAGCGCCAGACGATCCTCAGCACCGCCACGGCGAACAGCGTCAACCCGGCCGATTCATGGATCGCGTAGAGCGCGAATTTGGTCGCCCCGAAGTCATCCTTGAACCCGCCCGCCAGGAAACTCAGGATGAAGCCGAAGGTCAGCGCGATCGCCAGCAGCCCCACGGTGATCCAGTGGAACCACTTTGCCACGGTGGAGTATTCCCGCACCGCTTCGCCATTCAAGGTAACAGTCCCCGACATAAGCGCCTCCGTTGCTGCTGCGTCGCAGATACCACGAGGTGGCCCAAGGTGAAGAAAATAGAAGGCGCATGATCGCGGCCCATGCCGATTGGAGCACCGATCCGCGCAAGCGCTGG
>JBBRWI010000238.1:0-5627 GCA_038249305.1 Acetobacterales bacterium
CAGCGTGGTTGGCAGTTGCGGCGGGCTGAGGAAGCCCCCCCCCGGCGCCGGCGCCGGTTGTGAAAGCGCCATACGCGTCGCCCCGGGCGCAAGCAGCGCCAGCCAGCACAATACCAACGGCCACCTGCGCCCAAGCATTTCTATGGCGCCCCCGAAAAATTCCGGCCGCCACAACCATGACGCGATCACGGAACCGTGTGCAGCATCGGCAGTTATGTCCTACATTGCGCCGTGATGTCCAACCGAAGTGTCGATGCCGCGCGTTTTGGGGCCGAAGGGCTGGTGCCCGGCCATGCGCCAGAGGCCCCGACGCGCGGCTGGCGGAACGCCCTGCTGCGCGCCGATGCCGCCTGGCGGCTGGGGCCTCATGCGGTCGGGCATCTGGCTTGGCATCTGGCTTGGCATCTGGCCTGGCACCGCAATTTGCATCGGATCGGCCTGGGCGACGGCCTGGTAGATGCGGCCAGTCCCGCCGGGCCGTTCCTGGCCGCGACGGCGAGCGATGCCAGCATCCCCGCCGATTGGCACGGCCCCTTCGACCCGGCCGCGCCGGCCCATGCGATCGACCTTTTCGCCGCCGGCGACGTGCGCCCCGTCTGGGAACGCAGCCGCCTCGGCGCCATGCCCGTCATGGCGCTGCGGCATCGGGCGGACTCCGGCGCCGGCCATCTGGCGGCGGCCGAATCGCTGCTGGCCGGATGGGTCGCGGCCAATCCGCCGTTCCGCGGCCCGAACTGGGCCTGTGGGCAGGAAGCAGCCCTGCGTGTGCTGCACCTTGGGGTGACGCTCGGCCTGCTCGATCAGGCGCCTGGCCCGGGCATGCGGACGCTGATCGCCCTGCATGCCCGGCGCATCGCCCAAACCCCGGCCTATGCGATGGCGCAGGACAACAACCACCCGGTCAGCGAGGCCGCGGGGCTCTTCGCCGCCGGACTGTTGCTGGGCGACGATACGATGGCGGCCCTGGGCGCGCGGCGGCTGGCCCACGCGGTCGGGCGGCTGGTCGCGCCCTGCGGCACCTTTGCGCCGGTATCGCCGCATTATCAGCGGCTGCTGCTGGATGTGCTCTGGGCCGCCGAATGGCTGCGGCGACGGCATGGTGCCGCGGATTTTGCCGCCCCGCTGGCCGAACGGGCGGCGGCGGCGACGCGCTGGCTGGCCAGGCTGGCCTGCCCCGAATCGGGCGCGCTGCCGCGCATCGGCCATTGCGATGGCTCGGCTTTCTGCGACCTGGAGGGCGCCGGGCCGGACGATGCCCGCGCCAGCATTGCCCGCGCGACGGCGATGTTCGGCGGCGGGGCACCTGGGCCGAACTGGTGCGCCGAGGGGTTGCGCGGCTGGTCGGCCGCCGGCGCCCGCGCCGTGCTGCGCATCGGCCCGGTCCGCTTCCGCCCCGCGCATGCCGACCTGCTGCACCTGGACCTGTGGGATGGTCCGCACCCGATCCTGCGCGACGGCGGCACCGGCGCCTACAACCCGGCGCCTGCCGATCGCTGGTGGCTGGACCACCTGCCCGGCACCGCCGCGCACAACACCGTGGCCTTCGATGGCCAGGACCAGATGCCAAGGGCGGGGCGGTTCCTGTTTGCCCGCTGGCCGCGCACCAGGACCCTGCCGGAAGGGGCGGCCGTCACCGACCATGCCGGACGGCTGCATGAACGCCGGATCACCGCGGACGGCCGCCACTGGCGGGTCGAAGACGGCCTCGGCGGCCCATTCCGCGAGGCGGTGCTGCGCTGGCGCCTCGGCCCCGGCGACTGGGTCGCGCTGCCGGATGGCGCCGCCGGCCCGCGGGCCCGGCTGCGCCTGTCGGCCGACGCGCCCTGCACGATCGCGATCGAGCCTGGCCACGCCAGCCCCGCCTATGGGCGGGTGGAGCCTGCCGCCATCCTGACGCTGCGTGCCCGCGCCCCGGTGCGCCGATTGGTTACGGAGATCATGCTGACCATGCTGCCGGGCGGGACGGCGGGCTGATGCCGCTCGATGCCCTGGTGCGCGCCGTCTGGGCGATGCGCGGACGGTTGCTGTTGCTCTGCCTCGGGCTCTACGTCGCGGCAGCGGGCCTCGTGCTCACCTGGCCGCGCGCCTATGTCGCCTCGGCCGTGGTGGCACCGGCCGAGGGCTCGGGCCTGGCCGTGTCCACGCTGATCGCGCCGATCAACCTGCAGCAGACCGGCAGCGGGCTGCTTGATACGCGGCCGACCGGCAATTTCGCGATCTACCTCTCGGCGCTGCGCAGCCCGGAAGCGGCGGCGATGCTGGCGGCGACGACGCCGATCCTGGCCGATATCTCCGCCCGCCGGGCGACCGGGCTGCTGGGCTGGGTGCGCGGCTTGGCGGGGATGCGCATGGCGGCCGACCAGGACGACGTGCAGGCCTATCTGGAGCGGCGCCTGGCGGTGACCCAGTCGTTGGTGGCGACGACCTGGAACCTGGAACTGCCGCACGGCAACCGGGCCATGGCGCTCGACCTGCTGTCGCGCCTGCTGGTCTTTGGCGAGACGCATGTGCGCGCCGACCTGTTGGCGATGGCGGAGCGTCGGCTCGCATCGCTGGAGGCCCGTACCGCGACCGAGCGCGACGTGTTCCAGCGCGCGCCGCTGTACGAACTCCTGGCCCAGCACCAGCGCGCCCTGGTGGTGCTGCGATCGGATGAGGCCGTGGCGGCGCGGCTGGTCTCGGTGCCGATGGTGGAGTTGCGGGCGTCGGTGCCGAATCGGTCGCTGCTGCTGGCGCTGCTGATCATCGCCTTGCCGGTCGCGGTGCTGGTCGGGGCGGGCTGCTTGGTGCTGCTGCGATCGCCCGATACCCGGACCATGCTGCCCGGGGCCGCGTCCGGCCCGTGAATCGAAGGCCCCCGAATCCAAAGCCCCCGAATCCAAAGCCCCTGGCCCGCTTGGCGCCGCACTCGGTCGCCTGGCCGTTCATCGCCCGGCCGGGGTTGGCCGTGGCGGCCGCCGTACCGCTGGCGGCGATGCATTTCGGCGGGGCGCTGAAATCGGCGCCGCTGCTGGCGGCGGTACCCTTCGACATCACCCTGCTGGCCGGCGCGGTCGCGATCCCGGCGCTGGCGCTGCTCGCGTCCGGGCGCCGATGGCGCATCTCACGCGCGGTGGCGCTGCCGATCGCGGCGGCGGCCGGGCTGTGGCTGTGGTTCACCATCGCCGGGCTATGGAGCGGATCGGGCGCCGTGCTCTCGGCCAAGCTGAAGGAAATGGTGCTGCTCGGTCCCGCCATGCTGCTGGCCGGCGTGGTGGTGGCCGGCGATCCGCGGGCGCTGACCGCCTTCGCGCGGGCGACGCTGGTGATCGGGGTGATCGTGGGCGCCGCCGTGGCCTGGGGACTGTTGGTCGGCGGCGTGGTGCTGGGGGGGGCGGTGGATGTGCGGCCCGACGCGGTGCGGGTGCAGTACCAGATCACCGGGCTGGCCATCGCCTCGGCGGCAGCGCTGGCGGCGGTGGGCGCGGCGCGGTCGCAGGGGCTGCGGCGGCTGGCCTGGCTCGGGCTGACGGCCGGCCTTGCGGCGGCGGCGCTGCTGCCTGGCGGGCGTGCCGGGCTGCTCGGCCTGGCGCTGGCCGTGACCCTCGCACCGGCGGTGTGGTTCTGGGTCCAGGCGCGACCCCGCGCCGCACTCGGCTGGGTCGCCCTGGCCGTGGCCGGCAGCATCGCGGGGCTGGCGCTGCTGTTCCTCGACCCTGATCGCGCAGCCGGGTTCCGCACGCTGGAACGCTTCACCCAAGGCGGGTTGGACGCTTCGGCGCGGCCCTGGCTCTGGGCGATGGCGCTGCGCTGGTCGGGGGAGACGCTGCCCTTCGGCCTCGGCACCGCGGGGTTCCCGATCGCGGCGGGTTTCGGTGAATGGCGCGGGCGGTATCCGCACAACCATGTGCTGGAAGCGCTGGCCGAGGGGGGGCTGCCCGGGCTGTTGTTGTGGCTTGGCTGCTTTGGCGGGGCGGTGGTGGGGGCCGCGGCCCGCTTGCCGCATGTCGCGCCGCGCCGGGCGGCGATGGTGGTGGCGCTGACGGTGCCGATCGCGGTGTCGGTGCTGGTTTCGACCGACCTCGGCAATCGGATGGCCTGGCTCGCGGTTGGACTGCTGATCGGGCTGGGGGTCGAGTCCACGCCCCAGGCCGCGGCGTGATCTACCCTCGCTTCGGCAAGCGGGCGCTTGACCTGACGGTGGCGGTGTTGCTGCTGATCCCGCTGGTGCCCCTGGCCGGCCTGGTCGCGCTGGCGGTGGCTGTGGCGCTGGGCCGCCCGGTGCTGTTCCGCCAGGTACGTGCGGGGCGGCATGGCGTGCCCTTCACCCTGCTGAAGTTCCGCTCGATGAGCGAGGCGGAGGCTGACGATGCCGCCAGGATGACAGCGTTCGGCCGGCGGCTGCGGGCCAGCGGGCTCGACGAGTTGCCGCAACTGGTCAACGTGCTGCGTGGGGAGATGAGCCTGGTCGGCCCCCGACCACTGCCGGTCGCCTATACCGCGCGCTACGGCCCGCGCCAGGCTTTGCGGCTGCGGGTGCGTCCGGGCCTGGCCGGCGCCGCCCAGGCGCTCGGGCGCAACGCCGTGCCCTGGCCGCTGCGGCTTGAGGCCGATGCCGCCTATGCTGCGGCCCCGCTCACCTTCATGGGCGATGTGCGGGCGCTGCTGGGCAGTTTGCGGGTGCTGCTCTCCGGACGGGGCGTGTCGGCGCCGGGCCATGCGACGATGCCACCCTTTGAAGGCGGGTGAACACCGACAAGGCAACAACCCAAACGCGAAACGAGCCAGCCCCGGCTTCATTCTAGGGGTGAGATATGAAGGATTTTTACCGGTGGTTGAAATCTTCGCTTGCAATATGACTCACGAAGAGTTGATTTATGCGGGTCGGGATCACCGATTTGTTGGCCATAAAGGCTTCTTCCATGGCGCTTCGCCTGTTGCCTGACGTCGTCCCACTCGTCCCACCGCCGTTGCCCCCCGAAGCCTCTGTCATCCCCTTCCCCGGAAAAACCTATCCCCGGCTTCACCTGTCGCCACCCCACCTGGCCGGGGGAGAGATCGAGGCCCTGCGCGACACGCTGGCTTCCGGCTGGGTCGCGCCCGCCGGGCCGATGCCCCTGGCCTTCGAGGCCGCGGTCGCCAGCGCCACCGGCTTCAGCCATGTGGCGGGCGTCGCCTCCGGCACCGCGGCGCTGCACCTGGGCTACCGGGTGCTCGACCTGGCGCCGGGCGATGAGGTCTGGACCAGCACCCTGACCTTCGTCGCCACCATCGCGCCGGCGGTGCAGATGGGCGCGGTGCCGCGGTTCCTCGACGTGGACGCCGCGTCCTGGACGCTGGACCCCGAAGTGCTGCGCGTCGCGCTGGCCGCCGCGGCGACGCGCGGGCGTCTGCCGAGGGTCGTCGTGCCGGTCGATCTGTATGGGCAATGCAGCGACATCGAAGCGATCGTCGGCATCTGCGAACGTTGGGGCGTGCCCGTGATGTCCGACAGCGCCGAGGCGCTGGGCGCCACGCACCGCGGCAAACCGGCCGGAACGGGGGCGAAGATCGCCGTGTTCTCGTTCAACGGGAACAAGATCATCACCGCGGGCGGCGGCGGCGTGCTGTGTTCCGAGGATGAGCGCCTGGTGGCCCGCGCACGCTTC
>JBBRWI010000239.1:0-5626 GCA_038249305.1 Acetobacterales bacterium
ACCAGGGTTCGCCCGGCTTTCCGGCCGGTTACTTCGAGAACTGGGGCCTGATGCGCGCGGTGGATCGCAATCTTGCCACCTTGTCGGTCACCATGCCGGAAACCATCGGCCGCTGACCCCCTCATCGGCGCGAACGGCAACGCCCGCGGCCCCGGCCAGGCTACGCCGCGGTCGGGGCGATCCGCGCCGCCGAGGCCGGCAGCGTCAGGGTCACCGTGGTGCCGTGGCCGACTTCGCTCACCATCTGAAGCGTGCCGCCATGGGCCTCTGTCAGCCCCTTGGCGATCGGCAGGCCCAGCCCGGTTCCGGCAAAGGCGCGATCCCGGCCATTGTCGATCTGCTGGAAAGGCTCCATCGCTCGTGGCACGTCCTCGGGCGAAATGCCGACCCCGGTGTCGGTGACGATGACTTCGGCGCGCCCATCCGCCAGCCGGTGGGCGGCGATGCGGGCCTGACCCCCGGGCTGGGTGAATTTCACGGCGTTGCTCAGCAGGTTGATCACGACCTGGCGGAATCGCATCGGATCCACCAGGATTTCAAGGCCGGGTTCGGTCGGCACGATTTCGACCGCGATGCCGCGCGGAATCGCAAGCGCCGCGATTTCGCGGGCGGCGCCGGTGATGATGTATTCGGCCGAGGTCCAGCCCAGCGCCAGCATCGGCGCGCTGCGCGATAGGCTGGAATAGTCCAGGATGTCGTTGATCAGTTCGAGCAGCGACCGCCCCGATTGCAGGATCTGCCTGGAGTACTCGCGGTGCTGGGTCGCCGTCAGGCGGTAGCGCGAGCCAGGGGCCATCATCTCGGAAAAGCCGATGATGGCACTAAGCGGCGTTCTCAGTTCATGGCTCCAGGTCGCGAGGAAGCGGGCACGCAGGGCGCTCGCCTCCTCGGCTGCGGCCTTGGCGGCGCGCATCTCCAGTTCGGCCCGCTTGCGCGCCAGCACGTCGATGTAGACGGACAGGGCGCCTTCGACGAATTCCTGGTCACCGGTCTCGAAGGGACGGCTGACATTGGCCTCCGACTGGTTGCCGATGATCAGCCCGTGGCCGGACGCACGGTCGTAACCCCACAGCACGTAGGGCACACGCAGGATGCCGGTCAGTTCGTAGGCCGGCGGCTCCAGCGCCGTGCGCGACGTCGTCAGGAAAAAGGCTGGCGCCGAGGGCACCGTGAGGTATTCGGCGGGAAGTTCGCTGCCCAATCCGATGGCGTGGGTAACGCGGAAGCGGTCGGGGGCGTCCGGATTGCTATCGCAACGGACGAAGGCAGCGCGGTCGCACAGCGTGTTCTCCACGATCACCTGCAAAAACGCGCCGCCGATTTCTTCGGGGGAGCCGCTGATGTCGGCGACGCGGTGGGCCTCGCGGATCAGCTTGGCGACGGTTCGGCTGCGCCGGGCCTCCCGGAAGGCTTGGCTCTGTTCTTCCTGCAGCCGCAGCAGCCGGGTGCCCAGATCGTTGCACTCGCGGCGGTAATAGGCGAGCTCGCGCTCCAGCTTGTCGATATCAAGGCGCGCGACGTTGGTCACGGCGCGCGGCTCAGCACGCTCAGCACGCCGGTCCAATCCAGCGGCCGGCTGGGCTCGCCGGCGAAGGGGGCGATCTCGACCCCTGAGTAGAACCCCATGAAAGGTATCCTGGGGTCGAAGGTCTGGAGCACCACTTCGGCTTCCTCGACCGGTGCGCCGCTGCGGGCGCTGGCCCGGCCGGCACAGTCGATATACAGCGCGAGCAGGTTGTCACCGCCGGCCACCGCAGAAGTGAGCCCGGCCACGCCGCGACGGACAGATTCGATCATGAGCGCGTTGTCGCGGCTCATGATCTGCACCTGGGCGCCAAGCGCGAAGTCCGGCTCGAAAAGGGTGATTGAGCCGCTTTCGGGGTTGGCCCGCAGGATCAGTCGGTTGACGTAGGCGTTTTCATCATACGGTGCGAAGGGGTCGCCGCGCTTCTGCCCGAGTGTCGCCACGAGCGACAATTCGTGCCCGCGGGACTGGCCGATCGGCAGGCCGAGCATGCGCTCGATCACATGCAGCGCTGGCTGGCCGTCAAGCTCATAGACCGTCGCGGCGTCAATGCGGGTGATTTCCATGAAGGCGCTGACCGGGCGACAGCCGTGCAGGATCACGGTTTCCGCCGCGATTCCGGGGGGGAAGACCAGCGCCAGCGCGGCGTGCTTGCTGACACCGGAGCCATCGAACACCCAGGCGCCGGACATGTTCATGTCGGTCAACAGCCCCCCGCCGATCAGATGGATGGGCGCGTTACCGATGCCCGCGTTGAAACCGGCGACGATGGAGCTTGCGTGGTGCAACCGCGGTGGCAGCGTGCTCGCGACACTGTCGAACAGGAGCAACGCAACGGTATTGGCCGAAACCCCCTCCCGCACGGCGGTGCCGAGGGCGAAGCCGCCCGCCCGTTCATCCGACTGCAGGTCGTGGTTTGCGACCAGCCGGGGCGTTGTGGCCGGATCGATGAAGGCAACGAGGCCGAGCTCGAACCCGCTGATGCCGAAGCCTTGGCGGGTGATGGCGCCCGCGGCGGAACCGCCGACCACAGTGACCGGCCCAAAACGGGCGACGAGCGCCGCCCGCACCGCATGGGGGTCGAGTTTGCCGCCGACGTAGGCCATCAGCATCTGCGGGGAGATATCGCCCAGCGAATCGGCTGCCTGACGCGCCGCCGTGGCTGGATCAGGGCTCTTGCCATAGGCTACACGCATCAATCTTTTCCCCGCGCGGCCCGGTCGTCCTGCTGCTTGATTTCCTCGCCCGACGAACGCTGTCGGACAGGGGAGACCAGTGTCACTCGCCGTAAGGTAGCAAATCCACAGGACTTGCCTACCGCAGACTGGGCCGGATCGATACGGTTTACAAGTGAGCCACGTTTGTTCGCCAGCGGCGAAATGCCGAACTCATGAATCGCTGCGTGGGCGACGCGACAGGCAGCGGTTTGGAGCCCGCTGTACCGGAAGCCCGTCGGACGCCGGAGAGGGCACCCGGTGGTGCCGTATGACCCTGCACGCAATTGGCTTTGATGTCCTTGTCTCAGATCAACGCGCGAGCCCTGAGAATGATCACTATGACCTGGATCACCTGGATCCAGTTCGCCGATGGTTGGTTGCCTCTGCACCCGTAAGTTTCGGATCACCACCTGGCTGGTCGTGCCGTCAGCGCGTCCAGCCTTGGCTGCCCCGCAATTTTCGGCCCGCGAGCATTCGGCACCAGGTGCCCGAAAGGACGATCACCATGCTGGATGCACCAACGGCCAAGGCGATTGGCGGCGGCCTGAGCGACCAGGAGGCAGCGGCCCGCCTCAAGTCCGATGGCCCGAACGAGCTTGCGCGAACGGGGCTTCGGTCGCCGTTCCGCATCGTGCTCGAGGTGCTGCGCGAGCCGATGCTGGCGCTGCTGCTCGGCGGCGGCGTGCTTTACCTTCTGCTCGGCAGCCCGGAAGAGGCGTTGATCCTCCTGGCTTTCGCGCTGTTCTCCATCGTCATCACGGTCGTGCAGGAAAGCCGCACCGAGCGCGTCCTGGAGGCGCTGCGCGACCTGACAAGCCCACGCGCCCTGGTGATCCGCGCCGGCGAGCGAAAGCGCATCGCTGGTCGCGAGGTCGTGCACGGCGATCTGGTGGTGCTGGCGGAGGGCGACCGCGTACCGGCCGACGCCAGGCTGATCGAGGCCAGCGACGTCCAGACCGATGAATCCCTGCTTACGGGCGAATCCGTGCCGGTACGGAAGGTGGCCGGCCCCGCCACGCCCCCTGCGCGTCCGGGCGGTGATGATCTGCCGCATGTCTTTTCGGGCTCGCTGGTGGTGCGCGGCAGCGGCATCGCCGAGGTGACGGCGACGGGCATGCGCAGCGAGATCGGCCGCATCGGCCAGACGCTCAGCACATTGGAGGCAGAGCCGCCACGGCTGCAGGCGCAGATGCGCCGGCTGGTGAAGTTCTGCGCGATCTTCGGCGGCGTCGTCAGCGTGCTGGCGATAGTGCTCTATGGCACGCTGCGCGGCGGCTGGCTGGATGCGCTGCTGGCCGGCATCGCCATCGGCATGTCCATGCTGCCGGAGGAGTTGCCGGTGGTGCTCACCGTCTTCATGGCGATGGGCGCCTGGCGTATCTCCAAGGCGCGGGTGCTGACGCGGCGCGCGGCGGCGATCGAGACGCTGGGTTCCGCCACCGTTCTGTGTACCGACAAGACCGGTACGCTGACGCAGAACCGCATGACGGTGGCCGATCTGCGCCTGCCCGATGGCACGGCGTTCCAGCCGCAGGATGGGGCGCTGCCCGAGCCCTTTTGGCTGTTGGCCGAGACCGGCCGGCTGGCCAGCGCGCCGCAACCCTTCGACCCGATGGAGAGAGCCTTTCATGCGCTGGCCGAGGCGATGCCGATGCCCGCGCTCGACCTGATCCGCACTTATGGCCTGCGGCCCGAACTGCTGGCGATGACCAATGCCTGGCGGTCTGGCGCAGAAGAGGGCGAGGCGATCATCGCCGCCAAGGGCGCGCCCGAGGCCATCGCCACGCTGTGCCATCTCGACCCTGCCGCGCGCGCCGACCTGACCGCGAGGACGGAGGCGCTGGCTGGCCAGGGCATGCGCGTCCTCGCCGTGGCCCGCGCCACGCACAGCGGTGAGGCCTGGCCGGAGGCCCAGGACGGCTTCGACTTCCGCCTTCTGGGCCTGGTGGGGCTCGCCGATCCGCTGCGGCCGGGCGTGGTGGAGGCGGTGGCCGAATGCCGCACGGCCGGCATCCGCGTCGTGATGATCACCGGCGACTATCCGGCCACGGCCGCCGCGATCGCGCGCAGGGCGGGGCTCGACGCCGAGACCATCGTGACCGGTGAGGCCCTGACCGGCATGGATGATGCGGCCTTGGCACAGCAGGTGCGGACCACGACGGTCTTCGCCCGGATCATGCCCGAGCAGAAGCTGCGAATCGTGGCCGCCCTGAAAGCCGATGGCGAGGTCGTCGCCATGACCGGCGATGGCGTGAATGATGCGCCATCGCTCAAGGCTGCGCATATCGGGATCGCCATGGGCGGGCGAGGCACGGATGTGGCGCGGGAGGCGTCGTCGCTGGTGCTGCTGGATGATGATTTCGGATCGATCGTCGCGGCCGTGCGCCTCGGCCGGCGCGTCTTCGACAACTTGCGCAAGTCGATGGGGTTCATCATCGCCATCCATGTGCCTATCGCGGGCCTGGCACTGCTGCCGCTGATCTTCGGGCTGCCGATCCTGCTCTGGCCTATGCATATCGCCTTCCTGGAGATGGTGATCGACCCCGTCTGCACCCTGGTCTTCGAAGCCGAGACCGAGGAGGAGGGCATCATGCAACGCCCGCCACGCGATCCGGCGGCACCGCTGTTCTCCGCCTGGCTCCTCGGCTGGAGTGTGCTGCAGGGGGCTGTCGTATTCGCACTGAGCGCGGGCATCTTTCTGGTGGCGCTGGATGGCGGCATGCCCGAGGCGGAGGTCAGGTCGCTGACCTTCTTCGCGCTGGTTCTGTGCATCGTCGGGCTGATCTTCGTGAACCGTTCCTTCAGTGCCTCGATCATCACGGCGTTCCGACGGCGCAACGCGGCGCTACGCTGGGTGATGCTGGTCGTGACGGTGATGCTGGGG
>JBBRWI010000240.1:0-5558 GCA_038249305.1 Acetobacterales bacterium
CAAACTATATATATATTACAGTTACTTATATCGGTCGTCCGGAAGCGGAATTTCGGTCATTCGGACGAAGTGTAAGGATATCTGACCCGCGCACCGAACCACGACGCGCGCCAACGGCCGGGCAATGCCCGTGGCGCCCAGAAATGGCGCCCAGAAATGGCGCCCAGAAATGGCGCTTAGAAAGCGACGGACGAAGTGCTGCTGAAGGACGCGGACCGGCGGCAGATGCTGGATACCGCGCGATAGGGCGGCGGCGGCGGCGTTGGGTCCTTGGCAAGGGCGCGGGCCTCTACAGCAACCCCCGCCCGATCCCCCCATCCGCCGCCACCGACTGCCCGACCACACAGGCGCTGCGCGGCGAGGCCAGGAACGCCGCGACATCGGCGATCTCCTCGGCCGTGCCGAACCGGCCCAGCGGGATGTCGTGGGTGAAACGTTCCAGCACCGCCTCCGACGAAATCCCCTCCTCGGCCGCCAGTTTGGCCGCGCGGGTGCGCCACAGCCGGGTTACCTCGAAGCCGGCAAACCCCTGTTCGGCGACGGTCGACACATCCGCAAGACCGGTCGCGCGGGTCAGCGAACTGACCGCCAGCGGGCGCAGCACGCCGCTGCGCATGTGCGGCATGGCGGGTGCCGGCGTGACCCACAGCGCATCGACCGTTCCGGCCAGCGTATCGGTCACCGCGGGGCCGCCGCCGCGATAGGGCACATGCGTCCAGCGGGTGTTCGCCCGCATCGCCAGCAGCACGCCCGTCAGGTGCCCCGCACTGGCATTGCCGGGGGATGCGATGTAGCGCCGGATTCATCGTCAGGCTGTCGGGCGCCAGCAGCAGCGTATAGCCATCGGGCGCCGCATTCGCGAACACCAACTGGCCGAAGCGGTCGCGCAGCCGGTCCGCCATCATTCGGCCCAGCGTGTCGTTGCTGCCGCCGGGTGCCAGGGGGACGATGATCCGCATCTGGCGGTTCGGGAAGGCCGCGTCCTGCGCCAAGGCAGGTATCGGCAGGGCCAAGGTCGCCAGGGCGGCGGCGGCCAGCGCTAGAGCAATATCGGATCAGATGGAATCATCTGATCCGATTTCTTGCTCTAGATTCAACGGCTTCTAGAGCACGAAATCGATCCACTTGGATCGATCTCGTGCTCTAGGCGGCGCGTGGGACCGGTGGACAGCGTCGTGCGTCGTTTCCTCGGAACCCTGTTTTAACCCAAGGTCGGGCCCGGAGAAAGTGACCCCGGCTCAGGCCAGCACCCGCGCCACCGCCTCGGCCGCCAGTCGCCCGGATTCGGCGGCGCCGTCCATGTAACCGGAATGCGTTTCGCTGGTGTGCTCGCCCGCGAAGAACACCCGGCCGACCGGCGCGAAGGCCCCGGCAAAACCCGTCCATTGCCCCGGCGTGAAGCAGCTGTAGCTGCCGCCGACATAGCGGCTGCCCGGCCAGTTCATCCGGCTGGCGCGGCCGCTGAAGGCCGCCGCTGCCCCGGGCAGCGCCGCATCGATCGCAGCCGTCGCCGCCCGGGCGCGGTCCGTTGCCGTGCCTTGCGCGAAGCCGACCCCGGCGCGGCCGCCGGCGAAGATCGTCATCGCCCCCGCGCCGGTGCCGGTCCGCGCATGGTCTTCCCACACCGTCTGGATGCCGAGGTCGTTCAGGCATTCGCCGCTGCGCCCCGCCGCCCGCCAGGGCCGCGCGGTCAGCCCTGCGAACAGCTTGGCATTGGTGCCGTAGCCCAATTCACGGATCGCCCGCTGGGTCAGCGGTGGCGCTGCGATGTCAAGGTTCACCTGGCGCAGCATCGTCGCCGGCAAGGCCAGCACCACGATATCGGCCGGCAGCACGATGGTGGTGCCGCCGCGGGCGAAGCTCGCCTCATACCCCGCACCCCGCCGGCGCAGCGCGACCAGCCGGTGGCCGGTGCGGATGCGGTCGCCCAACCGGGCCGCGATCGCCGCCGGCAACCGGTCGTTGCCGCCGGCGATCTGGTAGCGCTGGTCGGAGGAGAACAGCCCAAGCTTGGGCTGCGCCGGATCGGGGGCGAAGGCCTCGACCAGATACAGGCCCGAGAGCCGGTCGGGTTCGAGCCCCATCTCCTGCGTCAGCCCGACATCGAGCAGCGCGCGCAGCCAGCCCGTGGTGCCGAAACCGTCGAGCAGTTCGGCGGCGGAGCGACGGTCGAGCGCGGGTTTTTCCGCTTCCGCCCCTTCGCGCAAGGCTTGCAGCCGGGGCAACATCGGCGCGGCGGCGGCGGCGATCTCGGCCAGGCTGCGGTGCTGGCCGCCGATGAAGAAGCTGGCCTGCAAGTCATCGGTGGCGCCATCTTCCAGGGCCAGGCCGAAGGCGCGCGCCAGGGCGAGCATATCGGCGTGTTCGCTGTTGATGAAACTGCCGCCGAGTTCGGCGACATGGTCCGGCGCCAGCACCCCGCGCATCGAAAACATCCGCCCCCCCGTGCGGGTATTGGCATCGAGCAGGGTGACGCGGGCGGCCCCGGCCTCGGTCAGCCGCCAGGCCGCGACCAGCCCGGCGAGACCGGCGCCGACCACCAGGATGCGGGCATCGGTGCGGGCGATACGGGCCATGGCCGGGGTGGCGGCGAGGCCGGGCACCGCCGCCAGCAGCCCCGCCAGCACCGCCCGGCGCGGCAGGCGATTGCGCGGCAGGTGAAGACCGCCCGCCAACTCGTCCAGCGGCGGGCCGCCCGGCGCCGCGGCCCGGTCCGCCAGGGCGAAGGCGCGTTGCAGCGTGGCGAAGAGCGGTGTGCGTGACATGTGCGAATCCTGCCCTGACGGGATGAGGCTAGACATCATTCGCGGCGCGGGTGAAGCATGATCGCCCGGGCCGGCTTGGTTGCGCGGCACGGGGGCGGCGCGTAGATGCCGCCGCTCGCCTCGTGCCCTCATCAATACCGCCGGACCCGCCCGCCATGGACAGCCCGCCCATCCTCCTTGTCCCCGATCCGCGGTTGCGCGCGCGCGCCAAGCCGGTCGGCGCCGAGGATGCCGAGCGGCTGCGCGACCTGGCCCCGCAGATGCTGGCGGCGATGTACCAGGCCCCGGGCATCGGCCTCGCAGCCCCCCAGGTCGGTGTGCTGCTGCGCGTCGCGGTCATCGACCTGCACGTGGACGACAAGCCCGATCCGATGGTGCTGGTGAACCCGGAGATCGTCGCGCGCAGCACCGAGCGCGCGGTGCGCGAGGAGGGCTGCCTGTCGCTGCCGGGCCATTACGCCGATGTCGAACGCCCGTCGCGGGTGAAGGTGCGTTTCCGCGACCTGGCGGGTGCGAAGCGGGAGATCGAGGCCGATGGACTGCTGGCGACCTGCCTGCAGCATGAGATCGACCACCTCGATGGGGTGTTGTTCATCGATTACCTTTCGGCGCTGAAGCGCAACATGATCCTGCGCAAGATGGCCAAGGAGGCGCGGCTGCGGAGCCTCGCGCTGTGACGCCGCTCTGGGTTTCCGCGGCGTGACGCCGCTCTGGGTTTCCGCGGCGTGACGCCGCTCTTGGTTTCCGCGGCGTGACGCCGCTCTGGGTTTCCGCGGCGTGACGCCGCTCTGGGTTTCCGCGGCGTGACGCCGCTGCGGCTGGCCTTCATGGGCAGCCCGGATTTCGCGGTGCCGGCGCTGCGGGCGCTGGTCGCGGCGGGGCACCACGTCGCCATGGTCTATGCCCAGCCGCCGCGCCCGGCCGGGCGCGGGCAGAAGGAAACGCCCTGCCCGGTGCATCGCGCGGCCCTCGACCTCGGGCTGCCGGTCCGTACCCCGACCAGGCTGCGGACCGATGCGGCGGAACACGCGGCTTTCGCGGGCCTCGGCCTCGATGCCGCGGTGGTCGCGGCCTATGGGCTGATCCTGCCGCCCGCGATGCTCGATGCGCCACGCTGCGGCTGCCTGAACATCCACGCGAGCCTGTTGCCGCGCTGGCGGGGCGCCGCGCCCATCCAGGCGGCGATCCTGGCCGGCGACACGGAAACGGGCATCGCCATCATGCGGATGGAGGCGGGGCTGGACACCGGCCCCGTGTACCTGCGCGACACGGTGCCGATCGGCCCGCAGACGACCACGCCAGACTTGCACGACGCGCTGGCGGCGATGGGCGCGCGGCTGATGGCGCGGGTGCTGGTGGACTGGCCCCGCGCGGTGCGGCAGCCCGAAGATGGCGTGACCTACGCCGCCAAACTCACCAAGGCCGATGCGCGGCTCGACTGGACGCTGCCGGCCGCGGTGCTCGACCGTCGCATCCGCGCGTTGAACCCCTGGCCGGGCACCGTCGCGATGCTGGCGGGCGAGGCGCTGCGGGTGCTGGCAGCCGCGCCGGTCGCAGGCCAGGGGCCGCCGGGGACGATCATCGCCGACGGGCCGGTGGTCGCCTGCGGCCAGGGCGCGCTGCGGCTGACCCGGCTGCAACGCGCCGGGCGGGCGGCGATGCCGGCCGCGGAGTTTCTGCGCGGTGTGCCGATGCCGCGCGGACTGGTGCTGGGCTGAGGTGACCGACTACGCCCTGCTGCTGGAATACGACGGCGGGCCCTTCGTCGGCTGGCAGCGCCAGGGCAGCGGGCTTTCGGTCCAGCAGGTGCTGGAGGACGCGGCCGCGCCCCTGAACGGCGGCACCCCGCCCCTGGTCCAGGCCGCCGGCCGCACCGATGCGGGGGTGCATGCGATGGGCCAGGTGGCGGTCGTGACCCTGCCCGGCGGCCTGTCGCCGATGCGGCTGCGCGAAGCGCTGACCTTCCACACCAAGCCACACCCTGTCGTCGTGCTGCGCGCGGCCCTCGCCCCGCCCGGCTGGTCGCCCCGCTTTTCGGCGCTGTCGCGGACCTATCGCTACCGCATCCTGAACCGCCGCGCGCGGCCGGCGCTGGAGGCGGGGCGGGTGTGGCATGTGCAGGGGCCGCTCGATGCCGCGGCGATGCACCGTGCGGCGCAGGGGCTGCTGGGGCGACATGATTTCTCCGCCTACCGCGCCGCCGCCTGCCAGGCAAAGGACGCGGTGCGCACGCTCGACCGGCTGGAGGTGGCGCGGCAGGGCGAGGAGGTGGTGCTGACCGCGCAGGCGCGATCCTTCCTGCATCACCAGATCCGCAACTTCGCCGGCACGCTGGTGCAGGTCGGCCTGGGGCGGAGGGAGGAGGCCTGGCCGCGCCTGGTACTTGAGGGCCGGGACCGCACCCTGGCCGGGCAGACGGCACCGCCCGAGGGTCTGTGCTTCACCGGCGTGACCTACGCGGAATCGCTGGACTGGGTGTAGCGGGCTGCTGAAGTGCGACGTGGAGAGGGCTTCGCCCCCTGGTCCTTCTTTCAACGCTAGTTGGCCGAGTCCGGCGATCGCTGTGGCGCTGGCGTCCGACAGTTCCGGCTGCGCTGCCTTGAGCATCCCGGCGAGATGGCCTTCGACGGTGATGTCGGGCGGCATCCCGCGCCGAAAGGGGCGGATGGTCACCCGGTCGATCAGCGCGCGTGCAGCCTCCCGGGCCTCGGGGTCGTCCCCCGCGGCCAGGGCTTCACGCAGCCGCTCGACCTTTCGGCGATAGGCTGCCCCCAGATTGGGCATCAGCCGGAC
>JBBRWI010000241.1:0-5522 GCA_038249305.1 Acetobacterales bacterium
CCCTTCGCACGTCCGGACCTTGCGGGAATCCTGCGCGGGGCGAAGCGGATCCAGGAGATGAACTATCCGATACGCGGCACGCTGGTCTGACTGGATCATACTGGCCGGCATCCGCGCCTGCGTGTTCGACGCCTATGGCACGCTTATCGAGCCCCCTTACTGCCAACGGTTTCGGTCGCTACCGACCCAAAAATCGCGCTCAAATGTCATTGGCCCGGGGGCGGCCTGCACGCTGCGGTGACGATGTACTGACATTCGAATGTCAGGATGCAGTGTTGGCGCAAAGTTCACGGACCGGTGATAATTACGTGAGGATTGCGGGATCGGGCGAATCCTAGGGGTTGACCAGCGCGACCGGCGTCAGTTGGCTTCGTGCCAATCCGGGCGCGGATGCTGATTCTCCCGCCTTGGCCAGACAACTCGTCTGGTACAGCGGCGGTCAAGCCGGGGCCGAATTCCCGGTCGGCCTTATTGCGCGTCGGCACGCGCGATCCGCCTGCAGTCCGACCGCGCCGTCGGCTCGAACTCGCGAGTCGGCTCATCCGGGTCGCGTCCGGGACGAACCAGGTCCACCATCGGGCGGCGGACTCAGGAGAGTCACGAAGCGCCCGTGATGACGCTGGCATGGTCGGAGGCAACGAAGAGCACGAGCCTTGCGATATCCTCCGGTGCGTGCGCCCGATCACCCGTCCGGCAGAATGTCCTCGATCAGTATCGGCGTTTTCCGCACCCGCACACCCGTCGCGTGGAAAACCGCATTGGCGATGGCCGGCGCGACGCCAGTGATGCCGATCTCGCCCAGCCCCTTGGCGCCGATCGGACCAATAAAATCGTCTTGCTCATCGACGGTCTCGACCACAACCTCGCCGATGTCGGCGTTCACCGCCACATGGTATTCAGACAGATTGGCGTTTGTGATGGCGGCGCGGCGCGCATCCGTCTCGGTCCGCTCTAGCAGCGCATGGCCCACCCCCCAGACCATCCCGCCCATCAACTGGCTGCGCGCGGTGCGGGCGTTCAGGATCCGCCCGCCGGCGAAGACACCGATCATGCGGGGCACGCGAATGGTGCGGGTGCGCGGGTTGATGCGCACCTCGACGAAGTTGGCACCCCAGGCGAGAGAGCTCATCGAAGCCTTCCGCGGCGGCAGCACGGGAGAGCCGCCCTGCCACAGCATTTGCCGCATGGGCGAGGGCATCTCGGGATGCGCCCATTGCGCCGTCGCCTCCATTCGGCCATCGGGTGCGGCACGCAGGATCTCGGCCAGCGGCACGGCCCGCGCGCCGCCGCGCAACGCGCCGCTTTCCAGTCGCAGCGCGGCCGCTTCCGCTCCTGCCAACGGCCCGCCCGGCGCCACCGCGGCGCGCTTCATCGCCGTGACCAACTCGTCCGCCGCCTGCTTCACAGCGTTGCTGGATGCGAGTGCTGTGGTGCTGCCGCCCGCCAGATTGCCCGGCGGAAAGGCGGTGTCGCCCAGTTCCACGGTGACGCGGCCGAAGGCCACGCCCAGGCGTTCGGCCGCCACCTGTGCCAGCGTCGTGTAGGTGCCTGTACCCAGATCAGCCGCCGAACTGCGGACATGGACCGCGCCGTCGGCCGCCATCGTCACGCTGGCAGCGCTGCTGGCGATCAGCGTCGGGTAGGCGGCAGAGGCGCAGCCCCAGCCGACCAACTCGCCGCGGTCGGTCATCGATCCCGGCGCTGCGCTGCGCCGCGCCCAGCCGAACAGCTCGGCCGCACGCTCCCAGCATGGCAGCATCGAATGCGATGACCACGCCTTGTCGGCCAACATGTCGCGCGGCGCATCGTTGATTCGGCGGAAGGCCACAGGGTCCATGCGCAGCGCCACGCACAGCTCATCGATCGCAGATTCCATGGCGAACATCGAAGGCGCCTCGCCTGGCGCGCGCATGAAACCAGGTGTGTTGACGTCCATTGGCACGATACGCTCTCGCACCGCCACGTTTGAGCAAGCGTATAGCTTCACCGCCACCGCGCCGCCGGCAAAGCCTAACTTGTCGAAGCGGCTGGTCTGGGATTGGCATTCATAGTCCATTGCCATGAGCCGACCATCAGCCGAGGCCGCCACCTTCACCGCCATGTCGGCGGCCGGTCGGAACGAGGCGTTGGCATAGGATTGTTCGCGCGGCAGCAGCAGCTTCACCGGCCGGCCGATCATCCGCGCGGCCGCGGCGACACCGATCACATTGGCGAGCAGCACACCCTTGCCACCGAAGCCGCCACCGACGAACGCGGACTGCACCCGCACCGCCTCCTGCGGTATGCTGAAGGTAGTAGCGAGGCCCTTGGCCATCGGCCCCACGCCCTGACTCGGAACCTGCACAACCAGCCGATCGCCCTGCCACTCGGCGATGCATCCGAACAGCTCGATGGCGTTGTGGTGCTGGGTCGGGATCGCGTATCGCGCCTCGACCTTCACCGCGGCCTCGCGCAGCGCTCGCGCGACGTCGCCGCTGGAAAGATCCTCCTGCCGCGGCGCGGGCTCCGGCGCCAGGCCGGCCGTGCCGAGGACGGCAACGGCCGGCTGAACGTCATAGCGTGCGTGGATCAGCGACGCCGCATGCTCGGCCTGGATGCGCGTGTCGGCGACGACCAACGCGATAGCCTGGCCGTGGAAGCGGATCGCGTCGGATTCGAGCGGGCGCCACGTCGCGTGTGAGCCGCCGCCGTCATTCAGCCCCTTGTCGGGCTTCAGGATCGGATGGTTGCGGTGGGTGAGCACCAGCCGCACCCCCGGCGCGGCCTCGGCGGCCTTCGTATCGAGCGCGGTGAGGCGGCCGAGAGCCACGGCAGCGCAGGCCATCGCCGCATGCAGCATGCCGTCGCGGCGGGTGTCGAGCGCGTAGACGGCGCCGCCGGTTACCTTCGCCGCGCCGTCAGCGCGGGGCAGGGGCTGGCCGATGATGGTGTCGCTCATGTCGCGGTCCCTCTGAGGGTCATCAGGGCCTCGACAAGAGTGCGCCGACCCAGCGGGATCTTGAAGCCGTTCTCCGACAGCGGGCGCGCACCTTCGAAGGCGAGGTGGGAGGCCGCTTCGGCTGTCGCCTCGGTCAGCGGATGGCCGGCCAAAGCGCTCTCCGCCTCCTCTGCCCGCCATGGCCTTGAGGCGACGCCGCCGAGCGCGATGCGCGCGGCGCGCACGTTGTGGCCGTCCATCTCCAAGCCCACGGCGGCGGAGGCCAGCGCGAAGGCATAGGATTGCCGGTCGCGCACCTTGAGATAGACCGAATGCCGCAGCGCGGCAGATGCCGGCACGGTGATCGCGGTGACGATCTCGCCATGGGCCATCGTGGTCTCGACTGCCGGGTCATCGGCATAGGCACTGTGAAAGGATGCGATGGGGATCCGGCGCATACCGCGCTGCCCCACAACCTCCACGGTCGCGTCGAAGGCGGCCAGCGCCACAGCCCAGTCGCTGGGCATGGTGGCGACGCAGGCATCGGAGGTGCCGAGGACAGCGTGGTTCCGGTTGACGCCGTCGAGCGCCGCGCAACCGCTGCCCGGATTGCGCTTGTTGCATTCTGCCACCGATACGTCGCGAAAGTAGGAGCATCGCGTGCGCTGCAGGATGTTGCCGCCGAGCGTTGCCATGTTGCGCAGCTGTGGCGAGGCTGCAAGAGCGAGGCTTTGCGCCAGGGCGGGCGCGCGCTCGCGCAGCGCCGGCAGCGCCGCGGTCTCGGCCATCGGCGCCAGGGCGCCGAAGCGGAAAATCTCGGCATCGATGCGGACGCCGCGCAGTTCCTCCAGGCCATTGATGTCTATGACACTGGCCGGGCGCATCACGCCCATTCGCATCAGATCGACCAGCGTAGTGCCCCCGGCGAGGTAGGCGGCGTCGGAAGCGGCGCCGCGGCTCAGGGCATCTGCAAGCGACGCAGCGCGGTGATAGGTGAAGGGCTGCATCAGATGTTGCCCGTGGCGGCGACTGCCTTGACCGCGGCGACGATGTTCGGGTAGGCGCCGCAGCGGCAGAGGTTACCCGACATGTATTCGCGGATATCCTGGTCCGATCCGGCATTACCCTCGCGGATGCAGGCGATGGCGGAGAGGATTTGGCCGGGGGTGCAATAGCCGCACTGGAAGGCGTCGTGCTCGATGAAGGCGGCTTGCATGGGGTGGAGCGTGCCGTCGTGGGCCAAGCCCTCGACGGTTGTGACCTCCTGCCCGTGCACGGCAGCTGCCAGGGTAAGGCAGGAATTCACCCGGCGCCCACCGACCAGGACGGTGCAGGCACCGCAGGCACCAGCCTGGCAGCCCGGCTTGGTACCGGTGAGGTCCAGGTGATCGCGAAGAACGTCGAGCAGAGTGCTGCGGGGGTCGAGCGCAGCAAGGTCGTGATCCTGGCCGTTGACGCAAAGGCGGAAGGAAGTGATGGCGGCTACAGGTGGGGCCTGGACCTGGGCCGTGGCGTCGTTCGCGCCGGCCAGTGCGGTCGCGGACACAGCCGCGATCATTCCACGTCGGGTGGCCGGCAACGGGTCTGGTGGTGTCATGGATGCGCTCCGGGCGGAAGGTGGCGAGGCCTGGCGCCAACCGGCGCGAGGCCCCCGTTCAAGTCGCTGCGCATATGAACCGCCCAGGTGCGCTACGGTTGCCCTCTCCGAGGTGTCGTCAACGATTTGACCTCGGCACTGACCACAAAACCGACGCATGCGATGCTGACGGTGGTGCGGGCCGGGAACTTGGTGCCGGCGGTTCTGGGTATAGTTGCGTGACGGCGTTGCGGCGCTGAGCATGCTCGTCTCGATTCCAATCGCCTGGCATGTGGCGCGGCAGCAGAGGTGCCCGCCATGGCCGATGTCTTCATGCTCTCGCCGGCACTGATGCTTCATCCGCTGGAGGCGCGTTGGCATCTTCGGCCGCTCTTCGCAGGGCTTGCCGGCCAGGCCAGCGAACCCGACAGGCCGATCATCGACAGCACCCACCTCAAGGCCCATCGCACTGCAGCCAGCCTGCTCACAAGGGGGCCGTTCCACGCTGTATCGGCCGCACTAGGGGCGGGCTGCGACGGCGAAGGCCGTCCCATCGTCATGTGGGCCTCCGAAGGCCAGATGAGCGATCACAGGGGTGCGGGGCTGCTGATCGACGCGCTACCGCCGGCCAAAGACCTCATCGCTGACCGCGGATATGACAATGACGCGTACGTAGCCGCCATGGTGGGCCGTGGGATTTCACCGTCGATCCCGCCACGCAAGAACCGGAAGACCGAATCCATCCCATACCATAGCCGACCCTATCGCCAGCGAGGCCGCATAGATATGTTGTCCTGCCGCTCGAGGATTTGCGCCGCATCGTCCTCCGCTACGACCGATGTGCACATGCTTCTCGGCCATCTGCAACGCAGCGACCGTCATCTTCTGGATCGGGGAATGAGTCCTGACCCTAGCCGATGTGACATCGTCGAGACATCATCTTCAGCAATTTCATCATAGGCAAGGAAAGAGAGCGCCCGTGCAACTCACAGGAGAAGAAACCGCAATGCTGGGTGGTGCCCAAGGGCC
>JBBRWI010000242.1:0-5516 GCA_038249305.1 Acetobacterales bacterium
ACGGGTTAGAGCACGATCGATCCAAGTGGATCGATCTCATGCTCTAGAAGCCGTTGAATCTAGGGCAAGAAATCGGATCAGATGATTCCATCTGATCCGTTATTGCTCTAGCGGTCGGGGGCGAGGTTTTCCTCCGCGACCGGACGCCCCATGCCGCCGTGCTGCGGCACGAACTGGCGCATGCGGTGCAGCAGCGGCGCCATCGCGCGGGGCTGCCCGGCCAGGGCTGCGCCGAGGCCGAGGCTTTCGCCCGCGGCTGGACCCCCGGCCCGCTGCGCGCCACCGCCGATCCGCGCGATCCGGTGCAGTGGGAGGAGCTTGGCCACTACTACACCGTCTATGCCGTGCTGCTGGGGGCGGGGGTTGCCAATGACCGCGCCAAGCGCATCGCCTTCTACACGCAGTTGGCCGACGAGATGGAGAAGCCCGACGCCAAGCACCTGTTCGTGGAGGATCGGGGCATGTTCGATGCAGACCTGGATCGGGTGCCACTCTGGCTCCAGCTCCACCGCCATGTCCACGCCCAGCGCCGATTTCGCGATCCTGATGGGCATCGACGCGCGGGCGGAACCGCTGGCCTTCGGCCTCGGGCTGCACGCCCGCCGAGCCGACGCCGGCACTGGCCATCGCGCGGCACTGGTCGCAATAGACCGGCGCCTTCCTCGGCAGCAGCCCGGTACCGCCGCTGCCGCCCTGACGCGTCAGATCATCGCCAGCGCCCGCTTGCGCCGCGGCGCCGGAAAGGCGCGTTCCAGGGTCGCCAGGTCCTCCGCCCCCAGCCGCAACGTCCTTGCGGCGATATTCTCCCGCAGATGCGCGGGATCGGTCGCCTTCGGGATCGCGACGACCCCCGGCCGGCGCAGCACAAAGGCCAGCGCCACCTGCGCCGGGGTCGCGCCATGGCGGCCGGCGACCTCGGCCAGCGCAGCATCCCGCAGCATCCCACCCCCCTGGCCAAGCGGCGAATAGGCCATCACCGGCATGTTGCGCGCGGCGCAGAAGGGCAGCAGGTCGAACTCGACCCCCCGCGCCGCGAGGTTCCACAGCACCTGGTCCGTCGCGCAGTGCCTGATCGCGGGGCCAAGTTCCTCCAGGTCCTCCACGTCGAGGTTGGACATTCCCCAGCGCCTGATCTTGCCCTCGCGCACCAGCCGTTCCATCGCCTCGACCGTTTCATGCAGCGGGATGCCGCCGCGCCAGTGCAGCAGGTACAGGTCCAGTCGGTCGGTCGCGAGGCGTTGCAGGCTGCGGGCGCAGGCCAGCGGCAGCGAGGTCCGCCCGGCGTTCTGGGGATAGGCCTTGGAGATGAGGAAGACCTCGTCGCGCCGCCCGGCGATGGCCTCGGCCACCACCGCCTCGGCGCCGCCATCGCCGTACATCTCGGCCGTGTCGATGACCGACAGGCCAAGGTCGAGGCCAAGCCGCAGGGCCGCGACCTCGGCCGCGTGGTCGCCGCCGCGTTCGCCCATATGCCAGGTGCCCATGCCGAGCGCGGGTGTGGTCGCGCCGTCGAGCCAGGTGATCGGTGTCATGACAGGCCTCCTCCGATCGGATTATGATCCCGACATCATGCGCTACGCCATCGCCATCCTTCTGTGTCTCGCCACGCCCGCCTGGGCGCAGGAGGAGTCCCTTGGCCCCTGGCGCCTGGCCTGCACCACCGACCGCATGACCGACCGCGCCGACTGCCGGCTGTTCCATCGCGACTGGGTGGAAGCACCCAGCCAGGGGCGCCCCGGTCTGGCCCTGGAAATCGCCGACCGCGACGGGCGCGCAGTGCCGATCGTGGCGGCGCGCGACCTGGGGATCGAGGCCGCGGCGCGCGGATTGCAGGCGCTGACCGGCACCGCGCAGCTTCGCTTCCCGCCGAACCGCCTGTTCGACATGCCTTGCACCCTGGAAGGCCGCGCCCTGGTCTGCGCCCCGCGCCCCGAGGACGCGGCCCGTGCCGCCGAGGAGGTCCTGGCCGCCGATCGCGCGCTGGTGCGGATGGCTGGTCTTGGCAGCGGCGGCGCGCTGGAGCCTGCCGAACTCCGCCTGTCCGACACCCCGGCCGCCATCACCCGGCTGCGCGCCCGCCAGCCGGAGGGGGCGCCCATCCCCGCCGCACCGGGGCTGGAACTGCGCGATATGCTGCAATGGCTGCAACGCCTGATACCGCGTTGAGAGCGCATCCGCCGGCCGTCCCCGCGCGTAACGCTGCATGAGCAACGCCCTTTTGCAGGCCGTGGCGGCAGGCGACCGCGCCGCGCTGCGCAGCCTCTATGACGCCGAGGCGCCCCGCCTGTTCGGCATCGCCGTGGCGATCCTGCGCGACCGCGACGCCGCCGCCGACGCGGTGCAGGACGCCTTCGTCAAGATCGCCCGCCGCGCCGCGCAATTCGACCCCACGCGCGGCGAGGCGCGGCACTGGATGGGCGGCATCACCCGCCATGCGGCGCTGGACATCGCCCGCGCCCGGGGCCGCGAAATGCCGACCGACGACCCGACCCTGGGCGACACCCCGGTCGCGCCGGAAGCGCTGGACCGCATCCTGGCCGGCGAGGCCGGAACCCGGCTGCGCGCTTGCCTGGCCCTGCTGGACGCAAAAAACCGCGAGGGCATCATCCTGGCCTTCGTGCACGGGCTGTCGCATGCCCAGGTCGCGGCGCGGCTGGCCCTGCCGCTCGGCACCGCCAAGTCCTGGATCCGGCGCGGGCTGCTGCAACTGCGGGAATGCCTGGCATGATCCCGCTGGACGACCCCGGCGCGCTCGACGCCCTGGCCGGCGAATACGTGCTGGGCAGCCTGGAAGCGCGCGACGCGGCCGAGGTCGCCGCCGCCCTGCCTGGCAATCCCGCGCTCAACGCTGCCGTCGCCGCCTGGGAAGCCAGGCTGGCGCCGCTGGCCGATCTGGCCCCGGCGCTGGCCCCGCCGGGGGCGCTCTGGGCGCGCATCGACGCCGCCGTGCCGCTGCGCCCGACGCTGCGGGTGATCGACGGCACGCCGCCCCCGGCCCCCCCGCCGGTTGTGGTGCCGATGACCCGCCCGGACGGCCGGCCGCTGCCACCGCCGCTGCCGTCGCGGCTTTGGCGCGGCTGGGCATTGGGTGCGACCGCGGTGGCGGCCGGGCTGGCCGCGATCCTGCTGGTGCGGCCGCCGGCCGAGCAGGGCTTGATGACCGTGCTGTTGACCAGCGAGGCGCAGCCGGCCTGGCTGGTGGAATCGACCCGGGGCGGGGCGATCAGCCTGGCCGCGGTCAACCCGGGGCCGGTGGCGGCGGACCGGGTGCTGCAACTCTGGGCGCTGCCACAGGGCGCGACAACGCCGACCAGCCTGGGCTTCGTGCCGGCCGAGGGGCGGGTGACGGTGACGGCCCCGGCCTCGATCCGGCCGGAACCGGGGATGCTGATCGAGATCAGCCTGGAACCCCCCGGCGGGTCGCCGCTGGGCCGGCCGTCGGGGCCGGTGCTGTTCATCGGGCGGCTGGTGGCGGCGCGCGGGGTCTAAATTTTCTGGCGCCTCTGCATCCACGCCGCGCCGCCCGCCGTAACGCCGCCAGCGGGGCCGGTCCGGTCTCGCCGTCGCGAAAACGGAGAGACAGACCATGGCCCACACCACCCTGAAGATCGCCCTTGCCGCCACCGCCCTGCTGGGCGCTGCCCCCATTGCCGGTCTGGGGGCCGCCCAGGCCGCCACCCTGGTCGGCCTGACCGCCGACAACCGCCTGGTGCGCATCGACAGCACCACCCGCCGGGCCACTGCCCCGGTTGCCCTGCGCGGCGCCGATGGCGCGCTGCTCGGCATCGACATGCGCCCGGCCGACGGCAAGCTGTACGGCATCACCGCCAACAACCAGATCGTCACCATCGATCCCGCGACCGGCCAGGCGACACAGGTCGCGCGGCTGTCCGAGCCTTTTGTGGGCGGCGGCCGCGTGGTGCTCGACTTCAACCCGGCGGCCGACCGCATCCGGCTGATGGGGATGAACGGCACGTCCTTCCGCATCCATCCCGACACCGGCGCGGTGACCCGCGACGGCAGCCTGAAATACGCCGCCGGCACGCCGCTGGCCGAGACCATGCCGCGGGTGACCGCCGGCGCCTATGTGAACAGCGTCGCCGGGGCGACGACCACGGTGCTCTATACGATCGACACGTCGCTGTCGCAGTTGAACGTGCAGATGCCGCCGAACGACGGCGTGCAGGTGGTGCGCGGGCCGATCGGCACCGCCCTGCCGGCCGGCATCGGCTTCGACATCCTGACCGAGGGCACGACCAACACCGCCTTCCTGCTCGCGGCCGGCAATCTGCATACCGTCAATCTCGAAACCGGCGCGCCGACGGTGCTGGGGCCGGTCATCGGACTGCCGGCGGCGGAGATCACCGATATCGCCGTGGTGCGCTGACGGGTTGGGTCGGGGCGGGCGCAGACCCGCCCCGGCTCTTGCCGTGCCGGATGCGGCCGCGAGTCCCGCCTCAGCCCCAGCGCGGATCACCCTGCATCCTCCGGGCGATGATGTCCGACCGGCCTTCCCCCGCCACCCGCATCCAGGCGGTGGTCGGGTGATCCCCATCGGCGTCGGGCAACAAAGAAATAATACCTATTTCTCACCACCCATGCTACATCGCTTCCCATGCACGCCATCCGTCCCCATACCCCCGCCCGTCCCTGGGCTCCGCTCTCCGACCTGGAATGGCATGCGCTCTATCCGTATCTGCACCCGCGTTCCCCCGCCGGGCGTCAGGTGGGGGATCTTCGCCAGCGGATCGACGCGATCTTCCACGTCGCCTGCACCCATGCCCCGTGGCGGGACGTCCCGGCGCGCTATGGAAAACCCGACACCATCGCACGGTATTTCCGCCGCCTGACCCATGCCGGCCTTTGGCAGACGCTGCTCGAACACCTGGTCGAACTCGAACCCGCGCATCCGCTGCGCTGGATCGAGGCCTTCATCGTCCGTGCCTGCCGTCGCGCCCACCGCATCCTCGGCATCGGGTTCCTGATGCTGATCCGGCGCCTGGACATCCGCGCCGCCCTGAACGGGCCACCCTGGCTGCTGCCCGATCCGGATATGTCCGAAAGGCTGCTTTGCCATACGCTGCCTGCGGTTTTGCGCGGTGACCTCGGGGTGATCCGGCTGCTCCGGCGCCTGCTCCGCACCCTGGCAGGGCGGCGCAGCATCCCCCAATCGGTCCGCCGGGCCTGGCCGTGAGCCTGGGCAGCGCCAGGTTCCAACAGCCGGGCCGGTTGCCCCCACCGCCCCACAGGCGTAATCGCCCCCGTTCATTCGCGGAGACCACCCCCTTGCCGATCCTGCCCGACACCTGGATCCGCCGCATGGCGACCGAGCACGGCATGATCACGCCCTTCGCTGACCGCCAGCACCGCGAGGGCACCATCTCCTACGGGCTGTCCTCCTATGGCTATGACGCCCGCGTGGCCGATGAATTCAAGGTTTTCACCAACGTGGACAATGCGTTGGTGGACCCCAAGCGGTTCGACGACACGGGCTTTGTCAACCGCAAGGGCGACAC
>JBBRWI010000243.1:0-5512 GCA_038249305.1 Acetobacterales bacterium
GGCTTTGGATAGGCTGGCGCCGGGGGCGACGCTGCTGGTCCTGATGCGCGGGGCGGAACCATTGGCGAATGTTCCGCGCACAGCGACCGAACAAGGCCATGTGGTGGTGTCGCTCGAAACGGGGCCTGATGGGATCAGCCGCCTGCTGCTGCGCAAAGCACCCGGCTGAGCACCAGCGCATCCGTCCCATCGGCATAGTAGCGCAGGCGCCGGCCGACCTCGGTCAGGCCGAGGGCCGCGTAAAGCCCCCGGGCCGCGGTGTTTTGTTCCGAGACTTCCAGGAACAGCACGCCCGCACCGCGTGCCAGCGACCCCGCCATGGCACCGATCACCAGGGCCGTGCCGACCCCCTGGCGACGGGTGCCGGAGGCCACCGCCAGGGTCAGCACTTCAGCCTCCCCCCCGGCCGCCCGGACCAGGATGAAGCCGCCGCCCGCAACCATCAGGCCGAAGGCGCCCGGCATGGCGAGCATCGTCGTGATGGCGCCCGCGCCCCATGCCTCATCCGGCGGGAAGGCGCCCGCGTGCAGCCCGACCAGCGCCGGCAGGTCGGCGTCAACGACCGGGCGCGGCGCGGGCCGGATCACGCCGGCGCCCGCACCGAGGGCGCGTCCACATACAACGGCTGCGCCGCGCGGGGCGCGAGGCGCGAGACCAGGCGCCAGGCCGCGACCTGTGCCACGGCGGCCGGGGCGGGGTGGCGTGCGTCGGTCAGCAGCGCCCGGTCCCCGCGCGCGAGCAGCCGCGCGGCCAGACCGGCGGCGCGGTCGCCGGCCGCCGCGACCGGCCCGTCCGGGCGCGGCAGGGCCTCCGGAAAAACCGGCTCCGGCGCCGCCACGGCGGCGTCTTCGCCGGGGGCGAAGCGCTCAAGGAACCAATGACCGCGCTTGCTGTCGGTGACCGCCCAGACCGGCCAGGTTGCCCGCACGGCCGCGGGCACGGCGGCGGCCAGCGCCTCGCCGACCGTCACCCCGATGGCCTGGCACCCCCAGCCCATCGCCAGGCCCTGGGCCAGGGCCAGGGCAGCGCGCAAGCCGGTGAAGCCACCCGGCCCGATGGTGGCGGCCACCGCATCGGGATGGGGCTGCCCCGCCTCGGCCAGCAGACGTTCGACCAGCGCCGGCAGCAAGGCGGCATGGCCCTGGGGGGCGTCTTCGGCCATCTGGCGCAGGGGCTGGCCCGGCTGCCACAGCACCGCCGCCACCCGCGGGCCAGAGGCATCGAGGGCCAGGATCAGCATGGCTTGCGGCCCCACCTGCTACGCTTGTCCGCCATGCTGATCCCGCTCTCCGAGGCCGGCGGCCTGATCTTTGCACTACTCGACGCCACCGTTGGCCGGGCGTCCGCGGGGACGCCAACTTCGATCAGGGTCGGGATGCTGGGGCGCAGCGGCGACCAGGCCGCCCAGGCCGCCCAGGCCGACGACGGCCGAGGGTGCGGGACTACTCGACCGTGACGCTTTTCGCCAGATTGCGCGGCTGGTCCACATCGCCGCCCTTCAGCACCGCCACGTGATAAGCCAGCAGTTGCACGGCGATGGCGTGCAGCACAGGTGCGGCAAAGGCATCCACGCGCGGCAATACCACCACGCGCTCGGCGAAAGCCGCCAGGCGCTCGGCACCCAGGTCGTCGGTGAAGGCCATGATGCGGCCACCGCGCGCCGCTGCTTCCTGGAGGTTGGAGGCCGTCTTCTCGAACAGCGGGCCGGACGGGCAAAGGGAAATCACCGGCACCGCGCTGTCGATCAGCGCGATCGGCCCGTGCTTCATCTCACCGGCCGCATAGCCTTCGGCATGGATGTAGGAGATTTCCTTCAGCTTCAGCGCGCCTTCCATCGCGATCGGGAACAGCGTGCCGCGGCCCAGGAACAGCACATCCCGTGCGTGCGCGACCTCCTCCGCCATCGCGCGGATGGTGGCGTCCTGGTCCAGCACCATCGCCGCGTTCGATGGCAATTCGAGCAGCGCCATGGTCAGCGACGCCTCCTCCGCCGCCGAGACATGCCCGCGCGCCCGCCCGAAACCGATGGCGAGGCACGCGAGCACCGCCAACTGCGCGGTGAAGGCCTTGGTCGAGGCGACACCGATTTCCGGCCCCGCCACCGTCAGCACCGTGCCGTCGCTTTCGCGCGCCATGCTGCTTTCCGCGACGTTGACCACCGACAGCACCTTCTGGCCCTGCGCGCGCAGCAGGCGAAGGGCCGCCATGGTATCGGCCGTCTCGCCGCTCTGACTGACCAGGATCGCGGCACCGCCGGCGGGCATCGGCGGGTCGCGGTAGCGGAACTCGCTCGCCACATCGACATCGACCGGGATGCGCGCCAGTTGCTCGATCCAGTAGCGCCCGACCAGCGCCGCCAGGAAGGCGCTGCCGCAGGCGGTCATGGTCAGGCGCGGCACCGCCACGGGGTCGAAGGGCAGCGGCGGCAGGGTGACGCGGCGCGACATGGGCTCAAGGTACTGGGTCAGCGTGTCGCCGAGCACCACGGGGTGCTCGTGCAATTCCTTTTCCATGAAGTGCCGGTAATTGCCCTTGCCGGTCGCGGCGCCCGAGACCGCGGTCAGGCGGATCTGCCGTTCAACCGGGCGGTCGGCGGCGTCGTGGAAGCGGGCCCCGCCCTCATCCAGGACCGCCCAGTCGCCCTCCTCCAGATAGGCGATCTGGCGGGTCAGCGGCGCCAGAGCCAGCGCGTCGGAGCCGACGAACATCTCGCCCTCACCGACGCCGACCGCCAGCGGCGCGCCCTGCCGCGCGCAGATCAGCAGGTTCGGGTAGCCGGAAAAAACCATCGCCAGCGCGAAGGCGCCATGCACGCGCTTCAGCGCCGCCGCCGCCGCCTGTTCCGGCGTGGCGCCATCCAGCAGCAACTGGTCCATCAGCCGCACGAAGGTTTCGGTATCCGTCTCGGTTTCGAAGACCTGGCCGCGGTCCTGCAGTTCACGCTTCAATTCGGCATGGTTCTCGATGATCCCGTTGTGCACGACGGCGACGCGCGCGGTGCCATGCGGGTGGGCGTTGCGTTCGGTCGGCGCGCCATGCGTCGCCCAGCGGGTATGGCCGATGCCGATGGTGCCGGGCAGCGGATCGGCGTCGAGCACGGCGGCCAGGTTGCCCAGCTTGCCTTCGGCGCGGCGGCGTTCGATCCGGCCATCCACCAGGGTCGCGATTCCGGCGCTGTCATAGCCGCGGTATTCCAGGCGGCGCAGCGCATCCAGGATGCGTGGTGCCGCGGCACCGCGCCCGACAAGACCAACAATCCCGCACATGCCGACCAACCCTTCCTGTCCGTGGCGCCACGACCCCGCCTGTCGTCGTGGCGGCCGGTCAGGGCCGACACCGCGTCGCACAGTCCAGTGTCCGTGATCGCGCCGCCGGCCGCAATCGCATGGCCGCCCTGGTCAGAAAAGCATGGCCGCGCCGGCGGCGACCAGCAGCGCATGCACCGCCCGCCCGAACTGGGCGTCGGTCAGGCCGCGGAACAGCCGCAGCCCGCACACGGCCCCCAGCACGGCCGCCGGCACATGCGCCAGGGTCGCGGCATCGGGTATCGCCGGCTGGCCGGTGCCCTCGGACATCACGGCGATCACGCCGAGGGCTCCGACCTGCATCACCAGGATATAGGCCGCGGTGATGCCGCGCTGCCGCTCCTTCGGCCAACCGCGCAGGCCGCACCACACGACGACCACCGGGGACGGGAAGGCCGCCAGGCCGCCGGTGATGCCCCCCGTCGCCCCGGCCAGCACAGCGGCCAGCAGCCCCGGTGGACGGGTCAGCCGGATCGGGGGCCGCAGCAGCGCCCAAAGGCCATAGACCAGGATGAGCCCGCCGATCGGGGCCGCGTGGCTGCCCTGCGGCAGGTGCAACAGCAGTGCGACCCCCAGAGGAAGCGTGCAAAGCGCACCGGCCAGCACGGGCGCGAGCGCAACAAGATCGATGTCCCTGCGCAACGCCCAGACGCTCCATCCCTGCATCGCGATGCTGCACAGCGCCATTGTCTGCACCATGCGGACGGGGCTCATGTCGAGCAGCACCAGCACCGGCCCGCACAGCGCCGAAAAGGCGAAGCCCGCGATGCTGGAGACCATCGCCGCCAGAAACACGCCGATCACGCCGGCCGGCATCAGGTCCACCATCTGCGCCACGGCGGCGCCGTAGGCCGCCACGGCGGCGATGGCGACGAGGCCCAGGGCGACCAGACGCCATAGGGGGTTCGTCATTTGCCGGGCGGGGATGCCGGCCTTGGCCGCCGTCACGGCGGGCCGCGGTGTAGATGGGCGGCGAAAAAGCTCGCGACCTCGGCCGCCGAGAGCGCCGCCAGGTCCGGCCAGGGGTGCACGACCACGCGCCCGGCCCCATCCGGCGCAGGCAGCAGCAGCGGGGCGTCGAGGCTAAAGCGTGGATAATCCCAAGCGTAGCCGGCGCCAGGATAGGCCCGCTGGTGGACCTTGGCCCCGCCCTCCGCCAGCCGCGCGGCGGCGGCGGCGCAGGCATCGGGCGGGTTGGTCGCGTCGGCGGCCCCGGTCAGCAGCAGCAGCGCCTCGCCGGACCGCGCCCTGGGCAGCAGGTTCGCGCAGCCGGGGTAGAGCAGCGCCCGCGCCGGCATGGCGGCCGACAGGCTGGCGGCCAACCGCGCGCCGGCGCCGAAGCCCAGCACGCCGACCGGGCGCCCCGCGACCCTCGGGTGCGCGGCGAGCGCCGCCAAGGCCGCAGCCACGCCACCCGGTTCGTCTATCTCCAGGTCGAGCACGGCAATGCCTGCGCCCAGCAATTGGGCGACATAGACGCCGGAGCGGCCGTCAACGCCGACAGCGTCATGCAGGATCAGGACCGCCGGCGTGGCGCGGCCCGGTGCTCCGGGCGGGAATTCCAGCACGCCAGCGGCGCCGGCCGAAACGAAGGACTCGATTTCGAACACCGGTCCCGGATCGGGCTCCGTGGCGGCTGGCGCCAACCCGGGTGCCGTCAGCGCCGCAATCAACAGCATCGCGCCGCGCAATTGCGCAGCCGCCCTGCCCCGCAGGAAAGCTTCGGTGAAGGTCGGCATGCGGCCATCCGGGGGCTGAGCCCCACCGCATGGGGGGGGCCGCCGGTCTTGGCGCGCGCATTGGCGCGGCCGGGCGGGCGGGTGTCTGTGCGTGAAGTCACATGTCGATGGCGCGCGGGCGGTCGTCGCCGGGCTGGGCCTGGCCGCCGATCGGCGCTGTGGTTCGGGGAAGACCCTGTGCCGCGCGGCATCGCCGCCTCACCCTGCGCGGACCAGGGAGGCGAGGCTCGGTGCGGCTGTTCCGGTCGGACTTGCGCGCGACGGCCGGGTGTCGATCCAAGTGGATCGATCTCGTGCTCTAGAAGCCGTTGAATCTAGAGCAAGAAATCGGATCAGATGATTCCATCTGATCCGATATTGCTCTAATCGGCCGGCGGCGACATCCGGCCCTTGGGGCCGCGCCAGCGCGCCGTGGACTGCCGACGCGGGGCGGCGGGGGTGGCGCCCCTGGCGATCATCTCGCGCACC
>JBBRWI010000244.1:0-5449 GCA_038249305.1 Acetobacterales bacterium
CGACCTGCAGCGCGGGGTCGCTGGCGAGCACGCGTTCCATCAACGCGAAGCCATCCAGGAACGGCACGCCATGGTCGGCGGCCAGGGCGAGCGCCACCGGGCGCAGCGGGTTGGTGCTGCGCATCGTCTGGAGGCTGGGCAGGATGAGCATGACGGGCTGGCAATCCGCGGCGCGCAACTCGGCGATCGCGGCGCCCATGGCATTGCGCCAGTTGTCGGTGGTGTTGGCCCGCCCCTTGATCATGATGCCGTCGTTCACGCAATAGTCCAGGACGGCGAAATTATAGGCGCGGAAGTCCGCCAGGTGACGGGTCGCGAACCAGATGAAGGAAGAAGAGGCGCCGACCGAGAAATTGGCGCAGTTCTGGGCGCCGACGACGTCGGCGATGCCGGCGACGTAGCCGTCCTTGAACAACCCGTTCGATGTGCCGAAAACGCAAGTGCGCAGACCGGTCATGCACCAGATCCGGTGTTGGCGGTCGCGACGTCGGGCACGGCAAACGTTTCCAGCACGCCCGCCGCGACCAACCGCGCCATGCGACGTCGGAAGTCGGCGACATAGGCCGGGCCGACACCCGTCTGCGCCGCAAAGGCATCGAGCCCCACAGCGTCCCGCGGAACAGCTTGGCCAGCCCTGGCGGCATCAAGGAAGGCGGCATCGAGGGAAGCCAGCGCGCGCGCCGCGGTCATCGCATCCGCGACGAACTTGTCGGGCGCGCCGCGCCGCTGCCCGAGCAGGGCCTTCAGGACATGGGCTTCGGCAATGCCGCGACTGCAACTCGGCGCCAGATTGCGTTCGGCCTGGGCGGGATCGACGCCCTCTCCCTGCTCCACGGCCCGCAACGCGTACTCGACGACGGCTTCGTTGATCTTCTGCTGGGCCGCCATGCCGATCGCGGCATTGGCGATCGCCACGGGTCCACCGGCACGCTCCATATCGAGCGCCGCCCGGAACAGCGCCCGCGCCATTGGCAAGCGATGCGACAACTGGATCTCGAGGCGCCGGAGGAGATCGCGCGCAACCACGTCAGGCGCATCACCCGCCGCGCGGCTGACAAGCGCCACGAGGAAGCCATCCGCCTCCCCCGTCGCAGGGACAGTCGGGGGCCGGGCGATGAAGGGGCGGGGCGCCACCGGTCCGGTCTGTGCAACGCCAGCGCAGGCAGCGACCCAATCACGGAACGCCTCGGCATCGAAGCGATCGGGGGGGCCGTGTTGCTGGCGCGCCAGAGCCGCGGTCACCCCTGCGGTCAGCGGGCATGGGTCGACTTGGCCATCGATCAGCGCGGCCAGGCTTGCTCCGTCACGCAGGGACAGGGTTTTTCGGCCGGCGGACACGCCCTCATACGCCAATGTGTTCAGCCGCGACGGCAGATCGAACAGCGCGCTGTAGCGGTGCCCTTCGGCGACGGTCCCCGCCCGGACAGGATTGTGCACGGTGAAGATGAATCCGTCCGACATGCCACGCAGAGTGGCTGCCAGGATATCGTGTACCACCGGCGGCGGCGCCGGCGCCCCGGGCGTTGACAGCGCCGCACGGATGAAGTTCGGGCCATGCAGCTGATCGACGTTGTGAAAATACCCGCGCCAGAACCCGAAGCGTTCACAGATCGGCCGGATCCACCACTTCGTCTCCGGATTCAGCCCCTCCATCGTCAGGTGGAAGCGCGCGTCGAAGTTCAGCGCGGCCGCGACGTCGCGGCCGCTGCCGAAGTAGGCTTGGTCGCCGAAGTAGAAGGGCCTGCCGACGTGCGGCCAAAGCACGGCAACCTTGCGGGCATAGGCGGCATGCGGGCCCGGATCGAAGGCTGTCCCGGTTGTGCCCTCGGCGAGAAGCGGGACGAAGCCATCGATCATGTGCGACGTCTTGTCCGTCCGCAACTTGAGCACATCCGCGCCCTCGGGCACCGCCTGCAGCCCCAGCCAAACGGCGCGCGCCTGCGTGTAGAGCATCGTCGGGCCGCGGTCGGCATGTTCCAGGCTGTGCACCACCGTCACGCCATTGCCGCGCACCCAGTCGATGAAGGCCGCCTCCCGCTCGATCTCCGGCGTCCAGGTCGACAGCACGATCCCGTCGAGCAGCCCCTCGGCGCGTAGCCGGAACAGCTTGCGCAGCGTCAGCGCGGCTTCCAGCGGGAAGCGCAACAGGCCGCAGACGACAGCAAAGCGTTGCATCAGATACCCCCGCCCGGCCGATAGGCAGCGCCCGCCACGGCCAAAGCGCCCGCGATCGCCCCCCGCCAATCCGCCTGTTCCAGCATCTCGATCGCCACCCACCCGCCATAGCCCGTGCCCGCCAGCGCTGCCCCGGCGGCGGCATGGCCGGGCAAGGGATCGGCAAAATCCGCAAGCTTCGGCTGTGCTGCGTGAAAATGCGCCAGCACATCGCCGCCCGCGGCCACAGCGGCCCCGATGTCACCGCCCCCGAGCGCCACGCAGGCCGTGTCCAGATGCAGCCGCACGGCCGCATGGTCCACCTGGCGCACCAGCGCCAGCGCGTCCTGCCACGTCGGCAGGAAATCCGATCCATAGGCCTCGGGCACCGGCTCCATCGCCAGCACCAGCCCCGCGTCGCTGGCGATCGGGGCGAGCAGCGCCAGGCGCTCCGCTGCCAGGTCCATCGCGGCGGCCGGTGTCAGCGCCCCGCGCGCCCGGTTACGCGGGGCACCGAAAACCGCTGCCGACACACCCAAGGCCTGCGCCACCGCGCCGACCCGGCGCAGATGCTCCGCCATCGCAGCGAACCCCGCCGCATCGCCCAGCAACTGCGCCTGCGGCACGGCGAAGAAGATCGCCTGCAAGGATGATGGCACCAGCCCGTGCCCCGCGATGTGCGCGCGATAATCGGCGAGGTCAGCCGTCGTCAGGGCATCCCATGGCGCAAGGCGGGTCGGCGCGATCTCGACCCCGCGCGCGCCGCCGGCGGCCAGCAGCGCCAGCGCTTCCTCCAGCGCCTCCGCGGGCCAGGCCAGGTTGGAGACGGCGATCACGCCACGCGCTCGGCCGCGACAAAGGCGCCGATCGCGGACAGCACCTGGCCGCGGTCCATGACATAGCCGCCGCTGCCACCAAAGGCCTCGGCGTGGCGGGTGCGAACATCATAGGCCGCGGCGGCCCCGCCGCCACCGACGGTCTTGTCCGGGAAAAAGCGGTCCAGGATCTCGCGCGTCGGCAAGGGCTCGGTCGCCAGATGGGCCAGACGCAGCCCGGCCGCCTCCGCCCGCGCGATGTCATCGACCAGGCGCGTGACCGGATACCATTGAAAGGCGGCGGCGGGGTTGATCGCCGCCAGCATGTTGTCGTGCAGCAGGTCGTAGAGCGCGTTCTTCCGCAACCCCGGCCCGAACAGCGCCGGCAGGCGCAGCACCAGCGCGCCGGGGAAGCGGTCGTTGACGAAATCCTCCAGTTCCAGCCGGTGCAGCCCATAGGGATGCAGCCCGTCCCGCACCGGGTCCACCGCTTCGTCCACGCCGGCCGCATGGGCATAGACATCGACGGTGGAGATCAGCACGAAGCGCTCCGCCCGCACCGCCTCCAGTTGTTCGGTCAGGGCGCGTATGCCGGCGCGGTCGGCCTCGGGTTCCTTGTTGGCGACCCATTTCTTGGCCGATACCCCGGCACAGACCACGCGCCCGAAGTGCCGGCCGCGGATGTCGCCGATGTTGCGCGAACTGAACAGCGCGCCGTAGTCGCCGGTGGCGGCAAGGTTGGAGCCGACGAAGCCGGTGTGGCCGATCAGCGCGTCGACCAGGGTCAAACGACGAACTCCCGGATGTCGCCGCGCAGGCCCGATGCCGGTTCGGCGTCGTCGGACAGCTGCATCTCCAGCAACGACAACACCCGCTCCGTCGCCGTGAAGATCGTGTCGATCTTGCCCGACATCACCGTGAAGATGCGCCCCTTGCGCGTGACCGAACACGACCGGTCGTCGTGATTGCCGACCGGCTTGGTCTTCATCGCCAACTGCGGCCCGACAAAGCGGAACAGGTCGCGAAACGCCGGGAAGTAGTAGCTGATCTGCTGCTCCATCGCCGCCACCTTGGCCTGCACCAGCGCGCCGTTCACCTCGGCAAGCCGCGCCCGCGCCGCGGCCGATGTCGCGTAGCGCCCAAGCGGCGTGTGCTTGACCGAGGAGAGCGTGTAGATCTGGGGGTCCTCGGTCGGATAGACCGAGGCCAGCGGCCCATCGACCAGCGTGATCGCCGGGAAATCCGCCGGGCCTTCGTAGTAGGCCAGGATCGTCGGCTCGTAGAACACCTCGATCGGCGGGTGCGTCAGGTGCCCCCAGGTTGCGTCGATCACGAAATCATAGACATCGCCGTCGAGGACCACATGATCCGCATGCTCCTCGATCCGCCCGACACGATGCCCGAGCACCAGGCGGGGGCCGAGCTTGCGCTGGAAAAATTCGCGCGACCGGCTGAGCATCAGCACCCTCTCCTGCGTCGCCAGCATGCCCGACACATGCTTCAGCGCCACCGGCGATTCGGCAAGCTCCGAGAACTCCACGCCTGTCGCCGTCATGATCAGCCGATAGGTGAGGAAGTCCATCGAACTGTCGAAGGTCGGCACCGCATAGATATTGCTGCGGACCGGCGCCGACAGGCTCGGGTAGCGTTCGACGAAGCGCATGAAGCCGTCGCGCGACTGCATCCGGGTGCCGTGGTGCCGCGGATAGTGGAAGCCCTGGTGCAGGCGGAACTGGTTGTTGCCCGACGCCTCATGGAACGGCCGCTGGTGCTGTTCGAAAACGCGCACCTCCATGCCCAGCGCATCGAGCGCCGTTGCCAGGTGGCAGCCATACCAACCCGCCCCTACGATCGCCAGGCGCATGCCGAACTCCCTACGATCCCAGGTGGCATCGTGTCATGCACAGCCCGTGTTGTCAGGGACCGGCGCCCGCGTGTCGTCACCGCCGCTGTCATCGATCCTGGGCGCCCGCACATCAATCGAGCCGTGTCGCATAGACGCCGCTCGAATACGCCTGGTGCGCATGGCGCAGCGGGCGGAAGGCGTGCTGGCGTTCGGACCACGCCGACCGTCCGACGTGAAAGGCGAAGCCCTGCCGCGCCAGGGTGTTCAGCACGGGCAGCAAGGTCCCGCCCCCGGCTTCGCGCCCGTTCATGTGGCATTCGACGAAGATGAAGCGGCAGCGGCGCAAGAGGGCATCCGCCTCCGGGATGGCTTCGGCCTCGGCGCCTTCGATGTCCACCTTCAGCAGATCCACCTCGGGTTCGCCCTGCAGGATGGCCGACAGCGGTACGACGTCGACCGGCGTGCCGGCGCGCGCGACATCGATCGGCGTGCCGGCGCGCGCGACATCGACCGGCGTGCCGGCGCGCACGACATCGACCGGCGTGCCGGCGCCCTGGTCGGGCCCGACCAGGCGGCCCGCCATCGGTGCATCCGCCCGGGCGAGGAACCGGTCCCGCCGCGCGCTGCCGCCGAC
>JBBRWI010000245.1:0-5429 GCA_038249305.1 Acetobacterales bacterium
GGACACAGCCGTCGTGTCCTCCGAGGCTCGGTCAGCATTGCCTGGGGCCTGGCGACGTAATGCTCGGGGCGGAAGCTGCCAGATGGCGAGGCGCGTCGCGGCCGGGCGCGATCGGCCGCCGCGTGATGATGGCGACGGGGATCAGCACTTCGCGCCAGCCGAGGCCCGCCCCGCTGCGCGCTTGGCGGCGCACCCCGCATTTGGAGGGATCTGCGGTCGGCACCGCGGCGGTGTCGCGCGCACGATTGCGCCGCACCCTCCCTGGCGTTACGCCGGGGCATGACAGTGACCTTCCCCGCCGCCGGCCCTTTGCCCCGGTCGCCCGACCCCCGCCTCGCCGCCGCCGTGGCCCTGGCCGCGGCGCACGAGACCTTTTTCCCGCGCGACCTGCGCGCGCACCTGGACAGCGGCTACTTCGAGCCCGCGCCCGACAATGCCTTGCTCGGCCCCGTGGCGCCGCGCGGCGCGCCGAACGGGCTGGTGCTGCGTGACGGCCGCGTGGTCGCCGCCTGGGGCGACACGCGCCAGGTGGACATGACCTTCTCGGTCGCCAAATCCTACCTCTCGATCCTGGCCGGCATCGCGCTGGGCGACGGGCTGATCGCCGACCTGGACCAACCGGTCTCGACCACCGTGACCGACGCCACCTTCGCCGGGCCGCACAACGGCCTGGTCACCTGGCGGATGCTGCTGACCCAGACCAGCGAATGGGAAGGCAGCCTGTTCGGCAAAAGCGAGACGATCGACCGCGGCCGCGACCTGTCGCGCGAAGGCCAGGGCAAGGGCCGCGATCGCGTCCTGGCCACCCCCGGCACGCATTGGGAATACAATGACGTGCGGGTGAACGCGCTTGGCCTCGCCCTGCTGCATCGTTTCGGTCGCCCACTGCCGGGGGTCTTCGCCGAACGCATCATGGCCCCCATCGGTGGCAGCAGCGACTGGGTCTGGGATGGCTACGAAACCTCCTGGGTCATCATTGGCGGCCAGCGGCTGCACAGCGTGCCGGGCGGCGGGCACTGGGGCGGCGGCGTGCGGATGCATGCCGAGGACCAGGCCCGCATCGGGCTTCTGATGCTGGCCGATGGCGTCTGGGACGGTCGGCGCCTCCTGCCCGAGGGCTGGGTCGCGGCCTCGACCACGCCCATCCCGCTGAACCCCGACTACGGGCTGCTGTGGTGGCTGAACGCCAATGGGCGTTTCCCGGGCGTGTCGCATCGCGGCTATCACGCGGCCGGTGCGGGCGGGAACATCATTTGGGTTGATCCAGGCCCGGGGGAGGGGCAAGGGCCGGGCCAGGGGCCGGGCCAGGGCCTGGTGGTCGTGGCGCGCTGGCTGCACCCGGATGCAACCCCGGCCGTGCTGGCGGCGCTGGCGGCATGACGCTCGTCCTCGACACCCACGTCGATTTCCCTTGGCCCAACACGCCCGATCCCGCCGGCGAAACCACCCGGCAAGTGGATTTCCCCAAGATGGCGGCGGGCGGCATGGGGGCGGTGGTGCTGATCGCCTATGTCGCGCAAGGCAAGCGCGACCCCACCACGCGTGCCGCCGCCCGCGCCCGTGCCGATGGCATGCTGGCCCGCATCGCCGCCGATGCCCAAAACCCGGCCGGCCCCGCCCGCCGCTTCTGCCGCACCGCCGATGAGATGGAGGCAGCCCACGCGGCCGGCGTGCTGGCCATCCTGGCGGGCGTCGAGAACGGCCATGCGATGGGCGGCGACCTGGCGGCGCTGGCGGCCTTTCGCGCGGCGGGCGCGATCTACATGACCCTGACGCATGACGGCCACAACGACCTGGCCGATGCCGCCCGCCCGAAACCAGCGCTGGGCGACGCGCCCGAGGAACACGGCGGCCTGTCCGATTTCGGCCGCGCCGCGATCGCCGAGATGAATCGCGTCGGCCTGCTGGTCGATGTCAGCCATGCCAGCAAGCCCGCAATGTTGCAGGCGGCTTTGCTGAGCCGCACGCCGGTGGTCGCGACCCATACCGCCTGCCGCGCGCTGGTCGATCACCCGCGCAACCTGGACGACGAACAACTGGACGCGCTGCGCGCTGTCGGCGGGCTGTGCCAGATCACCGCGGTGGGGGCATTCCTGCGCGCGCAAGGGGCGGCGAGCCTGGAGGATTACCTCGACCACGTGGCGCATAGCGTGACGCGCATCGGCATCGACCATACCGGCCTGTCGTCGGATTTTGACGGCGGCGGCGGGTTCTTGGGGTGGAAGGATGCGAGCGAAACATCGGCCGTGACCGCCGGCCTCACCGCGCGGGGATTTTCCGCGCGCGAGATCGGACTGCTGTGGTCGGGCAATTTTCTGCGCGTGATGCGCGCGGTGGGGAAGGCGGCGGGGTGAGGCCCGCCTGCGTCACGCGGCCTTCGCCAATCGCCGCGCCGCGTGCAGCACGAATTCGGTGTAGCCATTCGGCTGCGCCGCCCCGGTGAACACCAGGTCCCGCGCCGCCGTGAACGCCGCGCCGTCGAACCCTGGCGCCATCCGCGTATAAGCCGGGTCGCCGGCGTTCTGCGCGTCCACCACCGCCGCCATCCGGCGCAGGGTTTCTTCGACCTGTGCCGATGTCACGATGCCATGGCGCAGCCAGTTGGCGATGTGCTGGGCGCTGATCCGCAGCGTGGCGCGGTCTTCCATAAGTCCGACGTCGTGGATGTCGGGCACCTTGGAACAGCCGACGCCCTGGTCCACCCAGCGCACGACATAGCCCAGGATGCCCTGCGCGTTGTTGTCCAATTCTTGCCGGACCGCATCGGCCGGCCAGTTGGTGGCGGCGGCCAGCGGCACGGTCAGCAGGTCGGCCAAAGTGCCGCGACGCCCACCGGCCGCGATCTCCGCCTGGCGCGCCGCCACATCGACCTGATGATAATGCAGCGCATGCAGGGTGGCGGCCGTCGGGCTCGGCACCCAGGCCGTATTGGCCCCGGCGCGCGGGTGGCCGATCTTCTGGTCCAGCATCGCCGCCATCGCATCGGGCGCGGCCCACATGCCCTTGCCGATCTGCGCCCGGCCGCGCAGGCCGCAGAGCAGCCCGATATCGACGTTCCAATCCTCATACGCCTTGATCCAGGGCGCACCCTTCATCTCGCCCTTGCGCAGCATCGCGCCCGCTTCCATCGAGGTGTGGATCTCATCGCCCGTGCGGTCGAGGAAACCGGTGTTGATGAACACCACCCGATCCTTGGCGGCGCGGATGCATTCCTTGAGGTTCACCGTGGTGCGGCGTTCCTCGTCCATGATGCCCATCTTCATCGTATTGAGCGCCAGTCCGAGCACGGCCTCGACGCGGGAGAACAGTGTGTCGGCCCAGGCAACCTCGGCCGGGCCGTGCATCTTGGGCTTGACGATATACAGGCTGCCGCTGCGCGAGTTCAGCCGGGGCCCGTTGATGTCGTGCAACGCCATGGCGGCGGTACACAGCGCGTCCAGGATGGTCTCGGGGATCGGGGCACCCTGCCAGGTCACCGCGTCGGTCATCATGTGGTGCCCGACGTTGCGGACCAGCATTACGGCGCGGCCGGCCAAGGTGACGGTACCGCCGCCGACCGCCTGCCAGGTGCGGTCGCCCTCCAGCCGCCGGGTCATCAGCCGGCCGCCCTTGGTGAAATCGGCGCTGAGCGTGCCCTGCATCAGCCCCAGCCAATTGCGGTAAAGCGCGACCTTGTCGGCCGCATCCACCGCAGCGACGCTGTCCTCGCAATCCTGGATCACCGTCAGCGCCGATTCCAGCCAGAGGTCCGACACGCCGGCCGGGTCGGCGGCGCCGATCGGGCTGGTCCGGTCGAAGCGCAGGTCGAGGTGCAGCCCATGCCGCCGCAGCAGAATCGAGGCCGGTGCGGCGGCATCGCCGGTAAAGCCCAGGCACTGGCCCGGATCGGCGAGGCCCGTGACGCTGCCATCGGCCAGGGTCACGCGCAGCGCGCCATCGGCCAGCGCATAGCCGGTGGCGTCGCCGTGGCGGCCGGTCGCCAGCGGTGCCGCGTCATCGAGCGCCTGGCGCGCGCGGGCGATCACCCGGGCGCCGCGGATCGGGTTGTAGCCGGCGGCGCGGCCGGCGCCGCCGTCCTCGGGGATCGCATCGGTGCCATAGAGCGCGTCGTAAAGGCTGCCCCACCGCGCATTGGCCGCATTCAGCGCATAGCGGGCGTTCGACACGGGCACGACGAGTTGCGGCCCGGCCGTCAGCGCGATCTCAGGATCCACGCCCGTGGTCGCGATCGCGAAATCCGGCCCCTCCGGCAGCAGGTAGCCGATTGTGCGCAGGAAGGCCGCATAGCCGGGGCCATCGATCGGTCGGGCGGGATGGGCGCGGTGCCAGGCGTCGATTTTGGCCTGAAGCACGTCGCGTTCCGCCAGCAGCGCCGCGTTCGCCGGGGCGAGATCCGCCACGATGGCGCCGAAACCGGCCCAGAAGGCCGCGGGCGCGATGCCGGTGCCCGGCAGGGCTTCGTCGGCCATGAACCGCGCAAGGCCCTTCTCGACCTGGATATCGCCGAAACCGACGCTGTCCGACACCGGCTATTCTCCATCTGTTGGTTGGGCGGATGCCCAGGCGAGTTCAGATAGACCTATGTCGCAATGCAGCATAGCCCGCGCAACGCCGGGCTGGGATGCCGGGGCGTTCAGGTTTCCGAAACGGCGATCCGCGCAAACCCCCGGCATGTCTGGGTCGTTGAGTGTCACCGGCCGCCCGCCGGCCGAAATCCTGGAGAACAACCGCCCCGGCGACTGGATCGCCGGGCTGATGCTGGGTGTTGCCGCGACCGCCGTGGCCCTGACCGGGCCCGATGCCGCGCGGTTCCAGGCGGTGCTGGGGGGCAATGGGCGCAGCGTCACGATCACGCCGGCGATGGTCTTCGACCGCGAGGCCTTCACCGGAACGACCGATCCGGTCTTCACCTTCAGCCTGTCGGCCCTGGTCGGCGGGGTGTGGCTGCCGGCGGCGGAGGATTTCACCGTCACGCTGATCGGGCTGGACGACACCGCCCCAGACGGGCTGCGCTTCACCAATGGCGGCTTCGTGCTGGAGAACGACATCGGCGGCGTGATCGGCGATGTGCTGGCGGATGACCCGGACACGGCGGGCGACCTGATTTACAGCGTCGCCTGGCCGGATTCGGCGTGGTTTTCCATCGAAGGACGCACCCTGAGCCTTAACCCCGGCGTGGATCTGCTGCGGGAAGGCGGGACGGTGCGGGAGGTGCTGATCGAGGTCTCGGACGGGCGCAGCAGCCGGGCGGTGTCGCTCCCATTCACAATCCTGAACGTGCTGGACGACGACGACCGACCGGCGCCGCCGCCGGTCCCGCCGCCTCCACCACCTCCTCCTCCTCCTCCTCCTCCTCCTCCCCCCCCTCCACCTCCTCCTCCACCTCCACCTCCTCCTCCTCCCCCTCCTCCTCCTCCTCCTCCTCCTCC
>JBBRWI010000246.1:0-5410 GCA_038249305.1 Acetobacterales bacterium
ATGTCCTGCTGCGGCACGAACCGGCCCCACAGCATGCGGCTGTGGCCCAGCACAAGCGAGAACAGCCACACGACGCGCTCGATGCCGGGCTCGTCAGTGAACACCGTGCGGAAATGCGCGAAGTCGACCTGGGCCTGACGGACTGGCGGTGTCTCGAAGCGTACCTCGAACCCAGGGGTCGTAACTGGCCTGATGCCGCGGAGAACGTCTTTGACCGCAGTGTAGCCGCCATCATAGCCAAGATCGCGCAGCTCGCGGTGCAGCCGCTTGGCCGTCAGCTCAGGATAGGCCGCCACACGCTCCCGAAGGTAGGCATTAAACGCCGTGATCTTGCCAGTGCGCGGTGGCCGGGGACGATAGGCCGGCGGTTCAAGACCACGCTGGATGTAGCGGCGGACCGTCTTGCGATCCAAGCCCGTCTGCCGGGCAATGGCGGACAGGCTCAAGCCTTGCCGATGCAGATCCAGGATCATGACGAGCTCCCCTAACCTGACCACACCTGTTCTCCTCCGGGCCGCCAGAGGAAGCGTGGTCTATGAACGGGCAGCGCCCCAAAACGCCGACTCCAACAGCGCGCCGCAAGTGGGGAATTTTCAACCGCCCGATCTGGGGAATTTACGAGCGCCACTGACAAATGTGGGACGCGGCGCACGCGCTGCTGACGATCAGCCCGCGGCCCCGCGCCAACCGCACGCGCTGCCAGACGCCGTCGCTGCTGCGGGGGCTGATCTTCGGCAGCGACGGCCGGGCCATGTCGCCCACCCACGCGCGGGGGCGGCGCGGCCAGCAGTACCGCTACTATGTCAGCCAGTCGGTGCTGAAGGGCAGCGCCGCGGACGGGCCAGCCATCGCCCGCATTTCCGCCGCGGAGATCGAGGGCGCGGTCATCGCGCAGGTACGGGGGCTGCTGCGCCAGCCGGAGGTGGTGATGGGCGCCTGGCGCGCGGCACGGGCCTCGGCGCCGGACATGACGGAAGACGAGGCCCGCCTGGCTCTGGAGCGGCTGGATCCGCTTTGGGAGGAGCTGTTCCCCGCGGAGCAGGCGCGGATCATCCGCCTCCTGGTCGACCGGGTGGATATCGGGCCGGGCGGTGCCGACGTGCGGCTGAAGCTGGAGGGGTTGGCGAGCCTGGCGCGGGACCTGGCTGCGCCGGCCACGGAATCGACGAGGGCGGCAGCGTGACCGGCGCCGCGCAGATGCTGACTGTGCGGGTGCCATTGGCGGTCCGAAAGCAGCGCGGCGGGCGGAAGCTGGTGTTGACGCCAGGCAGCACGATGAAGCGGGGCCCTTCGGGTGCTGACAGCACGCTGATTAAGGCGCTGGTCCGGGCTTTCCGGTGGCGGCGCATGATGGAGACCGGGCGGTTCGACACGCTTAACGAATTGGCCGCGGCGGAGAAGATCAACTCGTCCTATGTCTCGCGCCTGCTTCGCCTGACGCTCCTGGCGCCTGACATTGTCGAGGCGATCCTGGATGGGCGGCAGCCGGAGGGGGCGACGCTGCCGGGGCTGATGGAGCCGTTTCCGGTGGAGAGGGTGGATCAATGCTCATCGATCCATGCGGTCAGCTAGCTGCGACCCACGTCTGCCATGCCCTCAAACTTCAGCATCGAACCCCAACTGCCGAAGCCATTGATGCTGCATCTGCGCCTCGGCCAGGCGTCGGCGAACCGGCGGGCGCGATTGTCGAAGAGGTAACGCTGCCCGATTTCGCGCTGTTCAATGGCGGTGGGCGGATTATCCTTCTGGGAGGCCCTTTCCACCCACCAGAAGGATCTGAGCAAACGGCCGCTGTATTACGGCGAGCGGTTCTGCATGCGGAAGGCGGTCGCGCGCTCCATCAGTGCTGTGGACTACATGCAGGTCCAGCCCCTGCGCCGCGAACTGGCCGAGGCGGTCAGTCGCGTTGCGTTGAAAAAGCAAGAGATGCTACTGACCGCAAGCGCCTTGAGCCCGGATCCCCTTGTCGCTGGATGCCGCCCGACCGGCCCGCCCGGGCCGATGCATACCCAGACCATGCCCTTCAATGTGACCGGCAGTTCGGCATCTTCGCTGCCGGCGGGGTTGCCCGCAAGCGGCCAACTCCTGGCGGCCCAACTTGTTGGGCGGCCGTTCGAAGAAGCCTTCCTGCTGCGTGCGGATCGTGCTGAGGAAGTGATCAGCACTGGCTGAGGGCAGGCGGCGCGGCCAGCGGGCTCATAGACAAGACACGCGGGTCTGAGTGAGCAGAGACCTTGAGCATCGGTCATGCCACAAGCGAGTCGACATCTCAACCTTTCACCGCCCCTGCGGTAAGGCCCGCAACCAGGAAGCGTTGAAAGGCAATAACAAATACCGTGACTGGCACGAGCTGAATGGTCGCAGCGGCAAAGAGGAGGCCCCAGTCCACGCCGGTCAGGCTGCCCATCATTTCCGCGATCACGATCGGCGCCGTCTTGGCATCCGTGGTGGTGAAGACGAAGGCAAAAAGGTACTCGTTCCAGGCGAAGACGAAAACAAAGACCGCGGCCGCGACCATTCCCGGTGCGGCCAGCGGGATGATAAGCCGCAACAGGATCTGGAACTTGCTCGCGCCATCAATGGAGGCCGCATCGTCGAGCTCGTCCGGGATGCCGTCAATATAGGTCTTAAGGACCATACTGCCGAGCGAAACAAAGAAAGTCGCGTAGAGCATCACCAGGATCGCGTACGTGTCATTAAGGCCAAGCACGCTGGTCGCGGGAAAAAGCGGGAGGATAATGACGATGGGCGGCAGCAAACGGATCGCGAGCATGAATAGAGCTGATGCGCCGATCGCACTGCTGCGATAGCGCGAATAGACATAGCCCGCTGGTACGCTGGCCGCCACCGTCAATAGCGTGGCCAGAACCGCAATCACCGCGCTGTTGACAAGCGTGCCGAAGAAGTCCGGCCATTTCTCGATCAGCGTTTGGTAGTGTTCAAGCGTCGGTGTGAAGACAAGTGAGGGTGGAAAAGTAAAGATCTCAGGCGTTGGCTTGAACGACGACAACACCATAAGCGCCACGGGACCGCCGGACCACAGGATGATGAAGGCAACGGCCAAACCACGCGCGATGCGCTCCAGAGGTGGCTCACGCATCCTATCGGAATCCGCGTCGATGCAGCAGTACGATATAGACCGCCGCAACGACACCTGAAACAACCACCATGACCCACCCCGTCGCCGCCCCCATGCCAAAATTCGCATAGGTAAAAGCCTGCTTGTAGAGATACACAGCCATTACCTCGGTCAGTCTGGCGGGGCCGCCGGAGGTCAGCAGCCAAACCTCGCCGAAGAGGCGAAATGAGAGAATGTAGCGGAAGATCAGCGCCACCAATATCGCGCCCGCGATGCCCGGCAAGGTAACGTGTCGGAAGCGTTGCAGGCCGGAAGCTCCGTCGATCTTCGCCGCATCGTACAATTCCTTCGGCACCGCCAGCATCGCCGAGTAGATGATTATGAAGGTGAAGGGCAGATGCAGCCAGATGCTGATAATGCAGACCAGCACAAGGCCATGCGTCGGGTTGGTGGCCCATTCAAACTCAGGCAGACCCAGCGCTGCCGTGCCACGGGCAATGGCGCCGATGTTTGGGTCCAGCATGAACTTCCACATGACCACAGCGACGACTTCGCTGACCGCATAGGGCATCAGGATGATGGCGAAGACGATGGGCCGGAATGGAATGCCCTTCATCAAGATCACAGCGAGGATGAAGGACAGCAGAAGTTCGCCGTAGACGATCACATTGATGACCAGCAGCGTATTAATCAGCGCTCGCCAGAAGGCACTGTCCTGCCAGATTCCAATGTAGTTCGCCATTCCGACGAACACCGCGTCGGTCCCATAGGAGGATTCGGTGAAGCTGAGCCAGAAGACATAGAGTGAAGGCAGCGCGATGAACAGGATCAACAGCGACTGCGCCGGCGCCAGCATCAGCAGTTGCGTCCAGCCGAACCTCCGCATGCGCTGCGCTCAGCTCCGGGCCAGCAGGGGGCGGATGCGGCGCGCCATGTTGGTGCCCGCCGCCTGGGGTGTGCGCAGGCCGAGCATCGCTGCCTGCATCTCCTCGACGAATACGTCCTTGGCCTCGGCGGATCGGTTGAAGGCGGGCATCGGCACGCGGGCGTGTTGCAGCGAGCGACCTTCCTTCTCGGCATAGGGGACCGCGGCCAGCAGGCGCGGATCGGCATAGGCCGAGACGCGGGTTGGCTGATTTCCGTTGATCGCAGCGCGGACCGTGTTCTCCTGCGTCGAAACCTCCTTGATCAGCGACCAGGCCATGTCCTTGGCGCGGGCGTTGACCGGGATCATCATGCACCAGAATTCGGCGGTCGCGATCACTTCGCCCCTTTCGCGGCCGTCACGCGACGTCACGCAGTAGGCGGTCTTGAATCGGCCGGGAAAGCGGGAGGAGCGCGGGTCGTTGAACAGAACGGTGCGGCCGAAGGGGAAGTTGTGCATCGCGATCTGCCCGTTCTGCACGGCGGTGATCATGTCGTTTTGCTTCATCGCTGTGATATTCCGCGGCATCAGCCCATCCTGGTAGAGCTGACGAATAATGCCCAGCGCTCGGACCATGCCCTCCTCATCGGCAACGCAGCGCATATCTTCGGTGATCAGGTCGCCGCCGCAGGCCCGCGCAATGGTGACCACGTCGGAGTAGTTGTCAGCCTGGATGCCCCAGCCATGCACCTGTGTGCCATCGGCCCGCGTGAAGGTCAGGCGCCGGGCGTAATCCACCAACTCGTCAACCACCTGCGGCGGCCGGTCCATCCCACGCTCATGGAGATGGGCCTCGTTGTAGTGCAGACAATTCACGGAATGGCGCACCGGCACGCCATAGCGCTGACCGCCCTGCGAATAGGCGGCGACCATGGCAGGCGAGAAATCGGCGAAGTTTTCTATGGGATCGCGGCTTAGATAGGGGTCCAGCGGCTCGAACAGCGCGAAGGTCGAGGGCACGGCCCGGGTGTTGAGGACATAAGCCAGCGTCACGCCGGAGGATGACAGCCGGGCCTCGCGAAAAACGCGATCATGGATCGCGTTCAGGTCCAGCGTAACCCATTCCAGGCTGGCGCCGTTGCGTTCGCGCCAGGCGCTCAGCACGTCGCCGGCACGGCCCTCCGACAGCACCTGCTGATGCACCCGGTGCGAGATGATGGTGAGTGCCGTCGGCCGGGTCTGGGCCATGGCGAAACCTGGTGCGGCTGCGGCCGCCGAAAGCGCAAGCAGACCGCGTCGATTGATGCTGTTCATTGGCGATGGCTCCCCTGTGTCGAACGGGATTGTTACCCGTCGAATTGATCTCAGCTTGGACCAAACTTTTGTCTAACCACATCATGCGGCGCGGGTGCTTGCAAGCCTTCTTGAGGGTATCCACGTTTTTGTTGCTGCGGCGAGGATGATTG
>JBBRWI010000247.1:0-5363 GCA_038249305.1 Acetobacterales bacterium
CCCGAGGCCGCCTGCAGGTCGAGCAGGCTCGCCCCCGTCGCGTCCAGCACCACACCAACGCGGGCGCCATGCCCTGTGTCGAACGTTACAAGCCGCATATTTCGTCTCCCTCTGCCCGACGCACCTTGTCGATACACTGGGCGCCGGAAGTCGATTGTCGATAAAAACTACTGTGGTCGGACCCCAGGCGCAACCCCGTCCCCCGCCGTTCAGCAGGCTGGTGCAACGCCGGGTGGCGCGTTGCAGGGGCGTGGCGCCTCTGCTCTGCCGCAAGCATGTCGTCGCGGTTAGGCGCCTGCATGGCCCGATATTGGTTCGGGCTTGCTGGCGCATCACGGCCCCCAGCGCTTGTCACAGATTTTTACGTCTCCATCTCAAAACGCAAAGGTGATCCCGTAACAATTTGAAAAAAAGAGCAAAATCTTGCGGCACGACAATTGCTCGTTCCTGGTGTCTGCACCCTGTAGGAAAGAGCACCATGCCCCAAATTCGAAACATTGCGCTCGCCATGGCCCTTGCGGCCGTCGGCGCTGTCGGCTCCGCCCAGGCGGCCCTGATCGTCAATACCAACACCGATGCCAATGCCCTGGCGGCCGCGCTCGCCGGTGCGGGCGTCACCATCACCAGTGCCACCCTGACGACCAATACCACCGATGGGGTCGGCACCTTCAGCGGCGGCTTCAGCACCGGGCTTTCGATCGATTCCGGCGTGCTGCTGACCACCGGCACCCTGGCCAATGCCGTCGGCCCCAATAATTTGGTCAACGCCAGCGGCGCCGGGACCTTTGCGCAGCTCGACTTTTCCTTCACGACCACCACGGGGTCGCTGTTCTTCAACTACATCTTCGGCTCCGAGGAATACCTGGAGTTCGTGAACTCGGCCTTCAACGACACGTTCGAGCTTCTGCTGAACGGCACGAATATCGCAACCCTTCCGGGTGGTGGTGGTGCTGTGACCATCAACAACGTCAATCCCGGCAGCAACTCGGCGTTCTTTGTGAACAATCCGCAAGGCACCGGGCCACTCGACCTTCAGTATGACGGCTTCACCACGCTGCTGACCGCCTCGGCCACCGGGCTGGGCACCGGAGTCAATACATTTTCCTTCCGCATCAGCGACGTCGGCGATACGGTCCTGGACTCGGGCGTGTTCCTGCAGGCGGGTTCCTTCGGCAGCGTAACGCCGCCGACGACCGTGCCGGAACCGTTCTCCCTTGCGATCTTCGGCTTTGGGCTCGCCGCCCTCGGCGCCGCCCGTCGCTTCCGCCGCGCCTGAAACGTGCCGCCGCCGAAAGGCGGGTGAACCTGGTCGCGACGCGTCCCGCAGATGCGCGTCGCGGCCGGGGGGCCATGATCTTGTCGCTTTTTCCAAATGGTCAGCCGCATCCGCCTGACGTGGGGATGTTTTACCCCAACAACCGCCCGATCACCCGCGCTGTGTAATCCACCACCGGGATGATCCGCCGATAGTTGATCCGCGTCGGCCCGATCACCCCGATCGCGCCCACCACCCGCTGCCGGTCCGGCCCGGTCGCGGCGCCGAAGGGCGCCACCACCATCGACAGCCCGGCGCTGTCAAAAAGCTCGTTCTCGGCGCCGATGAAGATCTGCACGCCGGTGCCGCGCTGCGCCAGATCCAGCAGCCGCAGCATCGTCTCCTCGGCTTCCAGCCGTTCGAACAGCGCCTCGATCTGCTGCACCTGGGCCAGGCCTTCGAGGTTTCGCAGCAAACGCGACTGCCCGCGCAGGATCAGCGACCCTGCGGCGCCGCCGCCGGCCCAGGTGGCCAGCCCCGCGGCCACCACCGCCTCGGTCAGCGCGTCGAGTTGCGTGCGGTGGGCGGCGACCTCGGTCTCGATGTCGCGCTTGGCGTCGTCCAGCGTGCGGCCGCCCAGCCGGGCGTTGAGGTAGTTGCCGGCCTGCGCGAGGGCCGAGGGCGGCAGCCCGGGCGGCACCTCGATCACCCGGTTTTCCACCTGGCCATCGGCGGTGACCAGCACCACCAGGGCGCGGCCGGGTGACAGGCCGACGAATTCGATATGGCGCACCGGGGCTTCGCCCTTGGGCGCCACCACAAGGCCCGCGGCCCCGGCCAGCCCGCCGAGCATGGTGCCGGCCTCGGCCAGGGTATCCTGCAACGAGCGCCCGGCCGCGGCGCAGCGGGCGGCGATGATGTCCCGGTCTTCCTCGGCCAGGTCGCCGAATTCCAGCAGGCCATCGACGAACAGCAGCAGGCCGCGGTCGGTCGGCAGGCGCCCGGCCGAGGTATGCGGGGCGTAGAGCAGCCCCGCATCCTCAAGATCGGCCATCGCGTTGCGTATGGTGGCGGGGGACAGCGCCACAGGCAGGCGGCGCGACAGGGTGCGGGAGCCGACGGGTTCGCCCGTCTCGACATAGAGTTCGACGATCTGGCGCAGAATGGCGCTGGCGCGGTCGTCGATCGCGCGGCGCGCGGCAGAGTCTGGGCCGCGGCGCGCGGCAAAGTCTGGCCCACGGCGCGCGGCCGGGTCAAGGGCGCTTCTCGGCTGCACAAGCCCGGCCGGGCGGAAGGGGGTGGGCGCTGCCATGCGGCCTGGGGGCGGTCCTTTACGGGTCAGGATGAAAGGTGGGTGGCAGCCCAACGCCGGTCAAGCACGGAATTATTACCTATTTCGGGCCGGCCGTGCTACCAGGGTTTTGCCAAGGGCCCGGTCGCGCCCCAGGCCCCGAAAACGCCCCGCCGGCAATTTGTCCGAAACCGCAAAAACCCATACCAAACCTTAGTTCAAGCGCTGCCGCAGTTCTTCCATCACCCCCTTCACCCGCTCGGCCGCCTCCCCCGCCGGCACCAGCCCCAGAAACCGATCCAGGCAGACCAGCGCCGCCCCGATCCGGTCCAGTCTCTGGTTCATCAGCCCCGCCTCCCGCCACAGCGCGGCGGAATCGGGGGCCAGGCGCAGCATGTCCTCGGTGCAGGTCAGCGCGCCGGCCATGTCCTGGCCCTTCAGCCGGCGCAGTTTCAGGTTGTTCTGCAGCCGCAGCAGCACCGACCGGCGCTCCACCGGGGCGAGCATGTTGGGGCGCAATTCCGCCTGGCGGCCCTCCACGCGCTTGAGCACGGTGCGCAGGGCGGCGGCATCCATCGCGGTGCCCCCAGCGAAGGGATCGACCACCGCCTGGCCACGCACCCCCTCCAGGCTGAGGAAAAAGTGACCCGGGAAGTCCAGCCCATGCGCCGGCCAGCCGACCGCATCGGCCGCGTGCATCCACAGCAGGCCGAGTGCCACCGGCAGGCCCCGCCGGCGCTCGATCACCCGCAGCAGGTTGGCATTGGCCGGGTCATCGTAGGTTTCGGTGTCGCCGGCGTAGCCGAACGTGCCGTGGATCACCTCGGCCAACACGGCGCGCCGGGCCTCGGCGTCGCCCTGTTCGGCGGCGGGGGCGGCTTCCGCGGCCAGGGTGGCGGCGCGGGCAATATCCGTCAGGTGGTCCATCGCCCCGCGCCAGTCGGCGTCGGGCGCATCGATCCGGGCGAAGTGCAACGCGATGGTGGCAAGGTCGAGTTCCCCATCGGGCAGTTGCCCGGCCGCCGTCAGCGCCGCGCGGGGATCGGGATCTTTCAAGCGGCGGGTCCTGGGACCATGCGGCCAAGCCGCCGGCCGCCAAAGACATGCACGTGGAAATGCGGGACTTCCTGGCCGCCCTCGGGGCCCATGTTGGACAGGATGCGGTAGCCTGTGGCCTCCAGCCCCGCGCCGTGCGCGACGGCGCCGACCATGCGCCAGAAGCCGGCCTGTTCGGCATCGCTGGCGCTGGCGGCGAAATCGGCCAGGGAACACCAGCGCCCCTTGGGCACGACCAGGATATGGACCGGTGCCTGGGGGTTGATGTCGTGGAAGGCTAGGGCGTGGCTGTCCTCGGCCACCCGCTTGCACGGGATCTCGCCGCGCAGGATCCGCGCGAAGATGTTGCTGTCGTCGTAGGGCGGCAGGCCGGTCGTGGACATGCGTGGTTCCGTGGTGGGTGCACCAAGGTAGCCGGACGCGCGGTCCTGGCAAAGCGCCGCCATTCTGGACGCTGCGCCGGCGGGGGCGCAAAATGCAATGGACCCGACAGGATGGCATGATGGCCGAGGATCCGTACAAGGTGCTGGGCTTGGGGCGCGACGCGACGCCGGAGGCGATCAAGGCCGCATATCGCAAACTCGCCCGCCGCCACCACCCCGACCTGAACCCCGGCAAGCCCGCGGCCGAGGCGCAGTTCAAGGCGGCGTCGGCGGCCAATGACCTGCTGTCGGACCCCGAGCGCCGGGCCGCCTTCGACCGCGGTGAGATCGATGCCGAGGGCCAGCCCCAGCGCCCCGCCGGCGCCTATCGCCGCCAGGCGGATGACGCGCCGGGCGAACGCTACGGCACCCAGTCGGATGCCTTTGAGGATATGTTCGCCGAGATGTTCGAAGCCCGCCGCCGTGCCGAGGCCGCCCCCCGCCGCGGCCAGGACCAGGCCTATCGCCTGGCGGTACCCTTCGTGTCGGCGGCGCTCGGCGCGACCGAGCACCTGACCCTGCCGGATGGGCGGAGCCTGGCTGTGAAGATCCCGCCCGGGGTGGTGACCGGGCAGATCCTGCGGCTGCGCGGCCAGGGCGCGCCGGGGCGCAATGGCGGGCCGGACGGCGATGCCATGATCGCGTTGGACGTGGCCGAGCACCCGCTGTTCCTCCGCGACGGCCTGGACCTGCGGATGGATCTGCCGGTCACGATCAAGGAGGCGGTCCTGGGTGGGGCGGTCGCGGTCCCCACGCCGTCCGGCGCGGTGCGGGTCACGCTGCCGGCGCATAGCGACACCGGGCGCACGATCCGGCTGCGCGGTCGCGGCATTGCGGCGCATGGTGAGCGGGCGGCCGGCGACCTGTTCCTGACGCTGCGCGTGGTGATCGGCACGCCGGACGCGGCGCTGGAAGCCTTTCTGCAAGGCTGGGAGCCCGAGGCCGCGACCGATCCGCGGGCCGGGATGGAGGCTGTGGCATGATGACGCTGGAGATTCTCTGCACCCGGTTTGCGGCGCTGTCGCCGGACGATCTGCAACGCTGGATCGCCGAAGGCTACGTCCGCCCCGAGCCTGGGCTGGTGTTCCAGGACATCGATGTCGAACGGGTCCGGCTGATCCTGGAACTGCGCGACGAGTTGGCGGTGAACGAGGACGCGCTGCCGGTGGTGCTTTCGCTGCTGGACCAGGTCTATGCGCTGCGGCGCCAGTTGAAGCGGTTGGGCGTTGCGGACTAGAGCACGATCGATCCAAGTGGATCGATCTCGTGCTCTAGAAGCCGTTGAATCTAGAGCAAGAAATCGGATCGGATGATTCCATCTGATCCGATATTGCTCTAG
>JBBRWI010000248.1:0-5341 GCA_038249305.1 Acetobacterales bacterium
ACGGCGGCAGCAGGAAACCGGTGTCGCGGTCGACGGGACGGAAGTTGCTCATCAAGGCAGGATCCAAGGGAGGGGGAAGAATCAGCGGCCGCACACTCTACCTCTGGCCGAGGCGGCGCGTTAAGTCCGACAGGCTGCTAGGCGAGTTTGCCGCATCCATCAAATTTCAACGCTGGTCTATGGTGTCAGCGTGCGGTCCAGACGTATCGCCTCACGCTGGATCTGGCCGCTGGGATCCTGCGGGTACAGATGGAGAAGGCGTAGCCACGGAGGTGCTGCGCCTCCGCAGCCTGCCGGAGAACCCGCCAGCGCTGCTTTGCGGCACGCCCGCGCTCCGGTAGGTGCGGCCCTTTATGATGGGCTCGCCCGGCACGCCCGCGGTCGGCTGGGCGGTACATTTCGTCATTGGCGGCGTGGTGTTTGGCGGGCTTTTCGCCGTGCCCGACCCGCGTCTTTCAGGCAGCACGCATACGGTACGCGGCATCGTGCTCGGGGTGGCGGGCTGATGATGATGGTGGCGGTGATGCCGATGGCGGGAGCCTGGATTTTCGCGTTGAACCTCGGCATCATGGCGCCCATCATGACCCTTATGTTGCACGTGATCTTCGGTGCCGTTCTCGGCTGGACCTATGGCCTGCTGCTGCAGCGGGCCGGTCACGCCCACGCTTGAATGCCCGAGCGCGCTGGACGAGCGGGAAGGGGAGGGCACGATTTGGAGCTCTGGTGTTCGGCCCCGTCAGTCCGCCTGACCGACGCAGAGAGGCTCGGGGCCGAGTTCACGCTTGCCACCACCGGAGACCCGAACCCGGTGCGCGAGCAGCCCTGCATTCCGCCGCTCGCCGTGGTGGTTGAGGCGGCCCCGTCCGCATTGGCTGCGAAGTACTTGTTCTACCAGATGCAGAAAGTGGACCAGGTGTGGTGCCCCTGCTGCATCGTGGACGCGCTGGCGCAGTTCGCGACGCTCGCCCTGGTTCTGCCTCAAGCGGTTCGCGCCGGGCCGAACCTCCTGGGCGGGCGACGTTCCCCCGCTTAGCGCCCAGTGCGGGCCCGCGAATACATCATCCTCGGCATCGCGGCGGCAGCGCTCGCGGCAGCTTGGCTCGTCCTGTCCGGGAACGGAGCGCTCGACATGCTCGCCGATGGGGACCGCCTCCGGCGCTGGGTCGAGCGGCTCGGACCGCTCGGGCCGCTCGCGATCATTGCCGGCATTGCGGGCGCTGTGGTGTTCAGCCCGATCCCGAGCGCGCCGATCGCGCTCGCCGCGGGCGCTGCCTTCGGCAAGGTCTGGGGCTCGGTCTATGTCGTCCTCGGTGCCGAAGCCGGCGCGCTGCTCGCCTTCGGCATCGCCCGGCGGTTCGGCTATGACGCCGTGCGCCGCTGGTCCTGGGCGGCGCGGCTGCTCGACCGCCCGCGCTCGCAGGCGGCCCTGGCCGGCATCGTCTTCGCCTCCCGCCTCGTGCCCTTCATCTCCTTCGACGCGGTCAGCTACGCGGCCGGGCTGACGCCGCTGCGCTGGTGGTGGTTCGCCCTGGCGACACTTGCGGGCGTCGTCCCGGTGAGTGTCGCGCTCGTCTGGTTCGGCGAACGGATGCGGGAGGAGGGCGCGGGCTGGATCGGCATCGCGGTGCTGCTGGCCGGCGGCGTCACCCTCGTGCCAATCGCCGTGCGTCTGCTGCGCCGGAGGCGTGCCGTGACCGGCGGCTCCGCCCCCGAACGCCGACGCGACACGTGATCTCTGTCGTCATCCCCACGCTGAACTAGAGCAATATCGGATCAGATGGAATCATCTGATCCGATTTCTTGCTCTAGATTCAACGGCTTCTAGAGCACGAGATCGATCCACTTGGATCGATCGTGCTCTAGGCGGTGCGGCTGCCGCCCTTGCTGCGCGCCCTGAATTCGGAGCATGTCGTACTCGAGACGATCGTCGTGGATGGCCACAGCAGCGACGGCCGTGGAGGCGGCGCGCCGTGACGACAAGGGCGTATCTCGCTTACGTGCTGAGCGCAGCTGCAGACTACTATCTCGGCGCTGGGCGGGCAGCCGCTCGGCCCACCATGCTCTGGAGCCAGAGTGCGCAGCGCCGAGGCCGCGTGCGCGCTACGCTCCTGGCGGAAGGTCGGGCTTGCCTGTCATCGCCACGCCTTGACACCAGAGCCCTGACACCAGCGATCCAAACGGCCAGCGTGGCGAGCACGGCCACGCCGATCACGCCCCAATCGGTGACACGATAGATCCGGATCCCTGATCCCATGCGCACTGCTTCCTGTTGGGCCAGGGTGCCGAACCCCCAGCCCGCGTCCCAGACCAGGTGGCGAATGCCGAGGAACAAGTGCAGAAGGAGCGCCGCCGCCCAGCCCATCAGCAGAAAGACGCCGAACCCCGACCCGAGGAAGCTCTGCACGGTCGCGAAGGCGTCATCGGAAGCTGCCGCAGCGACCAGCCACCAAGTCATGAGAAGCGCGCCGACCGACAGCCCGATGCCAGTGGCGCGGTGCGCGATGGACAGCGTCATGCTGACCGGCCAGCGATACACCTGAAGGTGGGGAGAAAGCGGCCGGGTGATGATCCTGCCGTCGCTCCTGCGCGCCACCATCATGGAGTAGCGACCGTCCTTCATGGATGCCTCCTCGCCGTTGCCGCTACCTCGGCAATCACTGCCGGCCCCCCGGGCCACGCTCGGGCGGCGCGCCGATACCGCCCCGCGCCTGCGGGCCATGGGGTTGCTCCGGATTGCGGGAGTGGGTTGCGACCTCGGCCACGGGCGGGCCGACGCTGCCTTCAGGGCCGTAGAAAGCGAGGTGCAGGCTCCAGTACCCGGTCACGAACACGACCAGCGCCGCTGCCAGCCCGGCCGGCACGCCGGCGAGCGAGCGCTTGAGCGCGGGCATGAATTGGACCTCGCGTGTTTGGTCGGCAGCGATGGCGACGATGATGGCCATGATCAAGGCATGCCCGACCATGTCGATCCGTCCGAAGGGATAAACGGCCGCGTTGAAAATGACGAACAGGGTGATGGCCGACAGCCGGCGCACCAGCGGCGTCCAGATCAAGCCAAAGCCCATGGTGAATTCGGCCACGCCCGCCATCGGGACGAACACATGCTCCGGCATGCCGAAGGTCAGGAATGGCTTCTCGACGACGAGCGGGCTGAACCAACCGGGGTAGGCAAATTTTTCGAGGCTCGACCACATCAGCGCGATCGCAACACCCCAGCGGAGGACCTCGAAGCGGTGCTTGCGCCACTGCGGATTGTTCGAGGCTTCGAGCACCAGATAGGCAGCGACGCCGATGCCGAGCGCCAGGTAGTCGAGCAGATGGAAGAAATCGTAGTCGCGCAGCGCGAGCGCCCAAAGGCCGATGATGCCCGCGGCCGAGAGCGGCATCGTCCTGCGCGAGAAAATGCCCGCGGCGATCAGCAGCTGAGCCCAGGACACCCATTCGGCTGGTGTTTTCAGGTCTGGGGTCAGATAGACCCCGCCCACCGCAAAAATGGCGACGAAGAACGCGGCGATGACGGCGCGGACGAAGTCGTCCAGCCGCCGCCACAGTGGGTCCGTGGCACGGTCCATGCCCCTGAGCATGGCCTCGCCGTAACTCGACCGCTCCAGCGCCCGCGTTGCGATGAAGAAGCCGAGCACCAGCGCGATGGCGAGCCAGAACCAGCCATCCGTCAGCGTCGCGCTGACGGGCGCCGGCGGCGCACCCACGATATAGGGGGCAAACCACTTGACGTGGGCTTTGGCTGAGATCGGCCACAGGCTTGTGCCGCCAGCGAAAAGGGCGAGCATGGCCACCGGAAAGGCGCGGCCATGCTCCTCAATGGCAGGTTGGCGCGCGGATTGAACATGCACGGTCTGCGTCTCCGGTTCTGGACCGATAACGCCTCTGGTCTCTGCGGGTTACGCAGCCGCGGCCGCCATGCGATGGAATTCAACGTGGAAACGCACGGGCCCGAGTGGGGCGACTTCGTGCGGCACATTGGGCTCAACCATGCCCGGCGCGGATGAAGGATCGAGGACACGCTCCGAAAGCGGATCGAGCACCCGGTAGAGCAGCCTGCCCTCCAGCACCCGGATCAGCCCCCAGATGCCCGGCGCCGTGCGGTGCGAGCGCAGCAACCCGGGTGGGACCGTCGCCTCGGTGAACACTGGCGTGCTAAAGAAAGGGTGCAGCCCGAGAGACTGACGGGCGCCGCCTGCCCGCAGGCGGCCGTCACGCCTTACGAGCCCGACCCAGTTCGCCGCCTTGTCGTCGCTGTTCGGCAGGCTGCCGATCGCGGGCACGCCAAGATTGGCCTGCGCCGGATGGCCCCGCAGCCAGGTCGTGAGGTCCGGCGTCGCCGGTCCGGTCGCCAGACCGGCTGCGAATTCGGCGGCGCCCGCGACCGGCACGAAGCCCAGCAGGTCGTAGCCGGCGTCGCTGAAGACGAGCGGCGTGATCGCCATGACCGAGGTTTTGGCCAACAGCAGCCGTGTGCCATCCGGCGGCGCCTGCTCCACCTGGCGGGCGGCGATGCGCCCGCCGGCGCCGGACTGGTTCTCCACCATCACCGCCCGGCCGAGCAGGCCGGCCAGCCTTCGGCGACCAGCCGCGCCATCAGGTCGGTGGAGCCACCCGGCGGGAAGGGGGCCACGATGACCAGCGGCCTTGCGCCCTGCGCGCGGAGTGCCGGCGCGACGGAGAGGCCGGCCACCGCGCCGAGCCGCGCGCGCAGTGATCGGCGGAGGACCTTATTGGTGTTTGCCGACATCCCACCCCTCGCTCGCCAGGTTCCGTTCGCCGGCCGAGATGCCGATCGGCTCAAGGGTCGTGCCCATCGAATCGTTCCAGCGGTTGAGGAAGCCGAACAGAGCGATCACGCCGAGGATTTCGACGATCTCGTCCTCTGTCCAGTGCCGGTGCAGCGCTGCCGCGATCTCCGCCGTGACGGCGTTGGGGACGGTGGCGGCGGCGATCGCGAAATCGAAGGCGGCGCGTTCGGCGTCGGTGAAATGCGGGCTGCTGGCATAGGCCCAGATGTCGGCCATGCGCTCCGGCGTCGCGCCGAAGCGCTCGGCGGCGAGGATGGTGTGCGCCTCGCAGTAATGGCAGCCGGCAGTGTGGGAGGCGATATAGCCGATCAGCCGCTTCTGCTCCGCGGTGACGCGCGCGTGGTTCGCCATCACCGCCTTGTTCAGCTCGGTGAAGGCGCGCGCCACGGCGGGGCGGCGCTGCATGGTCAGCACCGAATTCGGCACCGTGCCAAGCGGTCCACGGAAGAACTGGATCAGGTCGAGGAGATCGGGGTTGTGGTCCTCGGGCAGCGGGGTGACCAGCGGCATGATGCGTCCTCGTGATC
>JBBRWI010000249.1:0-5315 GCA_038249305.1 Acetobacterales bacterium
CAGGTGCGATGACCAAACGCCGCGGTCGCCCACCAAAGGCAGCTGCCAACACGATGGTGCCCTCGTAGCCAAAGGCGGCTCCGAAACAAACTGGGGAATTTTCGTTCGCCTCTTCTGGGGAGAATTCAACCGCCATTGACAGGGTCGGGCAAGCGCTTTCCACGCGTCTCCAGAAAGGCGCGCCAGGGCGTCAGAAAGGCGACGAGGCGGTCCAGGGAGATGGCGCGCAGGCGATGGATCGCCCGCGGCGACGCCCACGCGCTTCGCCTCGATACGGCGCGCGCCCTGGCGGAAACCCCGCACCCCCTCACCTACCATGAGGCACGCGAAGGGCGGCTTCGCTGCGATCCCGCCCGCTTCGGCGATGTTGTGTTGGCGCGCAAGGATGCGCCGGCGAGCTATCATCTCTGCGTCACGCATGACGATGCGCTCCAGGGCGTGACCTTGGTGACGCGCGGCGAGGATCTGCGCGCCGCCACGGACCCGCACCGCCTGTTGCAGACCCTGTTCGGCTGGCCAGGGCCCGCCTACGAGCACCATCCGCTGCTGAGCGATGCGTAAGGACAGCGCCTCGCCAGCGGGACAGCGCCGGCACGCTGCGCGATCTGCGCGCGCGTGGTGCCTCGCCAGAGGAAGTCCGCGCGATGGCTCAGCGACCGGCGGGCAATAGGTCCAGCAGATAGGTCTCGTTGCCGATGCCGGTCACGCGCGAGGCCACGGTGAAGCCCGGAAGGTCAAGCATCCACAGCACGGAACTGCCAGGCCCGGTCTTCTTGCCGCCGGAAATCGCGGCCCAAGCGCCATCCGCGCCGATCGCCACGCCACGCGGCCGCGCCGGCCCGCCAGACGGATCGACCAGGTGCAGCCGCTTCACCTCCCGCGCGCTGGCGACATCGACCAGCGAGACGGTATCCGAGGCAAAGCAGGTCACGATCAGATGCGCGCCATCGGGCGTGAAGGCCGCGACGAAGGGCCGCGTGCCCTGCGCGGCCTCATCCGTGCCCACCTGGATGCGCGCCGTCTCGCACCGCGCGGCAATGTCGATCAGGCTGACCGTGTTGCCGTAGGCGCCCGTCCGCATGTTCTCCCGAGCTGCCACCGCAGCGAGGCGCTGGTTGGGCGAGACGCTGATGCCGAAGCCACCGGATTGCACGCGAATGCGAGCAACCTCCGCCGTGTCATCGCCGGCCAGGGCGCGCGTCAGATCGATGATCGAGACATCATCCGTGCCGCCATTGGCACTCAGAAGCCAGCCCGTACCGAGCCTGCTCACGGCGATGCCATTGGGGTTCGGGAAACGCCCGTAATCGGCATTCGGGCTATCGAGATGGCAGGGCTTGCCGCCTGCATCGTGCAGTCGGATGCGCCGCGCCACCTGTCGCGTGGCGCGGCCGATGGCGGTGATCTCGACGCCGCCATCCTCGGCCCCCGCGGCTTCCGCGGACGCCACCAGCAGATGCGCGCCATCCGGCGTGATCGCCAAGCCGACCGGACCGCAAGTGCCCGTCTCGATGATGCCTGCCATCGCCGCGGTCGTGCCGCTGGCGCGCGGATCGCGCAAAACAGCGAGGTCGAGCACCGTGACCGTTCCCGGATGGCCGTGCTGATACCCGCCCGCCACGGCGGCCGAAACGAGACCGGAATGGTTCACCACATAGCCATGCGGCCCGCTCGGCGGAATCAGAACCGAGACCGGTTGGCCAGAGGCCGGCGCGCCATCCACATCCGGCGTCACGCGCGGGCGGGAAATCACCGCGCGATTTGTCGCGTCGTTGGCGGGATCGCGTGCCGCGGCGGCGTCGATCACCGCGACATTGTTGTCCCACCGCCCACTCGCGATAATCAACGTGCGGCTCATGCCCTGCCACCCCGAAGCCTGCGCCACAGCATCATCCCGATCGGCACGACCAGCGCCAGCCCCGCGCAGGCCAGCAGCGTGGCCGAGAGTGGCCGCACGACGAAAATCATCGGATCGCCGAGGCTCAGCGTCAGCGATTGGCGGAGTGAGGTCTCGAACAGGGGCGAGAGCACGAGCCCCAGGATCATCGGCGGCATAGGCCAATCGTAGCGCTTCATCAGCCAGCCCAGCGCGCCGAAGCCAACCACCAGCCAGGCATCCTCCACGCTGTTCGACTGTGAATAGACGCCGGCGATGCACAGCGCGAGGATTGGCGGATAAAGCCAGGAATAGGGCACCAACAGCAGCTTCGCGAAGAAGCCTGCCAGGGGCAGGTTCATGATCAGCAGCAGCAGATTGCCGATCAGCATGGAGGCAATCAGTGCCCAGACCAGATCGGCATTGGTCGTGAACATCTCCGGCCCTGGCCGTACGCCAAACATGATGAGCGCGCCGAGAATCACGGCCGTGGTGCCCGAACCCGGCACGCCGAGGCTCAACATCGGCACCATCGCGCCGGCGGCGGCGGCGTTGTTCGACGCCTCCGGCCCCGCCACGCCCTCGATGGCGCCCTTGCCAAAGCGCGAAGGGTCCTTCGCCAGCTTCTTCTCGACGATATAAGCGACGAAGGAGGCGATGGTGGCACCGGTCGCCGGCAATACGCCGATGATGAAGCCGATGACGCTGCCGCGCAGGATCGGCATGCGCGATTGCCGCCACTCGGCGCGCGAGGGCAGCACGTTCGTGACCTTCGCCACCGGCCGCGCCACGCCGGCATTGCAGCCGCCCAGCACCTCGCCCAGCCCGAACAGCGCCACGGTCAGCACGATGAATTCGATGCCGTCCAGCAACCAGACCTGGCCAAAATCATAGCGCGGCACGCCGACCTGCGGATCGATGCCCATGGTGCCGAGAGCAAGCCCTGCAATGCCCGCCGTCAGCCCCTTCAGCAGCGAACCGCCGACCGCCGCCAGCGCCATCAACCCCAGCAGCACCAGCGAGAAATACTCCGGTGGCCCGAATGCCAGCGCCATCTTCGCCAGCGGCGGGGCAATCAGTATCAGTCCGATCGTGCCGATGGTGCCGGCGATGAAGCTGCCGATCGCCGCGATGCCGAGTGCGACGCCGGCGCGCCCCTGCAGCGCCATCTGGTAGCCATCGATCGCCGTCATCACGGTGGAGCTTTCGCCCGGCACCGAGATCAGTACCGAGGTCAGCGTGCCGCCATACTGGCTGCCATAGTAGATGCCGGCGAACATGATGATCGCGCCGGTCGCATCCATGCCGAAGGTGATCGGCAGCAGCAGCGCGATCGCCGCCGCCGGCCCGATACCCGGCAGCACGCCGACGATCTGGCCGAGCAGCACGCCAAGAAAACACAGGGCGATGTGCGTCGGCGTCAGCGCGGCCGCGAAGCCGTTCATCAATGGCACAAGCGAGTCCATCCTGCCTCAGCCTCCGAAAGGACCGAGCGGCAGCGGCACGGAGAGCAACACCGCGAAAATCACATGCAGCGCGCCCGTCACCGCCGCCGCCGCCAGCAGTGAGGCGAACGGTGGCTTGCGTTCGACCAGCGCGTAGAGCGCCAGCAGCATCAGGAACATCGTCACCACGAAACCCGCTGTTTCCAGCGCCGTCACGGCAAGCGCGGCGACGAACAGCACGAGCAGCGGCTTGCGGACGCCGCCCTGGTCCTCAGCCGGCACGATGGGCGCGAAGACGGCCTGCGCCGCCGCCAGCAGCGCGAAGCCCAGCAGCAGCACGCCGAAGACCAGCGGCAGGAAGCCCGGCCCCGGCGTCTCACGATTCCAGCGCGGCAATTCCGCGGCACCCAGCACCCACACCAGGCCGAGCGCCGCGAAGGTCAGCGACAGGCCGAGATCACCCCAGCCAATCCTTCGGCTCACGCCGGGCGGCCGAGCAGTTCGCGATACAGCCGCTCCTGCGCGGCGAGGAAGTCCGTGAAGTCGGTGCCGACGATGGTCGCCTCGCTGGCCACATTGTCGCGCAGATACTTCTTCCAGGTTTCGGTCGCGACAACGCGCTGGATCACCTCGGTCCAGTAGGCGGCGGCGGCATCGGGCACCTGGCGCGGCACGGCGACGCCGCGCCACATCTGGAAATTCTCGGCGTTGATGCCCTGTTCCTTCATCGTCGGCACGTTCGGCAGGTCGTTGAAGCGCGTGTCGCGGAACACGCCGATGGCGCGCATCGCCCCCGAATTCAGGTGCCCCATGAATTCCAGCGGATTGCCGATCGAGGCCTGCACATGCCCGCCGAGCAGCGCCGTCAGCGCCTCGCCACCGGAATTGAAATTCACCATGTTGAGTTCGGCGCCGATCGCGCGGCCAAGCACGGTGATCGCCATCTGGTCGGTCGTGCCGCCGGTGGAGAAGTTCACGCTGCGCGGCGGCGCGCTGCGCGCCGCGGCGGCGAAGGCCGCGGCCGTCTGGTGCGGGCTATCCGCACGCACGAACAGCAGGAAATCGTCGAGCATGACGTTCACGATGGGCCGCACTTCCGAAAGGGTGCGCACATTCGGCACCATGATCGGCGTGATCTGCGTCGTGCCGTTGATCAGCACCAGCGTGTGCGGATCGGTGCGGCGGCTTGCCGCGACATAGGCGATGCCGACAGCGCCGCCGCCGCCCGGCCGATTGACCGGGTTGACGGCCACCGGCACCAACCGCTCATCGGTGATGATCTTCTGGATGATTCGCGCCATGAGGTCCGCGCCGCCACCGACGCCAAACGGAATGACGAATTCCACATCGCGTGTCGGCCGCCAGGCCTGGGCGAGGGCAGGGTGGCCGAGGGCAAGGCTGCCGAGGCCAGCGGCGAGTGCCGTCCTGCGTGTAAGGCGCATGGTCTTATCCCCCAGTGATTTTGTGGTATTAACATTAACGAGCCGCAATCGCAGGTCAACAACCGCCGACAGCGGCATTGGTCAATGCCCGCCGCCGAGATAGGCGTCGCGAACTTCGGGCCGCGCCAGCAGATCGGCTCCGCTGCCCTCCATGATGATGCGCCCGGTCACCAGCACATAGCCGCGATGCGCGAGCCGCAGCGCCTGGTTGGCGTTCTGTTCAACCAGCAGCACCGTCAACCCCTCGCGCGCGTTCAGGTCGCGGATCGTGGCGAATATCTGGCGCACGATCAGCGGCGCCAGCCCAAGCGAGGGCTCATCGGGCAGCAGCAGGCGCGGGCGCGCCATCAGGGCGCGGCCGATGGAGAGCATCTGCTGTTCGCCGCCCGAAAGCGTGCCGCCGCGCTGCGCTTGGCGTTCGTGCAGGCGCGGGAACAGGGCGAAGACTTTCTCGAGATCTTCGGCCGGATCATGCGTCTGCGCCTGCGCGCCCATCTGGAGGTTCTCCAGCACGCTCATGCGCGGAAAGATGCGGCGACCTTCGGGCGACTG